>JAGRGU010000123.1 GCA_020445335.1 Gammaproteobacteria bacterium
CAAGGAGAACATGGACAAGGAACTGCGGGATTGCTACGAGGCGCCCTTTTACACCCTCGGCCCGCTGGTGACCGATATCGCCCCGGGCTACGACCACATCACCTCCGGCATAGGCGCTGCGCAGATCGGCTGGTACGGCTGCGCGATGCTTTGCTATGTGACGCCGAAGGAGCACCTGGGGCTGCCCAACAAGGAGGATGTGCGCGAGGGCATCATCACCTACAAGATCGCCGCGCATGCTGCCGATCTCGCCAAGGGGCATCCCGGTGCGCAGATCCGCGACAACGCGATGTCCAAGGCGCGCTTCGAGTTCCGCTGGGAGGATCAGTTCAATCTCGGCCTGGATCCCGAACGGGCGCGCGAGTACCACGACGAGACGCTGCCGAAAGAGTCGGCCAAGGTGGCACACTTCTGTTCCATGTGCGGTCCAAAGTTCTGCTCGATGAAGATCTCCCAGGATGTTCGCGAGTACGCTGCTCAGAAGGGTATCGGCAACATCGACGTGGCGGTGGTCGAGGGGATGGCGGAGAAGTCACGCGAATTCACCGCGGGTGGCAGCGAGATCTATAAAGAGGCCTGAAGTGCGGATTCTACTGAACGACGACGAATTCTCTCTCGAGCGGGGAGAGACGTTGGTCGCGTTGCTCGAACAGCTCGCGATGCGGGACGCCGAGCGCATCGCGATCGCGGTCAACGACCGGGTGGTGCGCCGTGGCGACTGGCCGGACCACCGCCTGAACGACAACGATCGGGTGCTTTTGATCGCGCCGATCCAGGGAGGCTGAGACGATGATCCCCTGCCAACTTCCGGATACCGGAAGCAACCAATTCAGAGAGACCCAACCCTTGCGCGTGGGCGATCGCGACTACGATTCCCGGCTCTTTCTGGGAACCGGAAAATTCGGCTCCTATGCGCTGATGCGGGAAGCGGTGGAGGCCTCCGGCACCGAACTCGTCACCGTGGCGCTGCGGCGCGTGCACCTGCATGAGCAGCAGGACGATGTGATCGAGCACCTGCAAGTGCCGGGCGTCCATCTACTGCCGAACACCTCTGGCGTGCGTACTGCCAAGGAGGCGGTGCTGGCTGCGCAGCTGGCGCGCGAGTCGCTGCAGACCGACTGGCTGAAGCTGGAGATCCACCCAGATCCGCGGTACCTGCTGCCGGATCCTATAGAGACCCTGCTGGCGACCGAACAGCTTGCCGGGGAGGGGTTTCAGGTGATGGCCTATATCAACGCCGACCCGGTGTTGTGCAAGCGGTTGGAGGAGGCCGGTGCCGCGGCGGTGATGCCGCTGGGCGCGCCGATCGGCACCAACCAGGGGCTGCAGACCAGGGCGATGCTGGAGATCATCATCGAACAGAGCCATGTGCCGGTGGTGGTCGACGCCGGCATCGGCGCGCCGTCGCAGGCGGCGGAGGCGATGGAGATGGGCGCGGATGCGGTGCTGGTCAATACCGCCATCGCCGTGGCCGGTGATCCGGTGGCGATGGCGCAGGCGTTCCGGCTGGCTGTTCACGCCGGCCGTATGGCCTACGAGGCACGCATGGGCGTGGTCAGCAAGCGCGCCGAAGCGAGCAGTCCGCTGACAGCGTTTCTCGGCAACTAGCGGGATCGGATCATGAGTTTTCTGCAGGAGTTCGAGCGCAACGGCTGGGCCGCCATGGGCGAACGCATCTACGGCAAGCAGGGCGCTGACGTCGAGCGCGCGCTGTTCCGCAGCGGGCGCCGCGATTTGGACGATTTCTGCGCGCTGGTCTCGCCCGCCGCCGAGCCGCATCTGGAGGCGATGGCGCAGCTCAGCTACCGGCTGACACGCAAGCGCTTTGGTAACACCACCCAACTCTATATTCCACTCTACCTCTCCAACGAGTGCCACAATATCTGCACCTACTGCGGCTTCAGCGTCGATAACCGTCTCGAGCGACTGACGCTGGACCGGGAGCAGTTGCTGCAGGAGGTGGCACAGATCAAGGCAGAGGGTTTCGAGCACATTTTGTTGGTCACCGGCGAGGCGGGCCGCAAAGTCGGCGTTGACTACTTCGAACAGGTGCTGGAGTGGCTTCGCCCTCATTTCGCCAGCATCACGATGGAGGTGCAGGCGCTCGATCAGGCCGAATACGAGCGGCTGATTCGGCGTGGTCTCAACAGCGTCCTGATCTACCAGGAGACCTATAACCGCGATACCTACAAGAGCTATCATCCGAAGGGCAAGAAGGGAAATATGGCCTACCGGCTGGAGACGCCGGACAGGCTGGGCCGGGCCGGCATCCACCGCATCGGCCTCGCCGCGCTGCTGGGGCTTGAGGACTGGCGGATCGACTCGGCTTTCGTCGCGCTGCACCTGAGTTATCTGGAACGCCGCTACTGGCGCACCAAGTATTCGATCTCACTGCCGAGGCTGCGTCCGGCTGCGGGCTGCCAACCGCCGAATGTGACCGTCAGCGACCGCGACTTCGTGCAGCTGATCTGCGCTTATCGTATCTACAACGAAAATGCAGAGATCTCGCTGTCGACGCGTGAGAGCCCGGCGCTGCGCGACCACCTGTTGAAGCTTGGTATCACCTCGATGAGTGCCGGCTCTAAGACCGAACCCGGTGGCTACACCTTGCAGGACGACGCCCTGGAGCAGTTCCAGATCAATGACGAGCGCTCGCCGGCCGAAGTGGCGGCGATGATCCGCGCCCAGGGTTTCGATCCGGTGTGGAAAGACTGGGACATGGTGCTGGAGTCCTGACGGCTTAAATCCCCCAGCGTGCGCTGAAGCAGCGGTAGAACTCCCGATCGGAGACGGTGGCACCGCGCACGCCGACGATCGCGCTGGCGAAGGATTGCGCCCGTTGCAGCGTGGTCTGGTGTGGCCAGCCGTTTAGGAGACCGAGAAGGAAGACGCTGGTGAAGGCGTCGCCCGCGCCGACGGTGTCGATCAGGGATTCGTTTAGCTCCGGGGCGACGGTCAGGCGCTCCTCTCCCAACACCAAGTCCGCGCCCTGCTCACCACGGGTAAGGAGTATTCCCTGCAGATCGTAGTCGTGGCGCAGGTCATCGACCGGGTTATCCCGGCTGGGTGCCAGCAGCGCCAGCTCGTCGCTGTTGAGCTTGAGCCAACTTGCGCCACTGATCAGTTCCGCGATCCGGCCCGCCTGCCACCAGGGGGGGCGCAGATTGACGTCCACGAATCTGGGCGCCGCAGTTTGTGCCAGCAGATGCGAAAGGCTCCTCCTGTTGTGCGCGCCGCGCAGCGCCAACGAGCCGTGATAGAGCAGCGCGATCTCGCGCATCGGGGGCAGCGCAGTGGCGTCGATGAAGTCGTAGGCGCGATTGTCGACGATATCATAGTGCGGTTCACCGGCGGAGAAACTCACCTCCACTGTACCGGTCGCGTGGGCGGAGTCGAGCTGCAGCCCGGCGGTGGTCATACCCCAGTCGACCATGGCATTGCGGATCTCTCTGCCGAGCGGGTCGTCACCAACCCGAGATACCAGCAGCGGCGATTGACCGAATGCCTGAAGGTGCCAGGCGACGTTGAAGGGCGCGCCACCAAGTACCGCGTGGCCATCGGGAAAGCGGTCGAAGAGTACTTCACCGAATATAACCGGATGCTTGCCGTGTTTTGATTCGTCGCTGTTCATGCTCATTCAGCCCAGGATTTCAGTGTTGGATGGTAGTGTGCGACACCTTCGAGTATGCCGGCGCTGTAGTTGCCGTTCATGCCGTGGAGCCCGCCCCTCGCCAGGTAGAGTGTCGCTGCGTGATTGGCGATTGCCGCGCAGCGCAGCGCCTCCGCTTTCACCTCCTCGGTGGCATTGGCGACGAGCACCGCCGGAATCGGACTGGCCAGCACTTCGAGGTCGTTACCGCTATCGCCGGCAAAGAGCGTCTGCTGGTGCGTGAAACCCAACTGCCGGCGTAGAAATTCCACAGCGTGTAGTTTGGTGGCACGGCGCGGCAGCACGTCGAGCAGGCCTATACCGGCCGGTTCGTCGACGCTCCATACGAGACTGGCACAGATTTCGTGCTGCTGCAGACGCTGCTGCATCTCAAGCTGGAGCTTGCGATGGTCGGTCTGCACTGGCAGGTAGTAGCTGAGCTTGTATTGGCTCTGCTTGGGTGTCTCCTGCAGGCGCAGCGGCTTGAGGTCGTCGAACAGTTGGCGCAGCGATGCGTGATTCTGGCCGTTCCAATCCACAGCGATCTCTTCCGTCCAGGCATCCCAGTTGCGCCACCGCGTTTGCTCGCGGATATGAATTCTGGTGCCAACGTCGGTGATTGCGAAGCGCGGTGTCGGCAGCTTATAGGTGTAGATCGCCTGCTCCACCAGCCCCAGATGACGCCCGGTCACGTAGGCAAGAATAATCCCGTCATGTGAGGCCAGCCGGGCGAAGCGCTCACGTGCAAGCGGAGATTCGGGCTGCGGTCCGTTGGGCAGCAGGGTGCGATCGAGGTCTGTGCAGAGCAGCAGGCGGGTGTAGCTCATGTGGTTTCGGCGTCTCGCGGAATGTTGCAGCTGCGGAAGAAGTCGAAATGGTCGATCGCCTCAAGTATCCCTTCGGCATGGGTCCGCTTGGAGTAGTAGATGCGTTCGGCATCGACCAGATGGGACAACTCCTCGTGGTGGCGGTTGGCAACCACCACCGCGAGTGTGTTGCCGCGCATCATATCCTCGTCTGCTCCCGAGCCGCCTGCGACCAGAATCTGTTCCACCGGGATGCCCCAGAGGTCGGCCACGTAGCGCAGCGCCGAGCCTTTGGAGGCACGCAACGGCAGCACGTCGAGGAACTGACCGAAGGAGACGGTCGTATTGACCGCCAGATCTTCATGGTAGAGCAGGCGGTTGATCTCCTCGAGATCAGGCGCGATCCTCGGGTCGTAGTAGTAGCTGATCTTGAAGTGGCTCTGTTCCGATTTGGGCTGC
Organism: Gammaproteobacteria bacterium; assembly: GCA_020445335.1. Taxonomy (GTDB): domain Bacteria; phylum Pseudomonadota; class Gammaproteobacteria; order Chromatiales; family Chromatiaceae; genus HKST-UBA178. The sequence continues at coordinate 4,915 of JAGRGU010000123.1, forward strand.
ATCTGCACGCCCGGCAGGTCTGCCAGTACACGGCGCACGACGTGGGGTGTCCAGTTGTGGTCGATATGCTGCTTCCAGTAGGTGTCCGCGGTTAGGTCGGGCGCGTAGTGGATGGCCGTGCCGCCACTGGTGATCAGCACGTCGGGTTCCGGGATACGATGTTTACGCAGAATCTTGAGCGCCGAGTCGAGGCGTCGGCCAGTGGCGATGCCAAAGGTCGCGCAGCGCCGGTTGTTGCGCAGCACCTCGACGAAGCGCGGGAGCATCGATGGATTCCCCAGCAGGTTCTGGTCGAGATCGGTAAAGATGGCGCGGTCATGGTAGAGCATCGGCCGCCTGCTCAACGGTGTGCGCTCAACCACCTCGCTCTTGTCAGCCAGCGGCCGTACCAGCCGCAGGTAGCGGTTGGCGTGTGCCTCCCATGAGTAGTGCTCGCGCACGCCGGTGAGTCCCGCCTGCGCGTGCCCGCCACGGGCCGCCGCATCCTCCAGCATGTTGATCAGAGCCGCTGCGATCGATTCGCTGTCCAGCGGGTCGATCAGCATACCATTGTGGCAGTTGCCGATGATGTCACGCGGGCCGCCATCCTCGGTCGCTACGATTGGCAGGCCGCTGGCGGCGGCTTCGATCAGGGTCAGTCCGAACGGCTCGGTGAGCGCCGGATTGACGAATACGCCCTTGGAGAGGCTGGCGATGCGGTAGATAATCGGAACCTCGTCGGCGCGATGGTGCTTGGGGTAGGCAACCTTGCCATAAAGATCGTGGCGATCGATGGTCCTGAGCAGATCGTTGAGCACCTCCTGGGCACCCTCGTCCATGTCGGCGATGTCGTCGCGATTGCCGGCCACAACCAGCAGGTTGGCCAGCTCCTGCAACAGCGGTGATGCGCCATAGGCTTCCAGCAACGCGCCGATATTCTTGCGTGGATCGGGGCGCGACAGCGCCAGAATCAACGGCTTTTCCGGATCACGCAGAAAACGCCGTATTTCAGCGCCGATCGGTGTCTGCCACTCGCTGCCCTGCGGTGGGCGGAATGCCAGCAGGTCGGTGCCGGGGGGAACGATGCGCATCTGCTCCGGCTGGTAGTGATCATAGAGTTCGTACTGCTCCTCGATCTCCTGGTGGGTGCTGGTGATCACCCGATCGGCTGCGGCCAGTGTCGCCTCTTCCGCTTCGATTCGGCGGGACATGTTGTAGCGCTTGTCTATCTCGTCGGACGAGAGCCCGGTCGCGAGCAGCCGGCGTCGTTTGACCCTTCCGAGCGAGTGGCCGGTATGGATCAGCGGTACGCCGAGAAAGTGCGCCAGGCGGGTGCCGACATAACCGGCGTCGGCGTAGTGGCTGTGGATGATGTCAGGTTCACGCCCCGACTCGCGGAAGAACGAAAGCATGTTGTCGGCGAAGGCGTCGAGATGGTCCCACAGCTGCTCCTTCGGCAGATACTCCGTTTCCGGACCGGCCAATACCCGAACGATGCGGGCACAGCCGCCCAGCGTTTCGATTTCCGCTCCGTACTCGGGGTCGATATCCGCCGCCGAGATGCGCCTGGTGAAGAGATCCACCTGTTCGACCTCGGGGTGTTTGGCCAGGGCGCGGGCCAGTTCAACCACGTATTTGGTCTGTCCGCCGGTATCCGCATCCCGACCCAGCTCCAGATTGTCCGCGCGGATCAGTCCATGCACGCTGATCAGACAGAGATAGAGACCCTTTGGTGTAGGTGTGCTTCGCGACATGCGTGCCTCTTCTTGCTGCGGCTGTGAGAGAACCCGGTTCCTTCGTCATTGTAACAAATTTGATCATCGGGTTATTTGCTGCAAGCCAGTGTTAGCGCTTTATTGAGGTTTCTACCGCGCCGGCTATGGCATAAACTGCCGACTACCGACGCGACCTCCGCGACTTCCTTGAGGCATTAGCCGAAAACAGATCCAGACCATGTACGAACAGGTAGCCCACTCTCTGCTGAACGGAATACTCGATCAGCTCAAACCGGAGATCAGCGAACGCGATCTGCGCCACTTCTACACTCGTCTCGGCGCCAACTTCTACGCCATTCACTCGCTGTTTCACTACCTTTACGGCGGGCGTGACGACTTCGAGCAGAAGATGCTGCGTCTGGTCGAGGTTCTGGCGTCGAAATATATCACCCGCAACAAGCGGCTGCGGCAGCGGGACACCGAGCGCGAGCTCGACCACAGCTGGTTTCTGAGCCAGGAGTGGGTGGGTATGGCCATCTATGCGGATGGATTTGCGCGCAATCTGGAGGGGGTTGCCGAGCGCCTCCCCTATCTGCAGGAGCTGGGTGTCAACATGTTGCATCTGATGCCGATGCTGAAGTGCCCGCGCAACGCCTCGGACGGCGGCTACGCGGTGAGCGATTTTCGCGATATCGACGAGCGTTTCGGTTCCCTGCAGTCGCTGGAGCAGTTGGCCGAGCACCTGCATCGTCGCAACATCCTGTTGACGCTGGACGTGGTGGTCAACCATACCTCGAACGAGCACGACTGGGCCGAGCGGGCGCGCGCGGGCGAGCAACAGTACCAGGACTACTACTATATTTTCTCCAACCGTGAAGTGCCCGACATGTTCGAAGAGACCATGCCGGAGATTTTTCCCGAGACCGCACCGGGGAATTTCACCTGGGAAGAGAAGATGCAGAAGTGGGTGATGACCGTCTTCAACAACTATCAGTGGGATCTCAACTACAGCAATCCCGACGTCTTCATTGAGATGGTCGATATCATCCTCTTCTGGGCGAATCGCGGCGCCGATATCGTACGGCTCGATGCGGTCGCGTTTCTTTGGAAGAAGATCGGCACCACCTGCCAGAATGAACGTGAGGCGCACCTGATTCTGCAGCTGATGAAAGATTGCTGTCAGGTGACCGCGCCCGGCGTGCTGTTCATCGCTGAAGCGATCGTGGCGCCAGTCGAATTGATCAAGTACTTCGGCGAAGACGCAGTGATCGCCAAGGAGTGCGAGATAGCCTACAACGCGACCTTCATGGCGCTGCTCTGGGACGCTGCAGCGACGCGTAACGCCAAACTGCTCAACCAGGGCATCCTCAGTTTGCCGAACAAACTGGACGGGGCCACCTGGCTGAACTATATCCGCTGCCATGACGATATCGGGCTGGGCTTCGATGACGCCGACGTCATCGCCGCGGGGTATGAACCGGGTCCGCATCGCCGTTTTCTGATCGACTACTTTACCGGTCTCTTCGAAGGATCGAGTGCGCGCGGCAAGCCTTTCGGTCGCAATGAGAAGACCGGCGATGCGCGTATCTCCGGCTCACTCGCATCGCTGGCCGGACTTGAGTCGGCGATGCAGAGCGGGGAAACGGCGCAGATCGAACGTGCGATCGATCTGATCCTGCTGCTGCACAGCATGATTCTGTCGTTTGGCGGTATTCCGCTGCTTTACTATGGTGACGAGATAGGGACGCTCAACGATGTCAGCTACCTGGATGACGTCGGCAAGGCCAACGACTCGCGCTGGATGCACCGCCCCCGTATCGACTGGGCGAAGTCGGAGTTGCGGCACAACCACGGCAGTGTGGAACAACGGTTGTTTCAGGGACTGCAGAAGATGATCGCGGTGCGAAAGGCCACTCCCGCATTTGCCGATTTCAATAACCGCGAGGTGCTGGACGTTGGCAATCCGCATCTGTTCGTGTTCATGCGCACGCATCCGCAACGGTCGAACGAGTCGGTGCTGGTGGTGGGCAACTTCGACCTGCATCCGCAGTACATGACGCTCTCCGATCTGGGCAACAGGGGGCGCTTTGCCCTTGGGCAGCTCTCCGATCTCTATTCGGGCGAATCTCCGGCCCGCTTCAATGATCAGATCGTGATACCACCCTGTCATTTCTACTGGCTGACCGATCGGCGCGTGGGATAGCTGAGCCGCCTTCCGGGAGGGGGGGTAAGTCGGGGCGGGCTTGGTGCCAACGTCTCGGCAGGTGGAGGTCAGATTGGTTGGCGCCCGATGCGACAATCAAAGGCCCGAATTTAATTATTTAATGAATTTGTGCTATTTTCGTGGAGTGATTTCATCATCGGCAGTGGAGTATCAGCGATGGAACGAGGCCCCCGCGAAATCGTCACCCCTTTTCGCCCAATCCCGCTTGACGTACCGGAGGGGATGAAGCCCAACGAGTTTTTCAACAGCACCGAGAATCTCGACGATCTTGTTCACAACAACGGGCTGCTGGTCTCGCCCGAGAACCTTCTGCTCTACCGCAAGGCACTGGGGCACAGCAGCGAGTTCGATACCTCCATCATCTACAACACATCGCAGAGCATCCTCAATCCGCTGGGGCGACCCGTGCGGCGCAGCCAGGTTCCGGAGAGCGTGAAGCGGGTCTGGAACCGCATGAACCAGATCATCATCGAGTATATGCTGGAGCGATATCCCGACCCACGAGAGGCACTGGTGCTGGCGGGAGAAGCAAGTCTGGATGCCACCTGGCCACTCACCTCTCCCGGGGTGCCCAGTATCCGTATGCTGCATAACCATTTCATCGTGTTTCCGATGGATCAGCTGCGCCGTGCGAATCTGGCTGATCCAAAAAACCCAAACCTGACCGACGGCGGCCAGCACAGTCTTTTTCAATCCTATATGCGCGATGTCTACCGGGAGTTTTTCGAGCGCGCGCTGGATCTCGAAATTCTGCAGCCGGTGAATGCCGATGAATCCCGTATTCAGCTCACCGGCTACCCCCAGGGTCTACCCTGCTGGGAGATCCGGGGTGGTGCCGAGGCGCTCAGAGATGCCCGCTTCTGGAGTGAATACGATCTCCTTCTCAAGGGCTTCCTGGATTTCTACCGGGCCTTCTTTTCGCAGGTTTCCACGCGCAACGCCGAGATGCCGAGGGATATCAACTTTCCCCGCACGGTGGAGAATTTTCTACTCTATAACAACTGTTTCCTGATGACCGCCAAAAAAGTGCGTGAGAGGTGCATCAAGGATGCGCGCTACGCCAACGCCATCCGCTGGCAGCCGGCTTTCAAGCAAATCATCTATCGCAACGATGAAGGTCGGTTGATCGTCACCATCAGTCAGAACTCGATTGGCAACGCAATTACGGAACTACTGGGGGTGGTGGTGAAGCGGGTACCCGATGCTGAGCGCTACGGGCAGTTCGAGGCCAGTCTGCTGGAGCGTCTTCTCGAAGTGCGCGAGCGCTTGATTCGCGCCGACCTCGGGATCGGAATCGCAACCGATAGCTGGTCCAGGAACTGACGCTGCCGACTGTCGATCGCCGCTCGGACGGTCTATTCTCGGCGCCAGTCTCGCCTTCTCGACGCTCGGCAGGCATCTGTGTTCGCTAGAGCCTTGCTGCGACAGCGTTGAAGAAATCCAAACTCCTGTCCACTGATTCCGAATCCACCGCACAGATGTGCTTTGCGGACGAAAATCAACTGCAGCACCGAGACAGCCCCTCCTACCACGCGAAGGGAGCGTCGTATAGCCACAGGGGATTTAAATCTGATTGGGTATTCGCTCTCTTTCGGAGTGCCTAAACTTGCTTGCCGCTTGCCGCTTGCCGTATTTGTTGGTAACCGCTGCAGAGGCCGGTATGTGGATCTCCAGCTGCGCTGACAGCTGGCCTCTGCCTTGGTATCAATAAACAGGTTCTGTACATAGCTATCATCTCCGTTCAGCCATTTCCTGGATGCGCATTTCTACTCGAGACCCTGGCAAATAGCGCTGGATTTGGGTGTGAACGAGGAGCAGAGCAGTTCTTGGGGGTGGCCGCAAAGCACTGAATAGGGGAGTGTCAGGGGAATGAGAGGGTTGCCAGGGAGTATGAGCAGGTTCCTCTTCGTAACCGGTTGCCGCGACTCTCCCTGAACGGCATCGCCGGTGCTTGCGGTCGCTTTAGCGGGAGTTGTCCGGCTTTCCTCATCGAAATATGTGGCAGCTGTCCTTAATTCGCAAATATCTCTTGATCCCCAATGAAAGGCGTGTAGAATACGCGGCTCGCTTGGGG
>JAGRGU010000124.1 GCA_020445335.1 Gammaproteobacteria bacterium
TGTGCAAGACCGAGAATCGCGTTCAGCGTGGTGCGGATCTCGTGGCTCATGTTGGCGAGAAACTCCGATTTGGCGCGACTGGCGGAGAGCGCCGCCTTGCGCGCCAGATCCAGCTCGATATTCTGTATCTCCAGCGCTTCCATGGTTTGCGTCAGGTCCGAGGTGGCTTGTTCGACCTGCTGTTGGAGGGTCTCCTGCGAGTGCTTCAGGGCGTCTGCCATCGCGTTGAATCCGGTCTCCAGGCTGCGCAGTTCGCCTTTCGAAACTTCCGGCACGCGTGCTGAGAGCTCGCCGTGTTTCATGCGAATCACCGATTGGGTCAGGCGCAGTAGCGGCCTTGTGATCGATTGGCTGAGTGCCAGTGCGAGCAGGCCGGTAATTATCAATCCTGCGAGAAGGATCAGCAGCGTATTGCGAATGATCCTGTCCTGCTCCGAGCGGAAGCGTGAATCCGAGAGCTTCACCGCCACGGTGCCGATCAGTGTCGGCGTCTCCTGGGGATCCATCTCGATATCGAACTGGTCGGGATAGTCGACCACGGAGCGGGGCGTCAGCAGGGAGAATACCGGCGTGGAGAAGATCGTTATCAGTGCGCCTCTGTCCCGTTTGCGGACTTGCGGATCGCTATGCTCGAGATGGGCGAGCATTCTCCCCCGCGAATCCTTGGCCGTCACCGAGACGACATCCGGCATCTCGAGAATCGTCTGCAGCGAGCTCCGCAGTACGCCGCTGTCACCGCTGAAGATACCGTAGATACTGATAGACGCCGCCTGGTGGACGATGGCGGTGCCGCGTTCATGGAACGAGCGGCTGAGATTGTCCAGCTGGGCGTTGATGATATAGACCGTCAGAGTCGAGGCGACGATCGCAGCCGGCAGGATGCCGAGCATCAGAGTCCGGACTTTGATACGTGCGGCGCGGCGCAGCATTATCTCCCCTCCAGCGACTTGAGGCTCTTCGTCAACTGTCGTTCGTCGGGGAGATTGATCCCAAGCGAGCGTGATACGCTTCTGTTGATCTCGATGCTGAAGTACTTCGGAAACTGCGGCCGCGGCAGTTTCTCTGCTCCGGCCAGATAGCTTTCCACCACTTCGGCAATCTGCATGCCGATGTCATCCGGATTCGAGTAGACGGCGAGCATGGCGCCTGCTCTGACGTAGGACGCCGAGAACCCGACTACGGGAATCCGGTTGTGATAGCTGGAGAGGAGGATGTTGAATATGGTTTTCTGGTTGTAGATTAGTGGGTCGGGCAGCGCCAGCAGGATGTCGCTCTCATCCAGCGTGCGCCGCAGTGCCGGGCCGATTTCGTCATCGTTGGCTACGGATTCGATATGCGTCGTGAGATTAAGTGAACTCGAGGCCATTTCGACCAGCGAACGCAGATGATCTGTGGTCGGACCGAGAAGCGCGCCGATGCGAATGTCGCCCGCCATGGCCAACTTGATCAGATTTAGCTGCCGTGTGATCGGCTGGTCAAGGTAGATAGCAGAAGCGCTACCGGCAGCGCTCTCCAGTCCCAGGTCGGCGGTCGATGATTTGGGAATCAGTGTGTAGAGTCTGGCGGCGGCGGGGAATCTCTTATTTGCATGGTTGGCCGCCTTGACGCCGATGGTGACTACAAGGTTCCAACGCGTTGCGTCGGTGGAGGTCTCCGTGTCGTCACCGTCAAGCGTCGACTCCAAGATGCGATACTCCGCACAGCCGGGCCTGTCGGCGCTACTGCAGAGCCTCTGCAGGCTCGCGCCGATGCTGGATGAAACCCGTTGATAGACCTTGGCGCTGCCACTGCTCAGGAGGAGGATCGACTTTTGCGCCGCCTGTGCCGGAATAGCGACGAGCAACAGGCAGAGAGCGAACAGCAGCAACAGGTGGGAGAGGCGCGCCTGTGGTACTGAAGCCGATGCTGTCGCTGCATGCCGATACGAGCTGGAGCTAGCCATGTTCACACTCAGGCCGAAGATCGCAGCGACACATCTGCCAATGGCAGCGGTAACAACCCTCCCTGTTCGATGATTTCTCTCTCAACGGTCGCGTCCGGCGGTAGTCAATGAAAACGCAGCGTGGCCCGGAACATCAGCCGTCGATCCGAGAGATTGATCTGGTTCCTGTCCGGCGAATTGTAGAAGTCGATATCTTCTCCGTCTATGTTCTGAAAAAGCAGTTCTAGATCGAGATCAGAATTCGCCTGGCGGATGGACTTGGCGATGCGCAGATCCCAGCGCTTCTGCACCGGGATGTAGTCTCCATCGTAGAGCCACTCCATCGGATCGACATAGTGGTAGGCGCTGCTGATCTCGAAGCCCCCGCCGAAGCGGTAGCTTCCCAACAGGCTGAAGGTCTGCTGGGGAACGCTGCTGTCAAGATCCAGGTAGCGCCGTGTTCCATCGTCGTAAATGTGTCGCAGCTGCTCGCCATAGACGTTTGTCAGGCTGTATCCCATGTGTATGAGCGCCCGCGATACCGGTCGGTAGTTGAGCTCGAGTTCGAGTCCGGTGATGTAGACCTTGCCGTTGTTGGCGTAGCTCTGCGCGCCTGGATCCAGATTGAGTGGGCCGAGAATGTTGTCGTCCGTGATGTTGGCGATGATTTCGCTAATGCGCTCCTTGAATATCCTCGCGTCGAGCTGCATGCCGAGCTGCGGAAAGTTCCCCAGGTAGCCGATCTCGAACGAGGTTATCTCCTCGGCCTCCAGGTCTTCGATACTACGGAAGACATAGTCCAGCGGCATCTTGTTGCTGGCCAGGTAGGCGATCAGATTGGCGTGATCTTCCCATAATGTCGGCATGCGATAGGCGCGGGAGGCGACGAACCTCAGGGTGTTGTTGTCGTTGAGCCGGTGATTGAGCGCGAACCTGGGAGAGAACAGTCCGCGTTTACCCTGGTAGGCCTCGTACATGCCGCCAAGATTGAAGATCGTACCTCTCTCCAACTCCCATTCGATATTGGCGAAGAGGCGGTACTGCCTCCTCGTGTGGCGCTCTCCTGCGAACGTCCAGAAGCCCTCGGCGCTCTCGTAACGAGCGCCGACCCCCGCTGCCAGGCGCAGGCCGCTGTCGATGCGGTTGCTGTACTGCAACTCCAGGTCGTAACGGTGCGAATCGAATCCGAACCCACCCTCAACCAAGACCGGGAGTTCGACCTGAAAATGGTCATCCTTGCGCTGAAAGTTGTGGTAGAGCTGCAGCTGCAACTCTTCATCGGTCGACAGCAGCCGGTTCCAGCGCAGCTGCTGATAGTGGTTGATGTGATCCACATTGCGCACCGGCTGCAGGACGTCGTCGTAGAAACCCTCCTCTCTGGGCCCGTTGCTGTAGCCTAGCTGCAGCATCAGAGTGTTACGCGGATCGGCCTGCAGGTCACCCCGCAAGCTGATCCAGTCGGTGGATTCGTCATCCTCACGGCTGTCGAATCCATCCGATTCGTTGTGGCCGACTGCAATGCGATAATCCAGCCCGCCTGCAGAACCCGCATAGCGGCCGTACAGGGAGCGTTCCCCCCCTTCACCGACCAGCGTCTTTGCCAGCAGCCCTGGCTGCGCCGCCGGGTGCTCGGTGATGATGTTGATGACACCGGCAAACGAATTGGAACCATGACTGGCCGCGTTCGGGCCGCGAACCACTTCGATGCGCTGGATGCTGTCGATATCCAGCTGCAGGTCCTGCCAGGAGACGCCGCCGAAGACCGGATCGTAGATCGAGCGTCCGTCGATGGTCACCTGCATGTCGCGGGCATACTCGTCGCCGCGGCCATGCGCAGTGACAGCAGCTCGCTTGCCGGTGACATAGGCGACCTGAAAACCGGGAACATGCCGCAGCAGATCGGGTATGCTGGTTGCACCGGAAGCGCGGATCATTTTTCTGTCGATGACGCTTACGCTTGCCGGTGTTGCGGTCAGCGGTTGCTGCAGTCGTGTTACCGACAGCACGATCGGCACGTCGGCGAAGAAATAATCCTCCGAAACTCCCTCCTGCGCCTGGCTGAATGGTGCCGCCAGAGCAGAGGCCACAACCATTGCAGAGAGCAGAAGAGCGCGATTCTTCGGGCAACCAACCTTGCCTGGACCACTCTCCGGGATGGCCCTCTCCGTATCGTTTCGCATCACGCCGCTTCCCCACCGCCGTCCGCCACCATCGAGTCCGGCAACAACATTCAAGTGGCCATCTTAGCATCGTTTTCGCTGCTTGGTTGCAGTACACTAGCCTGCTATGAAAGAAGCGACCATCGACCAATTTATCGGCGAAACGCCGCTGGTTTCCTTGCAGCGCATCACCGGTTCGGGAAGCAATCGACTGCTCGTCAAACTGGAGGGCAACAACCCGGCCGGCTCAGTGAAGGATCGCCCGGCGCTGAACATGATCGTTCAGGCTGAAAAACGGGGAGAGATTGCCCCCGGCGACAATTTGATAGAAGCGACCAGCGGCAACACCGGCATCGCGCTGGCGATGGCGGCAGCGATCCGCGGCTACCGGATGACGCTGATCATGCCGGATAATATGAGCGAGGAGCGTCGGGCCTCGATGCGGGCCTACGGCGCGAAGCTGATTCTGGTCGATCGCGAAGGGGGGATGGAGCGGGCCAGGGATCTGGCGTTGCAGATGGAGGCTGCTGGCGAAGGTCGCGTGCTCAACCAGTTCGCCAATCCGGACAATCCCGATGCCCACTACCAGACAACAGGCCCCGAGATCTGGCGTGACACCGCGGGCAGTGTCACCCATTTCGTCAGCGCGATGGGCACTACCGGCACCATCATGGGTGTTTCGCGCTATCTGAAGGAGCAGAATCCGCAGATTCAGATTGTCGGGGTGCAGCCTGCCGAAGGCGCGCAGATCCCGGGAATCCGCCGCTGGCCGAAGGCCTACCTGCCCGAGATCTTCGACTCCCGGCGGATCGACCTGGAGCTCGACGTAGGCCAGCGAGAGGCCGAGGAGATGACTCGTCGTCTGGCCGCCGAAGAGGGGATCTTCGCGGGCATCTCCTCCGGCGGCGCGGTGGCGGCAGCACTGTCGCTCAGTGAGCGCGCCGACAACGCGGTGATTGTCACCATAATCTGCGATCGGGGCGACCGCTACCTCTCCACCGGTGTCTTTCCCGCCGAGTAATCCGCTGCGACTTTTACCTGTCGCGTTGGCGCTTGCGCTACTGTTGGCGCTTCGTGGCGCGGTCGGTATCGGACTTGTCGAGCTGCAACTCGGTGCCCTCAGCGGTGCCGGCTGGCGTGCGGAGGGTGTGCATTTGCACATCGACTGGCACGAGGACGCCGGCAGCAGATTCAAACTCACCGTCGGTCACTGGCAGCTGCCCGGGACCCCTTTCCCATTGCAGAATACGGAGATCGATTGCTCCCAGGGGCGAATGAGCGACGATCTGCTGGAGTGCAGTCAAGGGAAGCTGACGTTGTCGACGCCGCTGTTCGAGAACGACAGCTTTCCCATTCGATTCCGCTGGAACGCTCCCAGTGGAGAGTTCGCCTTGGAGTTGGATGGAGCAAAGCTGGCCGGCGGGCAGGTGGAGCTGAAGTTGAATGGCACCGCTTCCGATTGGTCGCTGGCGCTGGCAGCCCGGAGTCTGGATCTGGCACGGCTGGACTCCCTCGTGCGCAAGCTCGGGGCCGAGATTCCCAGCCTGAATCCCAAAGGCCGTCTCGACGTTTCGTTTACGCTGGAGGGCGGCTCGGAGCTGCGGCAGGCCGCTTGGCAGAGCCGTTTGCGGCGAATCGCTTTCAGCGATGCGGCAGGGACGCTGGCAGGCGAAGGGGTCGAGGGTGCCTGGAGCGGCTCGCTGAGTAGCAGCGGGGGAGGATATCGGGGAGAGAGCAGGCTCTCGCTCGACAATGGCGCGCTGCTGACGCCCTGGTTCTTTCTGCAACCGGCAGGCAAAGGGGTATCCGCCAGCGCACGATTCAGCTTCGACTCGCCGCTGAAGCGCCTGCAGTTGCACAGCTTCCGTTATCACCACCCCGACGTGATAGAACTCGATGCGTCAGGCCGCTTTCGACAGGGTGACGAAGTGGCGGTCGAATCCTTGACACTCTCCAGTGGGGAGTTTCCGCTGGCGGCGCTCTATGAGCAGTATCTGCGTCCGGTGCAGTCGAATGCCGAGTTGGAACGGCTCTATCCCGAGGGTAGGGCGCGTGTCAGCCTCTCCATGGGACAACAGACGGCGCTAGAACTCGAACTCAAGAGCGCCCGGCTGAGCCAGGGCGGTTCCGCCGCCGGGGCCGCCGACGAGAATATAAGTGTCACGGGATTGAACGGGAGGATTCATTGGAGCTCTGATGCCGGTGTGAAGCACAGAAGCAGCATCTCCTGGCAGAGCGGCAGGCTGCTGCGGCGGTTGCCGTTCGGCGCGGGCGAGGCCGAGTTCACGTTGGCGGGAGACGAGCTGAAATTGACCCATGCGCTGACGTTGCCGATTCTTGATGGTTCGCTGCATGCGGAGCGGTTCGCGTTGACGCAGTCGGAATCGGGCAACAAGCTGCTTTTTCAGGGCTATCTGACGCCGATATCGATGAAACGGATCAGTACTGAATTTGGCTGGCCGCCACTCGCCGGCCAGCTCTCAGCGATGATACCGGGTGTCGCTATGGAGGGAGACGCGTTGAAGATGCGCGGCGTGGCGCTGATTCGCATGTTCGATGGCAACCTGCTGGTGAAGAATCTGGTTCTTGGCGACCTGTTCGGCGCGCTGCCGACGCTTGAAGCCGACGTGGAGGTGAAGAGTATCGACCTGGAGACCCTGACCTCGACATTCGCCTTTGGTAAAATCACCGGCCGTTTGGGCGGCAAGGTGGAGAACCTGCGAATGGAAGCCTGGCGGCCGGTCTCCTTCGACGCCGTTTTCGCTACGCCCGCGGACGACGAGGGATCGCACCGCATCAGTCAGCAGGCGGTCGACAACATATCCAACCTGGGTGGAGTCGGTATATCCGGCGCCCTGTCACGCAGCTTTCTGCGGTTTTTCGAAGAGTTCAGCTACGATAAATTGGGTATCAGCTGTCGCTTGCATGATGGCGTTTGCGACATGGGCGGCATCGAACCGGCAGGTGCCGGCTATTATCTGGTAAAGGGCGGGGGACTGCCGAGAATCGACATCGTCGGTTTCAACCGCAGCACCGATTGGCGGGTACTGATCGAGAAGCTGAAGCAGATCAGCGAGGGTGGTACTCCTGTCATAGAGTAAGGTTCGGGCAGATCTCCATATTTACGTATCGAGAGGAAGGAGCAGAGAGAAGATGAGAGAGTTCAAGATTTCACTGGTCGCGTTTCTGTCGCTGGTCCTGCTGGCCTGCGTGACGATCAATATCTACTTTCCGGCTGCCCAGGCGGAGCGCGCCGCCGAAAGGATCGTCGACGATATTCTCGGCAAGCAACCGCCGGCGGGGGACAAGGGAAGTTTACTGGAGCGGCCGCTGTTCCAACTCTATGCGGCGCGTACACTGGAGCTTCTGATTCCGAGCGCGCAGGCGGCACAGCCGGATTTCAATGTCGACACGCCGCAGATCAGACAGCTGCAAGCCGGAATGAAAGCCAGAATCGACCAGCTGCGCAACCATTTCGCAAGCGGCGCCATCGGCTTTACCCGCGATGCCAGAATAGACGTGCGTGACAACGGTGCGATTCCGTTGAATCAGCGTGCCAGGGTTAGCGGGCTGGTCAAGGAGGAGAATCGCGACAGGGATGCGCTCTACAGCGCGATTGCGCGTGCAAACGGCCACCCGGAGTGGGAGCCGCAGGTGCGCGCGACTTTTGCCAAGACCTGGATAGAGCGGGCGGAATCCGGTTGGTGGTACCAGAACTCTGCCGGTAGTTGGGCCCAGCGCTGACGGCGCCCGGTTGGCAGCACGAATGGCTCGCTCCAAACACCGGAGTCTACCGGCGGAACCGGTAACCGTCCGCATCGAAGGCGCGGACAGCAGCGGCTTCGGCAATGCTACGGTCGACGGCAGGAGCCTGCGCGTACACGGCGCCCTTGACGGAGAACTGGTCACATTCCGTTACACCATGATGCGGCGCGACCGCGCCGAAGGGGTGGTGGTGGAGGTGCTCGAGGCCTCGCCCGATCGGGTCGTCGTCGCCTGTCCGCAGTTTGGGACTTGCGGCGGCTGTTCGCTGCAGCATCAGTCGCGCGCGGCGCAGGTGCGCGACAAACAGCGTTCGCTATTCTCGTTGCTGGCGCAGCACGGCGCGGGCGAGCCCGCGCGGGAACTGCCGCCTCTGCTCGACGAATCGTCCTGGGGCTATCGCAGGAAGGCCCGGCTGGGGGTCAAATACGTCCCCAAGAAGGGCAGGGTACTGGTCGGCTTCAGGGAGCGGGGATCGGGATTCATCTGTGAGACGAGCCATTGTCCGGTTCTCGACCCAGCGATCGGCGAGCGGCTGTTGCCGCTCGCCGGGATGATCGAACGGCTCTCGATTCGCGACCGCATTCCGCAGATCGAAGTGGCAATAGATGACCATCATTGCCTGCTCGTGTTTCGCCTGCTGGCGGAGGCCACCGCGGAAGACCTGGCGTTGATCGCGGAGTTCTGTCGGCAACACCGGCTGATCCCCTATCTGCAGAGCGGCGGCGAAGAGACGATTCAGCCGCTGACGGGCGAGCCCCGGGAGCTCTATTATCGTCTTCCTGCGCAGCAGCTTAAGTTTCGCTTCAACCCCACCGACTTCACCCAGGTCAACAGCGGTCTCAACCGATTGATGGTCGGACGGGCACTTGAATTGCTCGCGTTGGATAGGAGCGATCGAGTGCTTGATCTTTTCTGCGGACTGGGAAATTTCACGCTGCCGATGGCGCAGATCGCGGGAAGAGTTACCGCGGTCGAAGGTGACGCCGGGCTGGTGCAGCGTGCGAAAGAGAACGCCAGGCTCAACAGAATCGGCAACGTCAGCTATCATGCGGCGGACCTCTACGCCGGGGTGGGTAACGAACCCTGGTTACGGCAGAGTTACGATAAGGTTCTGCTGGATCCGCCACGTAGCGGTGCCTGGGAGTTGCTGCCCTGGCTGGCGGCCAGCGGGGCAACAGGAGTGGTCTATGTCTCCTGCAATCCGGAGACTCTGGCACGCGACGCCGCCGAGTTGACGGGACGTTTCGGTTTCCGCTTGAGCGCTGCCGGGGTGATGGACATGTTTCCGCATACGGCGCATATCGAGTCGATCGCGCTCTTCGAACGCTAAGACAGTGAGAGAAAATGGGATTTGAAATCGAACGCAAGTTTCTGGTGATCAACGATCGATGGAAGGAGAATGTGATCTCACGATCGCGTCTGCAGCAGGGGTATCTGGCCAATCAGGCCAACGCTTCGGTTAGAGTCAGAATCGCCGACGACAACGCTTGGCTGAATATAAAAAGCACCACGATAGGGATCAGCCGGCTGGAGTTCGAATACGCGATCCCACGCCAGGACGCGGAAGAGATGCTCGCGCAAATTGCGCAGAAGCCATTTATCGATAAAACGCGATATCGTGTCCGTTGTGGCGATCATATCTGGGATCTCGACCAGTTCGACGGAGAGAATCTAGGATTGGTGGTGGCCGAGGTCGAGCTGGAGTCCGAGGATCAACCCTTCGAGATGCCCGTCTGGGCCGGGGAAGAGGTATCGCAGGATACCCGATACTACAACGTCAACTTGATTAAGCACCCCTACAACCGTTGGTAGCCGGATACCTGTTTTGACGCGTCGCATCGAAATAGCACTGGAAGCACAACGGTTGCGACTCTGCGAACTGGGGGACGAGCTGCTCAGCTTTCCGGTATCCACGGCTCTCAATGGACCAGGCGAAGTGGCGGGCAGCGGATGTACACCAAGAGGCAGGCATGCCATCCGTTTGAAGATCGGCGATGGTATGGCGATAAACACGGTCTTTGTCCGGCGCAGGCCGACCGGTGAGATCTACAGCCGGGAACTCGCCGAGCGCTATCCGCAGCGTGACTGGATTCTGAGCCGGATATTATGGTTGACGGGGTTGGAGTCCGGGTTCAATCGGGGCGGCGGCAGGGACAGCCTTAGACGTTTCATCTATATCCATGGTACGCCTGCACACGAACCGATGGGGCGGCCGGCATCACACGGCTGCATCCGCATGCGCAACCAAGATGTGATCACACTGTTCGATCAGGTGGCAGCGGGTGTGCTGGTCGAGATCAACTGAAGGGTTGCGCCGAGGGGTGGAAGTTATTGAACATAGAAGCTGGTGAAGTAAAGATCTTCCGGCATGTCGCGTCCTGAGAGTTTCTGCATCACCTTCTTCATCGCGGAGAGCGCATCCTTGCGGAACTTCTCCTTTCCTTTCGTCTCCTTCAGCTGCGTCCCCTCCTGATCGCTCAACAGCAGGAACATCTCGTGCCGTAGCGCCGGTGCGTGGCGCCCGACCGCTTCGTGATCGGGGGCATTCATTGTCAGCAGTTGCACGTCGCAACGGATATACTGCGCGCCTTTCTGCATGTTGGCGACAATAGACGGCTTCAATTCGAAATAGTGGGGAGTCTTGGCTGCTTCCTCTTCCTCCTCGGCGGCGGAGCAAAGCGGAACCGTGGTCAGCGCGGTTACCAGTGTCAGCAGTGAGATGGCGATCGATCTGCGCATAGCTCTTACTTTATCCATGCTAAAGTGTGGCACGCACAGGTTGTCGGCAACCTCCAGAGCGAACTTGAACATTGGGCCGTCAACGGCCAGTGGAGACCAATATGAGTCACGGGCCGGTGATGCTCGATCTGCAGGGTTGCGAAATTACCGCCGAGGAGCGTGAGCTGTTACGCCATCCGGCCACCGGGGGCGTGATTCTGTTTAGCCGGAATTTTGCTGATCCGCGACAGCTTCAGCGTTTGATTGGTGAGATACATGCGCTGCGCGAGCCGCGTTTACTCGTCGCGGTCGACCAGGAGGGTGGACGTGTTCAGCGTTTCCGCGAAGGATTCACCCGGCTGCCGCCAGCCGCTTGGCTGGGATCGCTCTATGACACGAACCAGAAACGAGCGCTCGATATCGCAACCGAAACCGGATGGTTGATGGCCTCCGAACTACTCTCGGAAGGGGTCGATTTCAGTTTCGCTCCGGTACTGGACATAGGTACCGGGATCAGCGCGGTAATCGGCGATCGTGCGTTCCATCCGCAGGCGCACGCGGTCTCCGAATTGGCGCAAGCGTGGATGAGAGGCGTACACGAGGCAGGCATGGCCGCAGTTGGCAAACACTTCCCGGGCCATGGCGCGGTGCAGGAGGATTCGCATCTCGAACTCCCTGTTGATGGTCGCCGCAGCGATGAAATACTGTCGCAGGATCTGCTCCCTTTTCGACAACTGGTTGCCGCGGGCATCGAAGCGATAATGCCGGCGCATGTGATCTACAGTCAGGTGGACGGAGCGCTTGCCGGTTTCTCCCGTTATTGGCTGCAGCACATTCTTCGCGGCAAGCTGGGTTTTCAGGGGGTGATATTCAGTGACGACCTGAGCATGGCGGCGGCTGGCGAGGTGGGGTGCGCCGCCGAGAGAGCCCGATCGGCCCTGGTCGCGGGTTGCGACATGGTCCTTGTTTGCAACGATCGGAGAGCAGCGATTGAGGTACTGGAGGAGTTGAAGGCGCATACTAATCCCGCGGCCCAGCTGCGGCTGGTGCGCATGCACGGACGCCATAGACGTCCCCGCGAGAAGCTGCGTATGACTCAACGTTGGAAACAGGCAGTAAAGCTGATCTCGGCGTATGAGTGTCATCCGGTACTCGATCTCGGCCTCTAGCAAGCTCCGATTAAATGGCCTTTTTTAAAAGGATTTCTTGCAATTCGGCGCCGGATATGAGACATAGTCCAAATTGATTAGGTAGATAAAAAACAATTTAAAAACAGTAAATTATAAAAAACTTATAAAGAGAAGGTCTGTTTTTTGGTGAACCAGGGTGTTCCCTGAGCGTGCATGACAGAGGTGCCCCAGGGTAACCGGGAACTGGCTCGGTTGTGGATGGCTGCGTCAGACCTGTTTCGATAATGACAATCTGAAGTTCAGGTAGTGAGGAGGTTGAAGATGGAGATTCTTGATAGCTTTAAAAGTCGGCATGATGAACTACTGTTGATGATCGGTGAGTTGCGGGTGATGCTGAAGCCCGAGCAGTTGCAGGTCCGGCCAAATGCAAAAACCGCACATGAGCATCTCTGCAGTCTGGGTGAAAAACTGAAGCGTCATCTTACTGAAGAGGATCGGGGGGTCTATCCGCCCCTGTTGACGCAGGACAATCCCAAACTCAAATCACTCGCCTGGGGATTCATCAGTGGTGAGAAACCGCTCAGGAAGCAGTTCGAGGCCTATTACCAGAAGTGGTTGAAAGATTGCGATTTCAATTTCACGGAGCTGTTTCTGGAAGAGACGCTGGAATTGTTTGCCGCCATAGAGAGCAGAATTGACCGGGAGCAGTCGGTGTTGCTTCCCAAGCTGGAGGAGAGCGGTGTGTTTTCGGGCGCCGTAAGTTAACAATATAAAAAAATAGATTAACCGCCGGCGCAAGCCGGCTTTTTTTTAATGCCTGTTGTTGCGCCGCTGTAGGTAACGGCGGTAACAGCAGGAGCCTTCTTTTTCAATTGCCTGGGCGGCAGATGCTTTCGCCAAGGCAACCTCTGTTATGCTTCGCCGTTGAATTGGTCGGACGGTTAACAGCTATGACGAAGTTCGCAATCATTGGTGGTTCGGGCATAACCCGCCTCGAAGGACTGGAGATCGTCCGCAGAGAGGTGGTGCATACGCCTTTTGGTGAGCCCTCCGCGCCATTGACACACGGAACTTACAATGGCCAGTCATTTGTTTTTTTGCCGAGGCATGGCGCAGCGCATACTATCCCGCCGCACAAGGTGAACTATCGTGCCAATCTCTGGGCGCTGCACCATGTCGGTGTCGTCAGCGTCTTGGCGATAGCCGCGGTGGGGTCCATGAACGAGGCGATGCCGCCCGGAAGTGTGGTGCTGCCTGATCAGATAATCGATTATACCTATGGCCGCGAAAACACCTTTTTTGAAAATGGCCTTTCGCAGGTCACACATATCGACTTCACTGAGCCTTACTGCAACAGACTGCGTGAAGTCCTCAGGATCTCGGCAGAAAACGCGGCGATACAGGCGGTCGATGGGGCGACCTACGGTGCGACCCAGGGCCCGCGCCTGGAAAGTGCGATGGAGATCAGGCGGATGACCAGGGATGGTTGTGACCTGGTTGGTATGACGGGGATGCCGGAGGCTGCATTGGCGCGCGAACTCGATATATGCTATGCCTGTTGCGCTGTAGTCGCCAACTGGGCTGCTGGTCTCAGCAGTTCACCCATTACTATGGACGCAATCGAAAAGAGCCTGATAGAGGGAATGGAAAAAGTTTATAAACTACTTTCCAAATTAGACCTAAGTAATTGATCTAAAATTATATTAGATAATAATTATTTATTTAATGTGTGCTTGATCCAGCTCATAGATGCCTGCGCAACAGGGCGTTAAGCTTATTCGGATATACAGGTCGGTGGTTTCGTATTGAAGGAGTGATCGATGGCTGAAGAAGAGGGGCAGAAAGCAGCGAACAGTGCAGCTGACGAGACGCAGGAAAACAGACAGGAAGCGACAGTTGCGGTCAAGAAATCTACCGCCCGGAAGGGGGTGGTAAAAAAGACAGCCAGTACCAAGAAGAGCGTAAAAAAGGCTTCGGTCAAGAAGAGAAGTACGGTAAAGAAACGGGTTGCGAAGAAAAAGGTTGCTGCCAAAACGGCGGCATCCGGAATGGATGACGTCGCAGCTGTGGGGAGCGGTGCAGACACGGCTAAAATTGAGGCGGCAAACATATCGGAGCAGCCGTTCTCCACGAGTTCACCAGAAACAGATCGGCAACCCCCACTGCAGGCGGCCGAGTCGGCATCAGGCACCGAGCGGGTAATCAAAGCAGAACCAAAACGAGAGGAATCAGTAAATATGTCTACAGCATCAACTGGCGGCTTCTGGCCCAAGATCATACTGTCACTCATCATCATTCTGGCAAGTTTCATGTATATCCGTTCCCTGGCCCACAAAGGGGTGGAGGCTACAAAAGGTTCGGCGGCACCAGTGACGTCGCAAACGACGGCTAAGAGCGGCGCTGCAGCCACCGACGCACAAAGCGGGTCGGACTCTCAGGAATCGCCAGCGGTTGCTGAGTCCAACGTGGCGAAAGTCGGCGAGGTGGCTATCGAGACGAAAAACACAGGGGCATCGGAGCAGAAGCCCACTCATACACCGGAAGCTGCCAGCAAGATGACGGATAGTACGCCGCCCACAGAAGTTGATGCCAAGGCGGCAGCAGCGACTCTGGAAGCAGCTGTGGAAGTTCCGGCCACCGGCCAGGCAAGTGCCCCAGAAAGTAGTGCCCTGGTACAGTCGAAGGCTGACCGGAAAGCTGCTACGGAAAACATGGCGACCATTGAAAAAGCGAGAACGGTCGCCGCAGTCGAGGAAAAGCCTGTGGCACCGGAGAAATCCGAGCTTTCTGGTGCGCCGACAGCGTCAGCCGTCGCAGCCGAGGTGGTCGTCGACCAGCCGTCTGCCGCAGCAGCAGCGTCCACGGGTGAGGTAAGTGTAGTTCCTGCCGTTGCGGTACCCGCCGAAGCCGCCAAAGCTGAACAGGTGGCGACAACAGAGGCTCCAGCGACTTCACAGAAGTCGGTCGCACAAACGGATTCCGCTGCCGGAGCGGGTGAAAAGGAGCAGCAAGCAGCGCCGGTGGCGCAAACGGCTGATAAGCCGGCGGCAGTTGAGAGACCTTCGTTCAAAGAGTTGTTCGGCTATGAGCGCCCGCGGCCGGGATCGGCACGGCAGGCGCCGGAGTGGGTTGAAGAGGCACGGCAGGGCGCAGCTGAAGAGATGGCCAGAATGCGCCGCATGGACGCCAATCCGTGGCGCTACGCACCACGCCAGCCGCAGTGGAATCAGGGCTATCCCGGGCAGTACGGCGTACCCTATGGCGGCTACCCGGCCGCGCCGACCGCACCTTATCCGCAGATGCCTGAATGGGCGGCACCGTATCAGCCCTATAACTACTGAAGCGGGACGCAGAGAGTGAAATAAAAAAGACCGGCAAACGAGCCGGTCTTTTTTTGCTTCCGTTGACTGGGGTGGAGCAGGTTGTTGCGATAAGTCTAAGTCCGGGTTACTCCTTCTCACGCGCAGCGGGCTGCGGCTCCGGTGTGGCACTGGCCGGCGGCGGGCTGGGGTTTCCCGCCATTGTCTGTGGCGTTGTGGTTACTGTTTTAACCGATTCTGCTCGGGCGGATGGAGCCGGAGGGATATTGCCGCTCTTGGTGCCACTCTCTTTCCCGACAGCTTCCGCCGACTGCGCCTTGGGGGAGGGAGCGGACTCCTCTCCTCTATTTGTCGGAGCCGGTGTGGCCCGGGGGGGCTGGGTGGCCAGCGGTCGCTCCGAAGAACTACCGGTTTCGGCGATGGCGCCTGCTCTTTCTGTCTTTCCTCGATCGGCGGACGGCTGCTCTCCAGGCTTCATCGATTGCGGCTCTTGCGCTGCCGGGAGAGCAGGGGGTGGCGGTGCGACCTTGGATATTGTCGAGCGCTCGATGGTTGATGCCTTGTCAGCTGCAGTCTGCGCTCCGCCGCTACCACCTGAGTCAACGCGCTCGACGGGGAGTAGCGTGGACTCCTCAGTTCGCTTCGCCCGAGATTTTGGCCTTCTCCTGCGGGAGGATTCAGCGGCCTTGCCGGACGAATCGTTATCTTCAGACTTTCCGGCAGGTGATTTTTCCACCTCTGTGACGCTCTCTGACGCGGGGTTTCGGGTTGTGGTTGGCCCGACTGTACGTTCATCTGCGACGCCGGATTCAGGTGCACCACCTGTATCTCCGCTGGAGTCGCGTGAGGCGCGCCCGCTCTCCTGATTCGGGTTGATCTTCTCATCCGATCTCAGGTTTCTGCCCGTGACCGCTGTGGGGCGGTCTCCTTGCGCTCTTGCGCTGGACTTCTCTTCCGCAGGCGTGCCGGAATCCTGCTGCTGGCCAGCCGGATCGTTGCCACCCTGCGCCGATTTGCGCCTTCTGCGGTTTCCGCCACGACGACCGCGTCTCGATCCTGCGCTCTTGCGGTTTGTCTCCTCCTCGCTGCTCTCGTCGCGATCGCTCTTGGCCGGTTGCGGCTGGCTATCGCGTGTCTCTTTCGATTCCTCGCTGCCGGTAGAGGGGCGACCTCCTTTGGTTCTGCGCTCCTGTTGTGCCGCAGGTGTGGAGGATTTGCGCTCGTCCGCCTGCTCCCTGTTGCCGGTTGCCGGCCTGCGGTTCTCAATACGCCGACGGCTCTGCGGTCGGCTGGAGGTGATATTCTGTTCGGTCTGCAGTTTGTCGGGTTCGCTGATCGCTTCGTTTTCGACACTGTCGGGGTGGGCGACAAAAAGCGCGTTCCAGATACGTCTCACAAAGCCGACTTCCGCATGTCTCTCTTCGGTTGCGGCAGGGGCGTCGGTATCACGCTGCGGTATAGGTGTTGCCGGCGCGATCCGTTTGACTGTCGGCTCTTCGACTCTCGGCTCCTGGCCACGCTGCGTCTCGTCGCTCTCTTTCGTGGGCTTCTGTACCAGATCGTAGCTCGCATCTTCGCTCTGGCCGGGGACTATGTCCTGGGTGCGGACACGCTCTATCTCGTAATGCGGTGTCTGCAGATGAATATTGGGAACCAGAAGCACACTGACCGATTGACGTTGCTCGATCTCATGGATGGTCTCACGTTTCTCATTGAGCAGAAACGTGGCTGTATCCACCGGAAGTTGAGCCACGATGCGAACCGTGTTCTCTTTCATCGCATCTTCTTCGATGATGCGGAGGACCGACAGACCGAGCGACTCGACGCCGCGAATGAATCCATGTCCGCTGCAGCGGGGGCAGACGCTCTGACTGGACTCTCCGAGTGAGGGACGTAGCCGCTGGCGTGACATCTCGAGCAGTCCGAAGCGGGATATTCTGCCCACCTGCACGCGCGCGCGATCCTCTTTCAAGGCCTCCTTCAAACGGTTCTCCACCTGGCGTTGGTTCTTGGCCGGCGACATGTCGATGAAATCGATGACGAATAGTCCGCCCATATCACGCAGCCGCAGCTGGCGGGCGATCTCATCCGCCGCTTCCAGATTGGTATTGAGTGCCGTCTCCTCGATATCAGCGCCGCGGGTCGCCTTGGCGGAGTTGATGTCGATCGAAGTCAGCGCTTCGCTGTGGTCGATGACGATCGCCCCCCCGGAGGGCAGACGCACCTCGCGCTGAAAAGCCGATTCGATCTGGCTTTCGATCTGGTATCGACTGAAGAGCGGGACATCGTCCTCATAGTTGCGGACCTTGCGGCGATATTTCGGCATTACCTGTTCGATGAACTCGCAGGCATCCGCGTAGACGTCGGGGTGATCGATCAGAATCTCGCCGATATCCTGGCGCAGATAGTCGCGAATCGAGCGGATGATGACGTTGCTCTCCTGATAGATCAGGAAAGGGGCGGGTTTCTCTCCGGCAGACGTTTCGATCGCCTGCCACAGCTGCAGCAGGTAGTCGAGATCCCACTGCAGCTCTTCGGCACTCTTGCCGACACCGGCGGTACGCACGATGAGCCCCATTCCGTCGGGAATGGTCAGCGTGCTCATCGCCTCGCGCAGATTGCTTCTGTCCTGCCCCTCGATACGTCGCGATACGCCGCCGGCGCGCGGGTTGTTCGGCATCAGTACCAGGTAGCGACCGGCCAGAGAGATAAAGGTGGTAAGCGCAGCACCCTTGTTACCACGCTCCTCCTTTTCGATCTGGATGGTGATCTCCTGACCCTCCTTGATCGCGTCGCGGATATTGACTCTGCCGCTGCCCTCGAGCGCCTTGTCCGAGAAGTAGTTACGCGAGATCTCCTTCAGTGGCAGGAACCCATGACGCTCCGCGCCATAGTCGACGAACGCAGCTTCAAGGCTCGGCTCGACGCGCGTGATGCGACCTTTGTAGACGTTTGCTTTCTTCTGCTCCCGGCCGGGAGATTCGATATCGAGATTGAAGAGTTTCTGGCCATCCACGATGGCAACACGCAACTCTTCTGGCTGAGTTGCGTTAATCAGCATTCGTTTCATATTGTGATTTTTCCTTTGGCACGCCTGGGCTTAGCGCTCTCAGCCATGGCGAGATCACGCTCGGACCGGCGACCGAACCGGCTTCACGTCATGCCTGTGCCGCCGGCAAATGGTCGGCAGTGGCGGCGTGCTCGGAGATCGTTTGATCAGCGGCCGGGTCGTCTCAGGTGTGCTTCATTCATATCAGGTTCCGCGTGCCTTGCTACGCGTGAACCCATGTCTGTTACTTTCCTGGGTAGATCCTTCTCAAGAGCGCGGTTATCGTTGCCGGAACTGCCAACCGCAGCATTCAATTTAAAGACGGGTCAACCCTGATTTCTTCCGCTTCAGACGAGTCGATCTGCGACCGAAGCGAGATGCAAATTCGTATCGCGGTGAGGCGGGATGGGCTGAACTTCACCCCCCGATTCACACCGCCCTGAAATTATAGCGGTGATGTGCGGGCGCATCAATTGTGCCGCGTCCTGTTATCATAGGTAAATGTCAGAAAGTGAACAGAAAAAGACGGCCGTTCAGATCCTCGCCGTAGGCGCGGAGAGCGATGGTCAGCGGATCGACAATTTCCTCATCGGCCACCTGAAAGGCGTCCCCAGGAGTTACATATACAGGATAATCCGGCGCGGCGAGGTACGCGTCAACAAGGGGCGCAAGAGCGCGAGTTACCGCGTGAGGCAGGGCGATCTGGTGCGGGTTCCGCCAGTGCGGCAGGGCGAGCGGGAAGTTCCTGGTCAGCCATCCCGGCAGCTGCTCGAGCGGGTCCGGGCGGCGGTCGTGCAACGGGATGACAGGGTGCTGGTCTTAAACAAACCGTCGGGGCTCGCCGTGCATGGCGGCAGCGGTATCAACCTGGGTGTGATCGAGGTGGTTCGGGCGCTCTATCCGCAGGAGCGGCAGCTGGAACTGGTGCACAGGCTGGACAGAGATACCTCGGGGATTCTGTTGATAAGTCGCCGGCGCAGCGCACTGCGCAGCCTGCACCAGCTGATTCGGGAGAATCGAATGGAAAAGCGCTATCTGGCGCTGGTTGCGGGCAGTTGGTCGGCAGATCGGCTCGAGGTGGATCAGCCGCTGTTGAAAAACACCCTGCAAGGTGGTGAGCGTGTTGTGAAAGTCGACAGCAGGGGCAAATCAGCCCTGACCCGGTTCCGGGTGCTGAAACGTTATGAGGATTGCATGCTGGTAGAAGCAGAGTTGATTACCGGGCGCACGCACCAGATTCGGGTGCATGCGGCCTATTTGGGCACCCCGATACTTGGCGATTGTAAATACGGGGATGACGAGGCGAACCGACGTATGCGCGAATTGGGTTTGAAGCGGCTTTTCCTGCACGCCGAATCGATCGCTTTCAGCTGGCCGCAGGAGATCGGTGGAGGCATGTTCCAGGTTTCGGCGCCACTCGATCATGAGCTGAATCAGACGCTGGAACGCTTGCAGCAGGGGATTCGATCTGAGGTGGTGCACACGTGAAAATAGCGCAGTTTGACTTGATCGTGTTCGACTGGGATGGAACCTTGATGGATTCGGAAGCCAGGATAAGGGCGTGCATGCAGGCTGCGGCGGCGGATCTCGCACTGCCGGTTCCCGACGCTGGCGCCGTTCGGGAGATCATCGGCCTGGGGTTGCAGGAGGCGGTGGTGTCGCTCTACCCGACAATCGATGAAACGACTGCAAACCAGGTCGTGCAGCGTTATCGATACCATTATCTGGAGGAGAACAGAACCCCCTCGCCGCTGTTCGAGGGTGCCGCGGAGACTGTGCGGGCGCTGCAATCCATGGGGCTGCTGCTGGCGGTTGCCACCGGCAAGGGGCGTCGAGGGCTCGACGCCGTGCTGGCGAGTACCGGGTTGGGTCGCTGTTTCCAGGCCACCCGAAGTGCGGACGACGCATTTTCGAAACCGCATCCGGATATGCTGCTGCAGATTCTCGATGAACTGGGAGTGGAAGCCGAGCGGGCGTTGATGGTCGGAGATACCGCTTTCGATTTGCAGATGGCGGCCAACGCCGGAGTGGCATCGCTCGCGGTCAGCTACGGCGTCCATGCCCGCGAGCGCCTGCAGCAATACGAGCCACTCGGCTGTATCGACGATATTCGCGAACTGAGTGGTTGGCTGGAGGGGCTGGATCGACTGGGGCACGTCACCTCCAGAGAGTAATGTACGAATTAAATATTTCAGAATAATCAGAGATTAATATGATATTTCGAAGAGATAAGAGAAGTATTGACCCCGAATCAGAGTCAAGCGGCTGGGAGCGCCGGCTGCTGAGCGATCTGGCGCAGGCGTCATTGCGTGAGCAACGTCGTGCGCGGCGCTGGGGAATTTTCTTCAAGTCGCTGACTTTCATCTACCTTGGCGTTCTGGTGCTGCTCTGGATTCCCGACAAGCTGCCGCAAAGCGCATTGAAAAAGGGTGGTGAACACACTGCGTTGGTAGAGATCAAAGGGGTCATCTCGTCCGAAACGGATGCCAGTGCCGACACGGTCGTCAGCGGCTTGCGCAAGGCGTTCAAGGACAGCAAAACGAAGGGAGTGATACTGAGAATCAACAGTCCTGGCGGCAGTCCGGTCCAGGCGGGGTACATCAACGACGAAATCCGGCGCCTGAAGGACAAATACCCGAAGATCCCGGTCTACGCGGTGGTCGCGGATATCTGTGCTTCCGGTGGGTATTACATCGCGGTGGCAGCGGACGAAATCTATGTCGACAAAGCGAGCATCGTCGGTTCGATCGGGGTGCTGATGAACGGATTCGGCTTTGTCGACAGTCTCGATAAACTCGGCATAGAGCGAAGATTACTGACGGCGGGCGAGAACAAGGCGCTGTTCGATCCCTTCTCTCCGGTGAAGGAGCACGATAAAACGCACTTGCAGGGAATGCTCGAGAAGATCCATCAGCAGTTTATCGAAACCGTGAAACGCGGCAGAGGGGACCGGTTGGCGGCGGATCCGCAGATCTTCAGCGGTCTCTTCTGGACGGGTGAGGAGAGCGTCACGCTGGGACTGGCCGATGGAATGGGTAGTAGCAGTTACGTGGCGCGGGAGATCATCGGCGCCGAGGAGATCGTCGATTTCACGATGGAAGAGGATCTGCTCGAAAGGCTGGCTCAGCGCATGGGGGCAGGCGTGACGAGTGGATTGTCCGGGATCTTCGGTGCTGCGTCCTTACCAGCATTGCACTAGTAGATAAATCAATAAAAACAAATGGTAATAGAATATGTTTAAACTGTTTTCGTGCTCAGTATTGCTGTGGTTTCCGCTTGCCGTGGCGGCGCTGGAAGTCTCCATCACCAGGGATACGGATGCGATCGTTGTGATGCACGGCGATAAAGAGATCACGGTGATGAGAAATCAGGATACCGAGGCGATGCTGGCCCCCGATTTCGCGCGCACATCGAGACCCTGCCCACCTTTCTGTGCGCAACCGATGCAAGCAGATGCACGGGTGGAGACCATCGGCGAAGTCGAGCTGATCGAATTCATGCGCACGCGCCTCAAGGACGGCAGCGGGGTGCTGATCGATGCGCGTACGCCAGACTGGTTCCAACGGGGCACCATTCCGGGGTCGGTCAATATCCCCTTCAACCGCCTCAATCCGGCACAGGGCGCCGACGAACTGACGCTGGAGGATTCCCTGGCCGTTCTGGGTGTTGCGGCGGCCGGGAGTGGATGGGATTTCAGCGGCGCGAAAGAGCTGGTGCTGTGGTGTAACGGCCCCTGGTGTGGTCAGTCTCCGACCGCGATCAGGGGGTTATTGAGTATCGGTTATCCGCCGGACAAGATCGCCTACTATCGCGGTGGGATGCAGGTATGGCTGGTTTTCGGTCTGCCGGTCGTCTACCCGGATGGTCGTATACGCGAGGAGTGATCGACCAGCCGCATGCGCTACGCTGTCAGGCTCACCGCGTCAGGACGATGGCGGTGTCCAACATGCGGTTGGCGAATCCCCATTCGTTGTCGAACCAAATGACCACCCGCACCATGCGGTCGTCGCACACCTGGGTCTGGTTGGCGTCCACGATTGCTGATCTGGGATCGTGGTTGAAATCGACGGAGACCAGCAGCTCTTCGCTGTAACCAAGTATGCCGCGGAGTTCGCCGCCCGAAGCCTGTGCGAGCAATGCGTTGATCGTGCCGGCATCGCACTGCCGGCGCACACGCGCGGTCAAATCCATCATCGAGACATTGACCGTCGGTACGCGTATCGCCTGGGCACTGATGCGACCGGCGAGTTGCGGCAGGATGCGCGCGATACCGCGTGCCAGAGCCGTCTCGACCGGGATGATCGATTGCAGAGCGGAACGCGTTTTGCGCAGATCACGGTCGTAGGCGTCGATCACCGGTTGATCGTGCATGGCCGAGTGAATGGTCGAGATCATCGCGCATTCGATACCGAACTGCCGTTCAAGCAGGTCGAGTACCGGCACTATCGCATTTGTCGTGCAGGAGGCGTTGGAGACGATTCTGGCCTCGGAAGCGAGGCTATGGTGGTTGACGCCATAGACGACCGTGGCATCCACGTTCGCCTCGGCCGGGTTTGAGAATAGTACTTTTCCGGCACCAGCGTCGAGATGTCGTTGCGCATCACTTCTCCGCTTGAACACACCGGTACACTCCAGCACCAGATCTATAGCCAGCTCGGACCAGGGGAGATTTGCCGGATCGGGTTCTGAGAGGACCCTGACCGGGTCTCCGTCGATCACGACGCCATCGGTACACTCGGAGATCTGGGCCGAAAAGCGACCATGGGTGCTATCATATCTGGTCAAATGGGCGATGCTCTTGAGACTCGCCAACTCGTTGATGGCGACCACATTCAGCGCGGAGCGAAACCGTTGCGACTCGTACATCGCCCGTAGGATGCAGCGGCCGATACGGCCGTATCCATTGATCGCGATTCTGGCTTTCATTTGACTTTCCGGCTTGGTGGAGGTTTGCGGGGTTGATCACGCCGTTGAGGCGGACTGGAAGGCGCCGAATATAAGCTGACGGCAAAACCGACAGGGCACTGCTGCGCCGAAGTAACGCGTATCGATGCGGGGATGGACTATCGCTTATCCGCTCCGAAACCGGCCGGCACGATTATATATGAAAACTTTTGGGTCTTTGCATTCCATATGAAAGTGGTGCCTGACGACTGAAAATCTGATGCTCTACAACCGGGGATGGCGTGAACTCCGGAAAGTGCAACAGGTCTACGAAGAGGCTGAAATCGGGAGGAGAGAATGTCGAAAAAAAGATTTGCGGTGGTACTGTCGGGAACGGGTGTCTACGACGGCAGTGAGATACACGAAGCGGTTCTCACATTATTGGCAATCGACCGCCAGAGCGCGGAATACAACTGTTTCGCCCCCGATATCGAACAGTACCATGTGATCAATCACCTGACGGGCGAGGAGAGTGCAGGCGAACACCGTAATGTCCTGGTGGAATCGGCGCGCATCGCCAGAGGTGAGATTCGTCCGCTCTCTGAATTCACGGCGGTTGATTTCGATGCGATCATATTTCCGGGCGGTTTCGGCGCTGCCAAGAATCTCTCCACATTCGCCTTCGACGGAGCCGATTGCGCGGTGAACGGTGAGGTGATCCGCGCAGTGCGGGAGATGCTCCGGCTCGGCAAGCCGATTGGTGCGCTCTGCATCGCGCCGGCGATGCTGGCCAAAGTGATCGCCGGCGCGAGGGTGACGATCGGCCAGGATGCGCAAACCGCGGCGGCGATCGGAACGATGGGCGGTGAACACTGCGTTGCCGGACATGGTGAAGTGGTCGTGGATGAGGCGCACAATCTGGTCACTTCTCCCTGCTATATGCTTGATGCGACCGTCAGCCAGATTGCCGAGGGCGCCACCAACGTAGTTGCCGAGTTGATCGCGAGGATGCGCTGATCGGCTGCGGGCCACCCTGCTTAGAGGGCCAAGATCTTTGGTGTACAATTGTTGCCACATCTCTCCCGTCATCTCACGCCAAGGAGCATATAAAGGAATGGTCTCCCCGAATACCTCACTGCGTCTCTCTCTGCTGCTTTTGTTTGCGCTGCTGCTGACCGCCTGCGGAGGCAACAAACAGGACAGCAAGGCCGAGTACTTTGCGCGGGGTATGGAGCTCTATCGTCAGGGCAACTTCGTTAAAGCCCGCCTGGAGTTCAAAAACGTTCTGCAGATCGATCCGAAGGATGTCGAGAGCCACTACATGTTTGGCCAGATCGAAGAGCGTGAGCAGGATTGGCGCAGCGCCTACGCGCTTTTTACCCGCGCACTGGAGCTCGATCCCACGCATGTCGGCGTGCAGATTCACCTGGGGAGGATCTACGCACTTGCCGGCGCCCCTGACAAGGCGCTCGAGGCTGCGGAAAACGTTCTTCGGGCAGAGCCAGATAATCACGCAGCAATGGTTTTGAAGGGGCTCGCCAGCGCCCGGCTGGGGCAGAAAGGGGTGGCGATTGAACAAGCGCAATCGGCGGTCAATGTCGCGCCAGACGATCCTGATGCGATCTCTCTGCTGTCTGCGTTGCACGCCGACCAGGGGGATCTGCCAACCGCGATCGAGCTTGCCAAGCGCGGAATCGAGAGCAATCCCGACACATTGTCGCTGCACATTCTGCTGGCCAAGCTCTACGAGAAATCGGGCGATACCGACGGGACCATCGCCACCCTCAACGAGATGATCCGGCTGCAGCCGAAGAACCTCCAGGGGAGGATGAGGCTGGCCAACTACTACATGACGAAACAGGAGCCCGAGAGAGCGGAGCAGACCTTGCGCGATGCGGTGGCGACGTTGCCGGAGAGTGAGGAAGCAAAGCTCGCGCTGGTCGATTTTCTCGACAAGCATGGCGAGACCGGCAGCGGAGAGCGGCAGTTGCAGCAGTTCATCGCTGAGTCCCCCGACTCATACCAGCTGCGACTGGCGCAGGCACAACGGCGGATAAAGGAGAAGGATCTTGCTGCGGCGCAGCAGATCTACGAGCGGATTATTGCAGACGCCGGCACCGGGCAGCACGTCGAGACAGCCAGGACGCGGTTGGCGGGTCTGTTCGTCATGCAGGAGCAGCCCGAAGCGGCGATGAAGCTGATCGAAACAGTGCTGAGCGAGAATCCGCGCCAGAAGGAGGCGTTGCTGATCCGTGCGGCACTTTCACTGCAGGGGAACGACGCCGACAAGGGAATCGGCGATCTGCGGACGATACTCAAAGACGATCCTGGGTACGTCAAAGCGCATCGCTTGAAGGCGCGTGCACATCTGCTGAAGAATGAGATCTCATTGGCCAGGCAGAGCCTGGAGAGTGCTATACAGGCGCAACCACAGGAGGCGGCGGCTAATATCGAGCTGGTCAAATTGCTGGTCAATATCGGCAAACTCGATGAAGCGGTTGAAACGCTTGACAGAGTGCTGCGGTTCGCGCCCGACAGCCTGCTGGTCAACGAAGCAGCGGCAAAAATACGCAGTCGGCAGAAACGCTGGGATCAGGTTGCCGGATACGCCGAGAAGATGCGTCAGACGCATCCCGAGAGCCCGATGGGATACTACTACCAGGGGCTGGCGTACCAGGGTGAGGGCAGGATGGAGGCGAGTAACAGCGCATTCGAAGAGGCATTGACCCGTACGCCGGATGCGACCGAACCGCTGATCGGTATCGCCCAGAATCTACTGCAGTTGAGGCGTCCGGACGAGGCGCTGTCGCGCGTCGAGCGAGCCGTGGCGCAGAATCCCAAACACTATCTGGCGAAGAATCTGCTGGGCGAGATCCAGCTGGCGCGCAGAGAGATTCAGCAGGCGGCTGAGACCTTCTCACAGGTCATAGAGATCAATCCGAAGTGGACCGTGCCTTACCAGAATCTGGCCAAGTCCAAGGTGGCTCAAGGCAGGATCTCCGAAGCCATCGACGCCATCAGGGCAGGTTACAAGGCGACCCAGGATCCACTGCTTGGTCTTGAACTGGCAACCTATCTCGAACGGTCTGGAGAGGGTGAACTGGCCGCAGGGATCTATCAGGTGCTGTTGAATCGTTTTCCCAGGATGCAGGCGGCAGCGAACAATTACGCAATGCTGCTGATCCGGGGTGCACCGGATCGTCAGAGCCTGGATAAGGCTGCCGATCTGGTGCGGGATTTCGCGCAATCGGACAACCCTGTCTATATGGACACGCTGGGTTGGGTGCGCTTGAAACAGGGCCAGTTGGCATCGGCAATCGAGATACTGGAGAAGGCGGTTCGCGCCAATGGCGAGATTCCGGAGATCAGATACCATCTCGGCGTTGCTTACCAGCAGACGGGACGGCTGGAGGATGCGAAGCGGGAACTGCAGCGAGTGGTGGAGGCAGGTGACAGATTTCGCGAAATCGACCGGGCGAAACAGCTTCTGCAGGATCTGAACAAAGGATAGTGCTCGCAAGTGGTAGCTTGTTGGAACTAATATCAACCTCTTTCGTTCTGAGAATAAAGTTATTGCTAATGGTCGAAAGAAATCTGTCGGCAGGCCGCTAACTCTTTAGAATTGCGAGGGCAGCTCTCTTTCCCATCAACCAATAAAGGTAATTGGCACGCATGTACGAGGCGTTTTACGGTTTTAAGGAGAAGCCATTTACGCTGCTTCCTGATCCTGCATTTCTCTACCTGGGATCGAAGCACAGTACAGCTTACTCCATGCTGGAGTACGGTCTGGTCAACCAGGCCGGTTTTACCGTGATTACCGGAGAGGTCGGCAGCGGCAAGACGACACTGATACGCCACCTTCTGAATCAGCTCGACGAGGATATTACGATCGGTCTGGTCAGTAACACCCATCGTGAGATGGGCGAACTGCTGCAGTGGGTGCTGCTGGCCTTCGGACAGGAGTACAAAGAGGGGAGTCGGGTTGCGCTGTTCGACGCGTTCACTCAGTTCCTGATCGATCAGTACGCTCAGAATCGTCGTACAGTGTTGATCATCGACGAAGCGCAGAACCTCCATCCACAGGTACTGGAGGAGCTGCGCATGCTCTCCAACGTAAATGCCGATAAAGATCAGGTGCTACAGTTGATCCTGGTTGGCCAGCCGCAGCTGTTAGGGCTTTTGAAACGTCCGGAACTGCTGCAGTTCCGCCAGCGCGTTTCGGTGGATTATCATCTCTCCGCGCTCGATTTCACCGAGGTGCAAAGCTACATACTGCATCGCACCCATCAGGCCGGCCGCGAGCGCGCGGTCTTCACCAAGGATGCCGCAGAGCTGATCTACCGCGCCAGCAAAGGGATCCCGCGTATCATCAATGTGATCTGCGATACCGCCCTGGTATACGGTTTCGCCGATCAGAAGAAACGCATCGGACCCGAACTTATCAAGAGCGTGCTGGAGGACAAGGCGAAGTCGGGCTTCATCGCCTACGAGAGCGGTGAGTCGCAGGAGTGCGCGGTACTCGAACCCGAGCAGGAGCGGGAGCGGAAAAAGGTCTCCGAGTTCAACAAGGAAATGGCGAAGCAGCTCTTCTCCAAACTGAGCAACACCTAGCGGCAACGGCTGCCGGCGATACGATCCTCGTCAGAGGCATCGGCTACTCTTGGTTTTTGGCCGCCTCGGGCTGCTCCGGGGTGGGCGCTTCGGCTGCATCCTCTTCGGTCTGATCGTCGCTTCCTGAGCGACTCTCCAGTGGCAGAATCTCGATCAGCACTCCCATCAACGGATGGTCGATGTAGTGCAGCTCCTTGCTGCGCATGCGGCGGTGCTGTTTGAAACGGTAACTTTGAAACTCTCCGGGCAACAGTGGCGTGTTGCCCATCTTCCCCCGTAGCACCATATCGAGTTCGACGTGGAGATAGCGGTTGACGCTGACGGTGATCAGGCCCTCGGCGCGTGGTACACCCGGCGCGATAGAGGAATTGGCTCGCAGGGGCACCGAACGGGCGTTCTTCCGGCTGTATACGGGTTGCGCCCAGGCACGATGAATCAAGGGGGTCATCCCTGTGCTCTCGAGTCGCTGCTTCGCTCCGGTCAGGCGCCACCCCCCACGCGGCGAGTCGGCATACTCGGTAATGCGTGCGTTTCCATGCTCGATCATCCCCGGGTTGGCCGGCCAGCGCTCTTCGCTGAAGGCTGCGCTGCCGTCGCGAGCGAATACCACGACTTCGACGCGGAACCAGTCTGCGGCGTGGAGCGGCAAAGTTCCGCAGAGCGTGAGCAGAATGATGAGCAGGGTGACGATCTTTTTCATGGGGCGCATCCTAGTATTAACCGGCGATCTCGTCCAGAACCGCAGCGACCTGCATCACTCGTTGCTCCGCGTCGGGCATCGGGCGGACAAACCTGAGCTTGTCCATACCGTCGAACCGGTACTCGGCGGGACGACTCTGTATAAGATGGATGATCTTCGCCGGATCGATATTGGGCTGACCCTGAAAGACGATGCGGCCCGACTCGCTGCCTGCTTCCACTTTCCTGATACCCATCGGGTTGGCCTTGAGCTTCATCTCGGTGATCGAAAAAAGCGCCTTGGCCGCCGGCGGCAGCAATCCGAAGCGGTCGATCATCTCCACCTGCAGCTCTCTCAGTTCGTCGCCGCTTTCGGCGCTCGCGATCCGTTTGTACATGACCAGGCGGCTGTGCACATCCGGCAGATAGTCGCTGGGTATCAACGCCGGAATCTGCAGGTCGATTTCGGCACCGTGATCCAGCGGTCGGTCGAGATCGGGTTGTCTGCCCGACTTCAGCGCATTGACCGCGCGTTCCAACAGTTCCGAGTAGAGTGCGAATCCGACCTCGTTGATCTGTCCGCTCTGTTCGTCGCCCAGCAACTCGCCGGCACCGCGAATCTCCAGGTCATGGGTGGCGAGCGTGAATCCCGCCCCCAGATCCTCCAGTGACTCTATCGCTTCCAGGCGTTTGCGCGCATCGGCGGTCAGGGTTCGTGGCGAGGGGATGATCAGATAGGCGTAGGCGCGGTGATGGGAACGCCCGACGCGCCCGCGCAGCTGATGCAGCTGAGCCATTCCCAATTTGTCCGCACGGTTGATCAGGATGGTGTTGGCGTTGGGGATGTCGATGCCGCTCTCGATG
>JAGRGU010000019.1:0-3216 GCA_020445335.1 Gammaproteobacteria bacterium
GCCAGGATCAAGGAGATGGAAGCACGTCGTGCCGAGATGATGGCCACTGCTCCCGTCGGCCGTGTTGGCGACGACGACGCTTTCCGCGCGCAGATGCGGCAGCAGATGGAGCAGCGCCATGCGGAGATGATGCAGCGTGTCGAAGCTCAGCGTAAAGTGGCCGAGGAGCAGCAGGCCGCCACGCGCAAGCAAGTGGAAGTGACCCGCGCGAAGTCGGACATCTGAGGGCTGGTCAGCGTCTATAAAACCGCTCTGGGGGAGACCCCAGGGCGGTTTTTGTTTGTTTGCCAATACGGATAATCCGGGTCGTTCCGTTTATCGAGATCAATAAGTAAAAATAATAATAGATATAAGAAAATAGTATTGTACTAATTTAGTAAATTCTAATATTATAATTATCAACAAAGCGAGAGAGTTCCTCGCTTTAGAAGTCGGCCACAAATACTTTCAAACTCAATATTAGGAGAATACCCATGAAGAACATCATCAAGATCTCTGCCGCCGCTGCACTGATCGCCGCCTCTGCATCTGCTTCCGCCTGGTGGGGCGGCCCCTGGGGCAACAACGGCTATGGCGACGGGTGGGGTGACGGCTTTGGCGACATGTTCGGCGACATGAACTTCAGCATGAGCAGCCGCGCATCGGGTTACGGCCGCGGTAACGGATATGGTCGTGGGTACGGCTATGGTTATGGCCACCCTTACTATGGCTATGCTCCCTACGGTTACGCGCCCTACGGCGTTGCTCCCTATGGCTACGCAGCTCCGGTTGCACCCCAGGCACCCGCCGCTGAGGCCAAATAATCGGCTTTCAGTCAACTAATTGCGGTGCACTACTGCACCGCGTTCAAGCATTTTATCCGGGTGTGACAACGCTCCGGTACAGCAGAGGATTCGAGTAATGAAGAAAATATCCAGAGTCGTGGCGGTTACCGCTCTCGCCGTTGCTTCGGCCAGCGCCAGCGCATGGTGGGGCGGTCCTTGGAATAACGGTGGTTTCGGCGATGGTTTCGGTGACGGTTACGCCGACGGCAGCTTCAGCTTCAGCATGAGCGCACGCGGTAGCGGGCGTGGTTATGGCAACGGTTATGGTCGCGGTTACGACTATTACGGTTACCCGCAGCTGCCCCATGGCTATGCTCTGCCCACGGTTGCCCCGCTGAGCGAAGAGCAGCAGACGGAGATCGCCAAGCAGCAGCAGGAGATCTTTGCCCAGCAGCAGGCCAAAGCCATGCAGTCCGCGGTCGAGGCCCAGATAAAGCACGCCGAGCAGTTCAACCAGTTTGAAGCGCCTTATGCCGCCACTCCCTTTCTGAACGAGCAGGCCCCCTTCTCCATGCCGGCTGACGTCGAGGCACGCCATCAGGAGATCATCAATCAGATGGAAGAGCAGCGCAAAGCGATGCTCGAGCAGGTGGAAGCCCAGCGCAAGGTCGCCGAAGAGCAGAAAGCGAGCATCCTCAAAGAGATGGAAGCGCGCCGTACCAAGTTCGAGATCTGATCTGACGTTGTTGAGAGAAGCGGAAACCGCCGGTGGCCAATGGCTGCCGGCGGTTTTTTTTGTGCTCGCGAAGTAGGCTGTCCCCCGCCTCTGTGCTAAACAACTCCATATACAGGTATCGGACTATTCGATAGCGTCGCTTGATGATGTTCTGTATTATTGCAATGAACAATACAGAGTATTGATTAAAACAATATTAGCCGCAGGGTAGTGCTGTTCATCGGGGTACTCTCCGTTGCGGCTGTTTTTCTGTAAAGCGAGGAACAAGATGAAACCAGATGTCGACCCCCAGGAGACTCAGGAGTGGCTGGATGCGTTGGAAGCGGTGCTGGAGAACGAAGGTCCCGATCGCGCGCACTACCTGCTGGAGCGGCTGATTGACAAAGCGCGCCGCTCGGGGACGCACCTCCCTTACCGGGCGGTGACCGCATACGTCAATACGATCCCGGTGACGCAGCAGAAGCGTTTTCCCGGGGATCGCTCGATGGAGCGCCGAATCCGCTCCTTCATCCGTTGGAACGCGATGGCGATGGTGGTCCAGGCCAACCGTATCTCTTCCGAGCTGGGCGGACATATCAGCAGCTTTGCCTCCGCGGCGACGCTGTTCGACATCGGTTTCAACCACTTCTTCCGTGGACGCAGTCCGTCGCAGGACGCCGACCTGGTCTTCTTTCAGGGCCACTCGGCCCCCGGCATCTACGCCCGGGCTTATCTCGAGGGGCGTATCAGCGAGGATGAGCTCTACAACTTTCGCCAGGAGGTCGATGGCAACGGCCTCTCTTCTTATCCACACCCCTGGTTGATGCCCGGGTTCTGGCAGTTTCCGACCGTATCGATGGGGCTCGGGCCGCTGATGGCGATCTATCAGGCACGGTTCATGCGTTATCTGGACGATCGGGGGATCGTAAAGACCACCAACCGCAAGGTCTGGGCTTTCATGGGCGACGGCGAGATGGACGAGCCGGAATCGCTGGGCGCGATCTCACTCGCGGGCCGGGAGCGACTGGACAATCTGGTGTTCGTCGTCAACTGCAACCTGCAGCGACTGGATGGTCCGGTGCGTGGTAACGGCAAGATCATTCAGGAGCTCGAGGGGGTGTTTCGCGGCGCCGGCTGGAATGTGGTCAAGGTGATCTGGGGCGGTTACTGGGATCCGCTGCTGGCGCGGGACAAGGATGGCCTGTTGTTGAAACGCATGGAGGAGTGCGTCGACGGTGACTATCAGGCATACAAGGCGAAGGGGGGCGCCTACACCCGCGAGCATTTCTTCGGTAAGTATCCGGAGTTGGCCGAAATGGTCGCCACGCTGACGGACGAGGATATCTGGCGTCTGAACCGCGGTGGTCATGATCCGCACAAGGTCTACTCCGCCTACGCGGCGGCGATGGAGCACAAGGGGCAGCCGACCGTAATCCTGGCCAAGACGGTCAAGGGCTACGGCATGGGTGTGGCCGGCGAGGGCCAGAATATCACCCATTCACAGAAGAAGATGGGGGAGGTGGCGCTGCGCGCCTTCCGTGACCGTTTCAATATTCCGATACCCGACGAGCAGATCAATGAGATGCCCTTCTTCAAGCCGCCGGCCGACAGTCCGGAGTTGAAGTACATGAAGGAGCGTCGCGAACAGCTCGGGGGTTACCTGCCCAAGCGCTATACCGAAGCGCCGAAGCTGACTGCGCCCGCGCTGGAACAGTTCAAGCCGCTGCTGGAGGGGAG
>JAGRGU010000019.1:3272-19469 GCA_020445335.1 Gammaproteobacteria bacterium
GTGCGCGACAAGGAGGTGGGGAAGTACGTGGTGCCGATCGTGCCCGATGAGGCGCGGACTTTCGGCATGGAGGGTATGTTCCGGCAGTTGGGCATCTACTCTTCGGTAGGTCAGCTCTACCGCCCGGTCGACGCCGATCAGGTGATGTATTACCGCGAGGACCAGAAAGGACAGATCCTCGAAGAGGGTATCAACGAAGCCGGCGCGATGTCGTCGTGGATCGCGGCCGCGACCAGCTACAGCAACCACGGCATCAGCATGATCCCGTTCTACATCTACTACTCGATGTTCGGTTTTCAGCGTATCGGCGACTTGGCCTGGGCGGCGGGAGACATGAGCGCGCGTGGATTCCTGATGGGGGGCACCGCGGGTCGGACCACGCTGGCGGGCGAGGGGCTGCAGCATCAGGATGGCCACAGTCATCTGCAGGCGGCGACGATCCCCAACTGCGTCTCGTACGATCCGGCTTACGCCTATGAGCTGGCGGTCATTGTTCAGGATGGCGTGCGACGCATGTTCCATGAGCAGGAGAACGTCTTCTATTACATCACCGTGATGAACGAGAACTACCAGCAGCCGTCTCTGCCGAAGGGAGCAGAAGAGGGAATCATCAAGGGTATCTATCTGTTGCAGAAGGGCTCACGCCGCAAACGCCGCGTACAGCTGCTCGGCAGCGGAACCATTCTGCGTGAAGTGATCGCCGCGGGGGAGCTGCTGGAGAAGGATTTCAACGTCGCCGCGGATGTCTGGAGCGTCACCAGTTTCAACGAGTTGAGGCGCGATGCCCAGGATGTCGAACGCTGGAACATGCTGCACCCGCTGGAGAAACCGCGAAACAGCTATCTGCAACAGGTGATGTCGGGGCATGATGGCCCGGTTGTTGCCGCAACCGACTATGTTCGCTCCTACGCCAACCAGATTCGTGCCCATGTCGACGCGCGTTACAAAGTGTTGGGCACCGACGGTTTCGGTCGCAGCGATCTGCGCGCGCAGTTGCGCCGTTTTTTCGAGGTGAACAGATACTACATCGTGGTTGCCGCGCTGACCGGGCTGATGGAGGACGGAGAGTTGGAGCCGTCAGTGGTCAACGAAGCGATTGCGAAGTATCGCATCGATCCCGAAAAACCCAACCCGATGACCGTCTGAGCGGAGGTGGCGAGCGTGGCGATCGAGAAGAATGTGTTGGTGCCGGATATCGGCGACTTCGATCAGGTGGAGATAATCGAAGTGCTGGTCTCGGCGGGTGACAGAGTCGAGGCTGAAACCTCGCTGGTAACGCTGGAGAGCGACAAGGCGTCGATGGAGATCCCTTCGCCCTACAGCGGTGTCGTGCGGGAGGTGGTGGCCAGGGTCGGTGACAAAATAGGGCAGGGCGGGTTGCTGCTGCGCATGACGGTGGATGAAACCGGAGATGACGCCGGAGTGGCAACGGACGCGGAAGAGCAAGCGGCCGGGGTGCCGGTCGCGGTGGAAGCCGAACAGCCGGAACCTGAGAGGGTGGATCTGGCCGCCGAGGCGTCAGATCCAGTGGTGCGAAGGACCGTTACGGTACCTGACATCGGCGAGTTCAACGGGGTCGAGGTGATCGAGGTGCTGGTCGCCGAAGGTGATCGGGTCGAAGTCGAATCCTCGCTGGTAACGCTGGAGAGCGACAAGGCGTCGATGGAGATCCCTTCGCCGTTCGCCGGAGTGGTGCAGCACCTGGCGGTTCACGTAGGCGATCGGGTGAGCGAGGGCGACCCGCTGCTGGAGTTGCAGGTGGATGTGGGCGCCTCTGCGGTAGCCGATCGTCCCGAAGCCGATCAACTGCCCGAAGTGGCGGCGGAGGAGACCGAAGCGGTGCAGGCGCCGGCTCCTGCGCCCGCGCCGCAGCCGACCCGCTCCGCGGGCGAGAAGGCGCAGCAGCGCCCGCCTGTGAACACGCTGCCATCGGATCTGAAAGTCGTGTTGGCGCACGCCAGTCCGTCGGTGCGCCGTTTCGCGCGTGAACTCGGTGCGGATCTGCTGCAGATCAGCGGCAGCGGTCCCAAGGGGCGCATCACCAAAGAGGATGTACAGCAGCACATCAAGCGGGCGTTGCGCGGTGGCAGTGCGCCGGTAAGTGCGCCGGCAGGGGCACTGCGCCTGCCCGGGCTGCCGGAGATCGACTTCTCCAGATTCGGCGAAGTGGAAGAGAGACCGCTCAGTCGCATCAAGAAGCTGAGCGGAGCGCACCTTTCGGCCTGTTGGCTCAATATCCCCCATGTCACCCAGCACGACGAAGCCGATATCACTGAACTCGAAGCCTTCCGCCAGGCACAGAAGGGAGCGGCCGCGGCACGCGATCTGCGCCTCACCTTGCTCCCCTTTCTGATGAAGGCCTGCGTCGCGGTGCTGCGCGAATTGCCGGAGTTCAACAGTTCGCTCAGCAGTGACGGCAGTGGCTTGATCTTCAAGCGCTACTTCCACATCGGTGTCGCCGTCGACACGCCCGACGGGCTCTTGGTGCCGGTGATCCGGGATGTCGACCGCAAGGGAATCATGGAGCTCTCCGCAGAGCTCGCGGAAGTCAGCGCGCGGGCGCGCAAAGGCAAGTTGCTGCCGGCCGATATGCAGGGCGGCTGCTTCTCCATCTCGAGCCTGGGGGGGATTGGCGGTACCGCTTTTACACCGATCGTGAATGCGCCTGAGGTGGCGATTCTCGGGGTCTCGCGTTCATCTCTACGGCCGGTATGGGACGGAGCGGAATTCCAGCCACGGCTGATGTTGCCGTTGTCGCTCTCCTACGACCACCGCGTCATCGACGGAGCCATGGCTGCAAGATTTACCACCAGGCTGGCGGCCTATCTGCAGGAGATTCGCCAGCTGCTGCTGTGAATAACTTGGGGGGAGCATTTACAAGGGGTGCCTTATAAAACTGGTATTCATGGGTGATAAGTAATTTTAATTTATCCCCATTTGGGATAATCTTGTGCGCTGCAGTAGATGGTTGGCGATTTCAATTTTCAGCGACTGGTCCCAGGTTTGACGGCATGGCCCGAATGGCACGCCAGGTGCCGTCTGGAGCGCGCCTCGCAAAACCGTTCGGACCGGTCCCAATCGGGTAGCGTCGCGACGCGGTCGCACGCAGGGGGTAATTAGGTATGCATGCAGAAGTACTGGTGTTGGGAGCTGGACCGGGCGGATACAGCGCAGCTTTTCGGGCCGCGGATCTGGGCAAGAAGGTTGTATTGGTCGAGCGCTACGCCAGTCTCGGCGGCGTATGCCTGAACGTGGGGTGCATCCCTTCCAAGGCGTTGCTGCATGCCGCGGCGATGATCAACGAGGCTGGAGAGATGGCACACATGGGTGTCTCTTTCGGCAAACCGGAGATCGACCTCGACAAGCTCCGCGATGGCAAGGAGAAGGTGGTGAAGCGCCTGACCCAGGGGTTGGCGGGCATGGCCAAGCAGCGTGGGGTTACCGTGGTGCAGGGTTGGGGCAGCTTCGTTTCGCCCAAGCAACTTCGGGTTGAGACCGAGAAGGAGACGCTCACGATCGAATTCGACGCGGCGATCATCGCCTGCGGATCGCGCCCGGTCGAGATTCCCGGATTCCCCAACGACGACCCGCGTCTGGTCAACTCCACAGGTGCGTTGGAACTGGCCGATATTCCCGGCAAGATGCTGATCGTCGGCGGCGGTATCATCGGGCTGGAGATGGGGACCGTGTATGACGCGCTCGGTAGCAAGGTGGATGTGGTCGAGTTGCAACCGAGTTTGATTCCGGGCTGCGACCCCGATCTGGTCAGGCCGTTGAAGAAACGGCTCGATGGCAAATTCGGCAACATCATGTTGAACACCAAGGTCACCGAGATCAAGGCGCAGAAAAACGGGTTGCGGGTTCAGTTTGAGGGTAAGGCGGCGCCGGAGAAGGCGCAACTCTACGACAAGGTTCTGATCGCGGTCGGCCGGGTGCCTAACGGCAGGATGATCGGCGCCGAGAACGCCGGCGTGCAGGTCGACGAGCGCGGCTTCATTCCGGTCGATCAGCACATGCGCACCAACGTTCCCAACATCTACGCGATCGGCGACGTGGTGGGCAATCCGATGCTGGCGCACAAGGCGACCCACGAGGCGAAGGTGGCCGCCGAGGTGATCGCCGGGCAGCCGTCGCTGTTTGATCCGCTGACGATTCCCTCGGTTGCCTACACTGACCCCGAGGTCGCCTGGATGGGGCTCACCGAGACCGAAGCCAAGGCGAAAGGTATCGCTTACGAGAAGGGCGCCTTCCCCTGGGCGGCGTCGGGGCGTGCCTTGGGCGTCGGCCGCGAGGAGGGCATGACCAAATTGCTGCTGGATCCCGAAACCAAACGCATTC
Organism: Gammaproteobacteria bacterium; assembly: GCA_020445335.1. Taxonomy (GTDB): domain Bacteria; phylum Pseudomonadota; class Gammaproteobacteria; order Chromatiales; family Chromatiaceae; genus HKST-UBA178. The sequence continues at coordinate 7,611 of JAGRGU010000019.1, forward strand.
TCGGCGCCGGAATCGTTGGTGTGAATGCCGGTGAGCTGATCGGCGAAACGGTCCTGGCACTGGAGATGGGAGCCGATATGGAGGATATAGGGCTGACCATCCATCCGCACCCGACGCTCAACGAAACCATAGGCATGGCAGCCGAGATGGCAGAAGGGACCATCACCGACCTGATTCCCCCGCGCAAACGCAAGTAGTCCATTGGCAGGGTCCGTCCCGGCAGCGGCGACGGACCCTCCGCATCCGCTCGGAGACAGGCTGGCCGCGATGCAACTCCATTTTCGCGAATACGGCAGCTACAGCGACCGGCGACCCACGCTGATCTTTCTGCACGGACTGTTCGGCGCCGCCTCCAACTGGCACAGCATCGCGCGCCGACTGGAGCCGCGCTTTCACATCATCGTTCCCGATCTGCGCAACCACGGCCGCTCCGCCCACGACGAGCGTATGGACTACCCTGCGATGGCGGCCGATGTCGCCGCTCTGATCGATGAGCACGGGCTCGACTCGGCGCTGCCGATAGGCCATAGCATGGGAGGCAAGGCAGCGATGTGGCTGGCGCTGCAGCGGCCGGAACTGGTGGCCGCGCTGGTGGTTGTGGATATCGCACCGGTCACCTACGATCACCGCCACGATGCTATTTTCAGCGCGCTTCAAGGGCTGCCGCTGGCGACCCTTACAGGACGGGAAGAGGCAGCCCGCTTGCTGCTCGATCGCCTCGGTGACCAGGGACTGGTGCAGTACCTGCTGCAGAATCTGGTGCGGCATGAACAGCGGTGGCGGTGGCGTTTGAACCTGGCCGTATTGGCGCGTCGCATCGACACCCTGACCGCCTTCCCCGAGGTGGATGCCGACGAGAGCTACGCCGGTCGCACACTCTTTGTCCATGGCGCCGCGTCCGACTACCTCAAGCCGCAATACCGGGCACGCATAGACGCGCTCTTCCCCCATGCCAGGCTGAGGGTGATTCCCGGTGCCGGGCACTGGGTCTACGCCGAACAGCCCGATGTTTTCTTCTCCGTGCTGAACCGGTTTCTCGAGAGTTAAACCAATTGTGTCACCGGCTCGCAATCGATAGGAGTTGCAGTACACTAGCGATTGCCTCATCAGTCGACTCAAAACTGGGTGAATAATAATGGAACGGAGAACCGGACTTTGTATCGCGCGGCTGACCGATATCGATGACAGTCGATTGACCGCCACGCTGGTCGTCGGCGAGGGGGGCTTTCCCATTGTCGAGGTCGAGGGACGACAGGTCGCAGTTGGGGAGATAGGCACGCATCTGCTGATCCGTCAGGGCGAGATCCAGGTGGTTGCGGTCGTGGTAAGGGCGCGCCAGGAGGGGGTAAACCTGCGTGCAACGGCAGGCGGTACCGGCGAACGACCGTCGCAGCGCGGCGTGATGGAGCTGTTGCCGCTCGGCGAGTTGAGCCGCAGCGGAGAGTTCACTCGCGGTGTCGTGCACCACCCGACACCGGGCGCCGAGGTTCATCTGATGCGGCGCACCGAGGTGGAGGCGCTCTACCGCAAATACCGGCACATGGGCTACGAGCTGGGCTATCTGCCAGTGTTGCCGGAGGTCAACGTCTGCCTCGACCCGGCGACGCTGTTCGCCCGCCATCTGGCGATTCTGGGGCAGTCGGGATCCGGCAAGTCCTGGGCGGTGACCAGTATTCTGCAGCGCGCGGTGCGTATCATGCCCGACGCGCACATCATTCTGCTCGACCTGCACGGTGAGTATGTCTGGCGCGATCGAGAGGGGCACGAGTGTGCCGCGTTTGACAACAATATCTATCGCCATGTCGACGCCCGCGAGCTGGAGATCCCCTACTGGCTGCTGACCTACGGGGAGTTGGTGGACCTGCTTATCGACCGCAGCGATGACAAGGCGTCGACACAGATGGCGTTTCTGCGCGAGGTGCTGCTGGAGCTTCGGCGCAAGGCCAACAAGGGCCTCGAGGGTGTCTTTATCACCATCGATACACCGGTCTACTTCTCGCTCGACGAACTTTTCCTGGCATTCAAGCGTGCGAACGAACAGGTGACCGATTTCGGCAAGGTCAAGGGCCCGCTGTTCGGTCAATTCGACGAGTTCATCATCAAGATGCAGGCACGTTTCAACGATGTCCGCTACGACTTCCTGTTCAGGCCGAAGCGGCGGACATCATCGGATACGCTGGCCGACCTGCTGCGCGATTTCGTCGGTCTGCGCGAGCCCAAACGCCAGATCACGGTCATCGATTTCAGTTCGGTACCGTTCGATGTACGTCCAACGGTATCGGCCCAGATAGGTCGTCTGGCGTTCGAGTTCAACTACTGGAACCCCCGCTCGCAGGAGTTTCCGATCCTGCTGATGTGCGAAGAGGCGCACGCCTACATACCGCGCGAGGAGAATACCCAGTACGCCGGCACTCGCCGTTCGATGGAGCGCATCGCCAAAGAGGGGCGCAAGTACGGCGTCGGACTGGCGGTGGTAAGCCAGCGCCCCTATGAACTCTCCGAAACGGTGCTGGCGCAGTGTGGCAATTTCATCTGCCTGCGGGTCACCAACCCGGACGACCAGGAGTACATTCGCGGTCTGGTCCCGGACGCCGAAGCCGGGCTGGTCAGCGTCATGTCCTCGCTCGGTCGCGGCGAAGCGATGGCGATGGGCGAGTCGTTGCCGATTCCGACCCGCTTCCGTTTCCACCGTCCCAATCCGACGCCGAACAGCAACGATATCGATTTCTACCGCTGTTGGCGCAAAGGGCCCGACGATCTGCAGGTGGAGACGATCGTCAACGCCTGGCGCAGTCAGCGAAAATAGAGGCGGACGATACCTGTGACGAGCGCCCGCGGCCGCAATATTCCGCGGCACCTGCTATAATGCGCAGTTTGCGTTTATTCCGTTCCTTTGGATCTTTTGGAGCCCAATCCTATGTCTGTGTCAGGTGTCAAGAAAGTGGTGCTCGCCTACTCCGGCGGCCTGGATACATCGATCATCCTCAAGTGGCTGGAAGATGAGTATCAGTGCGAGGTAGTGACCTTCACCGCCGACATAGGTCAGGGAGGAGAGGTGGAGCCGGCGCGGGCGAAAGCACAGGCGGCAGGTATCAAGGAGATCTATATCGAGGATCTGCGCGAGGAGTTCGTGCGCGACTACGTCTTTCCGATGTTCCGTGCCAACGCCATCTATGAGGGCGAGTATCTGCTCGGTACCTCCATCGCCCGCCCGCTGATTGCCAAACGGCTGGTCGAGATCGCCCGGGAGACCGGTGCCGACGCCATATCCCACGGCGCCACCGGCAAGGGGAACGATCAGGTCCGCTTCGAGCTGGGTGCCTACGCGCTGATGCCCGATGTCAAGATCATCGCCCCCTGGCGCGAGTGGGATCTGCTCTCGCGCGAGAAGCTGATGGCTTACGCCGAGCAGCACGGAATACCGGTCGAGCTGAAGCGTGACGGTAAGAAGTCGCCCTACTCGATGGATGCCAATCTGCTGCATATCTCCTACGAAGGCTACGACCTCGAGGATCCCTGGACCGAGCCGGGCGAGGATATGTGGCGCTGGACGGTCTCGCCCGAGCGGGCGCCGGACACTCCAACCTACGTCGAGCTGAGCTACCGCAATGGCGATATCGTCGCCATCGACGGCGAGTCGCTGAGCCCGGCGGCGGTGCTCGAACGACTCAACAAACTCGGCGGTGAGAACGGCATCGGCCGCGACGATATCGTCGAGAACCGCTACGTCGGAATGAAGTCGCGCGGCTGTTACGAAACGCCGGGTGGAACCATCATGCTCAAGGCGCATCGCGCGATGGAGTCGTTGACGCTCGATCGCGAAGCGGCGCATCTGAAGGATGAACTGATGCCGCGCTACGCCAAGATGGTCTACAACGGCTACTGGTGGAGCCCCGAGCGGGAGATGCTGCAAGCCGCGATCGACCAGACCCAGAGCGTGGTCAATGGTGAAGTGCGCGTCAAACTCTACAAGGGCAGCGTCATGGTCGTCGGCCGCAAGTCCGACAGCAACAGCCTGTTCGACGAATCGATCGCCACCTTCGAGGACGACGCCGGCGCTTACGATCAGAAGGATGCGGGCGGATTCATCAAGCTCAATGCGCTGCGCCTGCGGGTTGCGGCAAAACGTGGTTGAGCGTCGTTCGCGGATGCCGGGAGGCGCCCCAGCCTCCCGGAATATTTCCCTTGTATAATACGGGTATTAGTATATTTTGGGGCTTATGGTCCCGCCTTCAGCGCAACAACCGCTACCGCTGAGCCAGCCGCTGGTTGGCGTGAGCCGTTGTCTTCTGGGCGAAGCGGTGCGTTACGACGGCGGCTCCCGCCACGTTCCCTGGATCACCGAGGTGCTCTCGCACCACTGCCGTCTGCTGCCACTCTGTCCGGAAGTGGAGGCGGGGTTCGGTGTGCCCCGTCCACCGATCCGGCTGGTCGGCGACCAGGAGCGTATCGAGGTGCAGCTGGTGGAAGATCCGTCCGCATATCGCACCGACCAGTTGAGCGCGGCAATCGGGCGACTTTTGCCAGTAGTCGAGCAGCTCGATGGCCTGATTCTCAAGGCCCGTTCTCCCAGTTGCGGCGTCCACGATACGCCGCTGTTCGACACAGCAGGGGAGAGCACGCCGGGCGCGGGTCTGTTCACCCGTGCCTGCCTGAGTTGCAAACCCCAACTGGTGATCGTCGATGAGCAGGCATTGGTGTCTGAGGCAGGGCGCGTCGGCTTTCTGCTGCAGCTCTTCAGGCGACACCACTTCCCGACTTTGTAGAAAGCTACTGCTGCGCGGGTACGGCGCCGATTTCGCAGGATTTGAAGAAGCTTCTGTTCGCGCTCGACTCTTCGCACTGCTTCGAGGTGTAGGTCGGGCGATCCGGGTTGCGGCTCACCAGGCGCTCCTGTGTCTCCATCGCCAGCAACTGCTGCGCGGCTTGGCAGGCCTCGGATGATTCGCACTGGTTGTCGCTGCCGCAGACGCTGGTCGTCAACCGTTCGCAGGCGGTGGGCGACTCGCTGTGGCGCACCACATCGCAGCGTTTGAAGTAGCTGTCGTTGTTGAGCGCTTCGCGACACTTCACCGAGGTCTGATTCGGCCCCTTGCTGCCGGTCTGCCAGGCCTCGTCCTGCTCCAGCTGCATCAGCTGGCGCGCCGCCGGACAGCCGCCCGTATCCCGACACTCGCCGTTGAAGCCGCAGGCTTTGATCACCAGCTCGACGCAGGTCGAACTGGCCGCCGGCACGGCTCTGTCCGGCTCCACCTGCCGGCTCTCCGGCAGCGGCTGCGGCGAATCGCCGCTGGTAACCACGCCGTCCCTGACGATCACCACAGAGCCGTCCTGCAGCTGATGGGTGCCGTCCCACAGCTGTGTGGTGCCGCGATCCGAGTAGATGGTCGCCTTATTGGTACTGCTGTCGACGCTGATGACGCCACCGTTGTGGAGTTCCGCGGTCCAGGCGTGAGCCGCGAGCGGGATGAGGATCAGCAGAAATGTGCCGGAGAGGGTGAGGAGGAGTGATTTTTTCATGGGCCTGCTACTTCGAAATTCCGTTCACGGAAGCTTACCAGAATCGACGCTGTGAGAGATAACGCGAGTTGTTCCAAAGCCCGTGAGCTCGGAGTGGACCGTAATACTCCACCGCCTTGCAACAGCAGGCGAGGGGCGCTGAGATAGCGCCAGCCCGCGGGCATGTCATGGCGCAGCCGCACCCCGGATCCATCGCCTTGGTCAGAAGAGCCGGTTGATTCCGTTCAGCGCCGCCACGCGGTAAGCCTCGGCCATCGTCGGATAGTTGAAGGTGGTTTCGGTGAAGTAGCGAATGTTGTTGGCATCGCCCTTCTGGCTCATGATCGCCTGGCCGATGTGGATGATCTCGGCGGCGGTCTCGCCGAAGCAGTGGATGCCAAGGATCTGCAGCGTCTCGCGGTGAAAGAGGATCTTCAGCATACCGACGGTATGGCCGGTGATCTGCGCGCGGGCGATGCTTTTGAACATCGCGTGGCCCACCTCGTATGGGATCTGCTTCTGTGTCAGTTCGTGTTCGGTGGGGCCCAACGAGCTGATCTCGGGGTTGGTGTAGATACCGGTGGGAAAGTCCTCGATCAGGCTCCAGTCACTGGCTCCCTCGGCGATCTGGGCACCGACGAAGCGGCCCTGATCGTAACTGGCGCTGGCCAGTCCCGGGGCGCCCACCACGTCGCCGACCGCGAAGATATTGGCTTGGCTGGTGCGGTAACCTTTGTCGACCTCAATCTGGCCGCGGTGATTGAGTTGAACCCCGACCTCCTCGAGGCCCATGTTGCCGGTGTTGCCGGAGCGGCCATTGGCCCACAGCAGCACGTCGGTCTTGAACTTCTTGCCCGATTTACAGTGCAGCACCACGCCGTCGTCGAGCGGTTCGACGCGTTCGTACTCCTCATTGTGGCGGATCACCACCCCCTGGTGACGCAGGTGGTAGCTGAGCGCGTCGGTGATCTCGGTATCGAGGAACGAGAGCAGCTGGCCGCGGGTGTTGACCAAGTTGACCTTAACGTCCAGGTTGCAGAAGATCGAGGCATATTCGCAGCCGATGACCCCGGCACCGTAGATGGTCAGCGAATGCGGTGTGTGCGCCAACGCCAGCACGGTGTCGCTGTCCAGTACGCGCGGGTGATCGAAGTCGATGTCCGGAGGGCGGTAGGGCGAGGAGCCGGTGGCGATGACGATATTCTCCGCATGGACCAGCGACTTCTTCTTCTCCCTGCCGCTGATCTGCAGGGTGTGGGGGTCGATGAATCTGGCGCGGCCATAGATCACCTCGACCTGATTGCGGCCGTAGTAGCGGTAGCGGGTGCCGACCTGGCGCTGGATCACCGCCTCGGCGGCTTTCAGCAGCTGCGGGTAGTCGAGAACGACCTGTTCGAGGGTGTGACCGAAGAGCGGATTGTTGCGGTAGTCGACCAGCATCTGGATGCTGTGGCGCAGCGCCTTGCTGGGGATGGTGCCCCAGTGGGTGCAGCCGCCGCCGACCTGGTCGTGCATCTCGATTACGGCAACTTTCTGACCGGCTTTGGTCAATTTCATTGCGGCGCCTTCACCGCCGGGTCCGCTGCCGATGACAACGGTATCGTAGGATCTCTCGTTCATGACTATCCGGGATATCTATGGGCGCACAAGTATACGTCAGCCTGGGTGTCCGGGTCAGCCCAGCGACCTTGGTCGATGCCGAAGTTCAGTCATCCGCTGCGTCTGTTTTCGCCGGCGAAGCTAGCCCTTACTGCGAAGGTCCTGCTAATGGGGTCTGTTAGCGCGTCGCAATCATGGGCAGGAGATGCCGAGAAGCTCGCATGCCCTCTCGCCATTCTCACCTTTTCGATCAGCGACTGGGCGCGGATCAGTTCCCGGATGTACTTCAGAAGGGTCTGATTCCATTGACTGGTCAAATGAATCCGACCCTCTGGAATTCAGGAACGACAGGCATGGCCGCTATCGCTGGTAGCGGGATATCTTGCCGTGCGATGGGGATGCCGATGTCATTCGAAAAGGAACAACGCGTTGCCGAAGCCTCTGCGCTGCGGGATCTGTTTCGCGAGCAGTGGTTCCGCCTGCTCAGGCGGGTGGTGCGGCATGAGCGGGACCGTCGCCGCGAGCAACAACGGGAGGCGGATCTAGGTACGGCGGTCGAGCAGATTGTCGACGGCACCGACTCCCGGCTACGCGTGGTCGGCGGCTATCAGAAGCGGCTGCGCCGCAGCGCGCGTGGACTGCTCGATCACCTCGAGGAAACGCTCGCCACCATCAACCGCGTCACGCGGGTCGATCGTGGAGCGTTCGCCAACGATCCCCTGGTCGGCTCGTTCTTCACCAGTCAGGCCAGGCTGCACTCCCTGATCAGCCGCACCGCGGCGGTCTACGACTTCATGCGAAGCGCGGAGAGCCGCGAAGGCGACCACCTCTACACCGTGTTGATGTTGGCGCACAAGGAGAAGACCGTGTTCGGCGCCGCACAGCAGGGAAATCTGATCGTGCGCGACGTCAAACAGACCAGCGTCGAGTTCCATAGCCATCGCATTTTAGCCACCGCCTCTTCCGAAGCCCGGATTCGCAGTGCCCTGAAGCAGGTGGTGTTCGAAGGTGTGATCGGGCATGTTCGCGCTGAGTTGGCCAAGCTGCGTCACTCGGACGCGAGCGGTTCACGTTGGCGAGCGACCGACGGGGTAGACAATCCCTGGACCTACCTGCAGACACTGGAACGCCTGCTGAGCCTGCCGCGGCAGCTGATCTGGGTGCAAAACAGCCTGCTGCACATCGACAGTATGGGTATAGTACTGCCGCCGGACGCGGTGCCGGTTGGCAATCGTCTCGAGTTCGACGAGCTGACGATCGGCGACCGGCCGCCGCGTATCGTCTGTATCGCGCGCATTCCGCACAGTGAGATACCCGAGCCTTCGAGGTTGGAGCTTCCCGCTTTTCTCTAGGGCCTGTTAACACTATCTGGATGACTGGGCTCGCTTTTGATCCTCCCATCCTATCCAATCAAACGCTGCAAAAGGATAGCCAGCCGGTCGATTTCCGGTGCCGGGGCGAGGGCGAAAACTCACAATATATCGTGGTCGGGATAGTGGGTTCCGGGCTCGACTGGCGGGTCAGCGGCCAGCTCAGTCAGCGTAGAGGTTGCGACGGTTGCGAGACGATCAAGGACGTCCACGGCAACGACTTCAACTTCGCGGAGCCGTCGAATAACGGTTGAATCGAGCCAGCAGGACGTCGCTGACCGCCCTCTTTTTCTGCCTGTCGAAATAATCGTTTGAAGCGAAACCATCCAATCGCTGGATGTAAGGGTTTTCCATTGCCGGCCGCTAATCTCTTCGTTGTATCCAGGCGTCACGAGAGCGCATTGAGCAACTGCCCGGAACGAGAGGAGCGCGAGCGGAGCGAATTATGGATGACAGAGCTACAGGCAATGGAGAGCTACTGCGGCAGCTGGCGCAGTTGCGCGAGGAGAATCGGAAGTTGCGGGCGGACCGGGTGCGCCTGGTGGAAAGGGAGCGGGCAGATGGGGCATCGCTGATGCTGGACACCATCGATACGCACGTCTTCTGCCTTACCGATCCTGCAACCTACGGTATGGTGAACCGCGCGCACGCAAACTTTTTCGGCTACTCCAAGGAGCAGCTGGCGTTCCAGGGTCTCGACAAGCTGCCCGACAGCGGACAGGCGGGCATCTGCATCAAAGGCAACGCGCAGGTCTTCGCCACCCGCGAGCCCTATATCGGCGAAGAGATCCTGACAGGTGCCGACGGCGAAGTGCGCACCTTTCTGTTGCGAAAGCTGCCCAGGATCGGTGCCGACGGCGAGGTCGAGTACCTGGTCTGCACCGGTGAGGATATCACCGAGCGCAAGCGGGCCGAGCAGTCGCTGCTTGAGAGCGAAGCGCGATTCAAGGCCTTCCATGAAGCCTCTTCCGGTGGCATCGCCATTCATCATAACGGCATCGTTCTGGAGTGCAATCGTGGTTTGTGCGAAATCTCCGGTTATACGCGCGATGAACTGATCGGCACGAACGGGTTGCTGCTGATCGCCGCGGAGTTTCGCAGTGAGGTGGTCAATCGTATCGTCGCGGGTAGCGAGGCGTCCTACGAGGTGGTCGGCATTCGCAAGAACGGTGAACATTTTCCGGTGCTGGTGATGGCGCGCAACGTGCCCTACAAAGGGCGCATGGTGCGGACTACCGAGTTTCGCGACCTCAGCAGCATCAAGCGGACCCAGGCGGAACTGCGCCAGCTGAAAAACTATCTCGCCAATATCATCGACTCGATGCCTTCGGTACTGGTCGGTATCGATGCCGCGGGGTGCGTTACCCAGTGGAACAGTCGCGCGGTGCAGCGTACCGGCATCGACGCGGAGCAGGCCAGGGGGCGCTCGCTCTACCAGCTGATGCCCTGGCTGGCCGATGAGGCGGCTGAGGTCAGCAGGAGCATCACGCAGCGGAAGGTCATCCACTGCAAGAGAAAAGGTTTTCAATCGGGCGAAGAGAATCGTTATGAGGAGGTGACGATTTTCCCTTTGACGAGCAACGGCAGCGAAGGCGCGGTGCTGCGGGTGGATGACGTGACCGAACGGGTACGGCTGGAAGAGATGATGATCCAGAGTGAGAAGATGCTGTCAGTCGGCAGTCTGGCGGCGGGCATGGCGCACGCGATAAACAACCCTTTGGTGGGTGTCATGCAGACCTCGGCGGTCCTCAGCAGCCGACTGCTGGGAGATCTGCCGGCCAATCACCGCGCCGCCGAGGAGGCCGGCACGACGCTGCAGGCGATCCAGCGCTATCTGGAGTTAAGGCGTCTGACGCCGATGCTGGAGAGCATCCATCAATCAGGCAGTCAGGCGGCCGGAGTCGCCAAGAACATGCTCAGCTTCGCCCGCAAGCGGGAGATATCGGCTACCCACCAGGATATAGGTGTGCTGCTGGATCAAACCATCGACCTGCTGACGACAGATTACCATATGAAAAAAAATTACGATTTCAGTTCGATAGAGATCGTACGGGAGTACCAGAAGAGCGCGGCGAAGGTCTACTGCGAAGCGAGCAAACTACAGCAGGTCTTCATGAATATCATGAAGAACGGCGTCGAGGCGATGGCGGAAAACCGCAGCGAGGGCGCACCGGCGCGTTTCGTGCTGCGCATACGGGATGACGGGGAGTGGGTCAGTATCGAGATCGAGGACAACGGCCCCGGTATGGACGAAAATACCAGCCGACGGATATACGAACCCCTCTTCACCACCAAGCCTAAAGGCCAGGGTACCGGACTCGGGCTCTCGGTGGCGTTCTTCATCATCACGCAGAACCATGGCGGGGAGATGAGCTTGAGACGCGCGCCGGGCAGAGGTTGCTGCTTCGTGATCCGGTTGCCCAAGTCGACCCCGAACGCGCTGGCGGACGGCACCGGGAGCGCGGCCGCCTGCTGATACGGCGCGCCGCTGTGTGACATGCCCTCAATCTCCCTGTTTGAGCTGTGCGATGGCGCCGTCATCTTTCGCCTCGCGTTCGTGGGATCGGAGGCCTCTCCTCGATCGGGACCCGTCAGGAGGCGTCCTCGGTCACCAGTTCGTAGCCCAGCGTCTGCAGTTTGCTGTTGATCGCATCGTGGTCCCCCTCCAGGTAGCGCACGATGACGATGCGCTGGTTCTTCTCCGACTCCGCAAGCGGCGAGACAACCGAGGCGATGCGGGCACCGCCATCGCTGATCACATTGAGAAAGTTGGCCAATTCGCGCACCCGGTGGGGCACTCGCACGGCGATTCTGGTGGAGTGTGGTAGCGTACTGCCGGTGATGTCGAGGAAGAAGTCGAGGATATCGGTTTCGCTGACGATGCCGACCACCCGGCCATCCTTGACAACCGGCAGGCAGGCGACCTTGGCCTCGCGAATCATCTTCCCGGCGGTCTCGATCAGCGTGCCTGGCGGGCAGCTCAACGGGTCGCGCTTCATCAGCTGGCCGACGGTCACCTTTGACGTCAGGTAGTTGACCTCACCAACGCTCAGGGTGGTGATGGCCGAGGGCTCGGCCTGTAGCAGCTGTTTGCGGCCGAACATTCCGATCAGGCGCTGATCTTTGTCGACCACCGGGAGATAGCGGCGCCCTTTCTCTTTCATCAGCCGCGAGACGTGGCTGATCTTCATATCCTCGGTGGCGGTATCGACCTCACGAGACATGATCTGTTCGACGTACATGGTTCGCTTCAACCTCTGTCAAATGACGCGTGGATAGAGCTTTGTGCCCGACAACGACGTGGCGAAAAGCCAATTGAAATCTCCGTCTGACAACTCTAGTGGCCGAGATAGGCTCGCTGCACCGCCTCATCGGCCAGCAGCTCGCGGGC
>JAGRGU010000019.1:19552-58344 GCA_020445335.1 Gammaproteobacteria bacterium
CAGCACGGTGACGCCGCTGTCGTTGAGTTCGCGCACGACGCGGAAAATATCCTCCACCAGCAGTGGCGCCAGTCCCATCGAAGGCTCGTCGAGCAGCAGCAGCCGCGGCCGGCCAAGCAGCGCGCGACCGATGGCGAGCATCTGCTGTTGGCCGCCGGAGAGCGTTCCCGCACTCTGGCGCCGCCGCTCTTTCAGAATCGGAAAGAGCTCGAAGATCTTTTCGATCTCTGCGTCCACGCGACGCTTCTCGGCGCGGAAAGTATAGGCGCCCAGCCGCAGATTGTCTTCGACGCCGAGCGGCGCGAAGACCTGGCGTCCTTCGGGTACGTGGCAGATGCCCGACTGCACGATCCTGTGGCAGGAGCGTTGGCTGATCTCCTCGCCATCGAAGCTGATGCTGCCGCCGCTCGCCTTCTGGATGCCCGAGAGCGTCAGCAGCAGCGTGGTCTTGCCGGCGCCATTGGCGCCGACGATCGCGACCAGCTCACCGGTGTTTACCTCCAGCGATATGCCGTGCAGCGCCTGCACCGGCCCATAGTGGGCGGTCAATCCGGAGATTTGCAACAGTGGTTCAGATGGCATACTGCACCTCGCCGCCCAGATAGGCCTGGATCACTGCCGGGTCGTTCTGGATCTGCTTCGGTGTCCCCTCGGCCAGTCGGCTGCCGTAGTCGATCACCAGGATGCGGTCGGAGACATCCATTACCAGCCCCATGTTGTGTTCGACCAGTAGCACGGTGATTCCGGACTCGCTGATGCGGCGGATCAGCGCGCGCATCTCCTTGGTTTCGGTGTCGTTGAGGCCGGCCGCCGGTTCGTCCATCAGCAGCAGCTTGGGTGCCGCAGCCAGCGCGCGCGCGATCTCCACCCGCTTCAGCACGCCATAGGGCAGCGCGTCGGCCTCGCTCCGCAGATACTCTTCGAGGCCGCAGAACGACAGTGCCTCACGCGCCCAGTTGTCCGCCTGGCGCTCTTCGTGCCGGGTCTGCGGCAGGCGCAGGGCCGCGCTCCACAGCGGTGTACGGGAGCGCAGATGCGCACCGACCTTGACGTTGTCGAGCACACTCATATTGAAAAACATCTGCAGATTCTGGAATGTACGCGAAACGCCCAGGGCGGCGACCTGATGCGGCGGGAGCGTTACGATTTCGCTCTCGCGGAAGCGGATGCTTCCCTCGTCGGGGGTATAGATACCGCAGAGCATGTTGAACAGCGTGGTCTTTCCGGCGCCGTTCGGGCCGATCACCGCGTAGACCTTGCCCTCAGGCACATCGAAACTGAGGTCAGCGATCGCGGTCACGCCGCCGAAGGATTTGCTGATCGAGTCGATCCTAAGCAGCGCCACGCTCGCTCCCCTGTTTCGCACGCAGCACTCTGCGCACCAGACCCTGCAGGCCGACGAAGAGTCCCTGCGGCAGGAAGATCATCATCAGCATCAGTATCGCGCCGAAGATCATCACTTCGTAATCCTCGAATACCACCAGCAGCTCAGGCAGAAAGGTGAGAATCACGGCGCCCAGAATCGCGCCGTAGGTCGAGGCCATGCCGCCGAGCACGACCATCGTCACCAGCTCGATGGAGAAGAAGAAACTGAACGAATCCGGGCTGACGAACGCCTGCTGGTAGGCGAACAGGCTGCCGGCCAGGGATGCGATCAGCGCGGCGAGCACGAACACCTGGGTCTTGGTCGCACCGGTGTCTATCCCCATCATCTCAGCGGCGACCTCGGAGCCGTGCAGCGCCCGCAGCGCGCGGCCGCTGCGCGAGTTGATGATGTTGAGGGAGATCCAGACCACCACCAGCAGCACGCTGACGATGACGATGTACCAGCGCAGGTCGCTGTTGACGCGCCAGCCGAACAGCGACAGTGTCGGTATCCCGCCGAGGCCGTCCGGTCCGCCGGTGAAGCTGCCTGCCTGCACCAGCACTATGTTGATGATGATTCCCATACCCAGGGTCGCCATCGCCAGGTAGTGCCCTTTGAGGCGCAGAATCGGCCGCGCCAGCGTGAAGGCGATCACCCCGGTCGCCGCCATTCCGGCAACAATCGCCGGCCAGGGATTCCAGCCGTAGCGGGTGGTGAGGATCGCCGAGGCGTAAGCGCCCACGCCGAAGAAGCCGGCGTGGCCGAGCGAGATCTGTCCGGCATAACCCATCAGCAGATTGAGGCTGACCGCCAGGATCGCGTTGAGCGCGGCGGTGACGCCGACCACGGTGACATAGTAGCTGCCGGGAAAAGCGATCGGCAGCAGCAGCGCGACCGCGAGCAGCAGATAGAAGCCGCGCAGGTAACTCACACCCGCTCCGCCGATGCCTTGCCGAAGATGCCGCTGGGGCGGAAGAAGAGCACCAGCAGCAAAATCACGAAGCCGATCGCATCCTTGTAGCCGGAGGAGATCAGTCCCGCGGCGAGCGATTCGATCAGACCCAGCAGCAGTCCACCGGCGACCGCGCCCATCGGGTTGCCCATGCCGCCGAGTATGGCCGCCGAAAATCCCTTTAGACCCAGCATCACGCCGGCGTCATAGGAGGTGAAGGTGATCGGCGCGACCAGGATCCCGGCCAGCGAACCCAGCAGTGCCGAGAGGCCGTAGGCGATCAGCATCATCATGCCGACGTTGATGCCGACCAAGTTGGCCGCGGTCCGGTTGCAGGAGCAGGCGAGGATCGATTTGCCGTTGAGGGTGTGGTTGAAGAAGTAGTGGACCCCCAGCACCAGAAGTGCCGCGCCTCCCATGACCCATATGTTCTGCGGCAGAATCGTCGCTTCGCCTATCTGGATCGGCTCTTCGCCGGAAAAGTGCGGCATGCCGAATATATCCTTGCCCCAAAGCAGCAGCGCTACGCCGCGCAGGAAGATCGAGGCGCCGATTGTGATGATGATGGTCGTCACCACCGAAGCGCCCCTGGCCGGGGCAATCGCAAAGCGCTGCAGCAGCATTCCGACCAGGATCACCAGCAGCACCGCGCAGATCGCCGCCAGCCAGAGCGGCAGACCCTGATCGCCTGCGGAGAGGGCGATGGTGCTCATCGCGCCCAGCATGACGAACTCGCCCTGAGCGAAATTCACTACGTCGGAGGCGTTGTAGATAATGGCGAAGCCGAGCGCGACCAGCGCGTAGGTGGCGCCGACGGTGACGCCGGTGAGCAGGAATTGCAGTATCTGGTCTAGCATCTCGCAGTTGTCGTTATTCGGGCGATCGTCGTACCGGCGCAATCGGGAGTTTGCGGGGCTCCCTTTCGAGTCGGCTATCTTCTCATGTTGCGCCCGATTTCTGTAGGGTGCGAAAAAGGGGCCAGACCTTCAGGGTCTGGCCCCTTTTCGCTATTTTCGGGGATGTAGGCTGGTACCCCGAATCCCGTTACCTGACGATGGTCCAGTCACCGTTGCGGATCTCCAGCATCTTGAAGGCGTCGATGCCGAGACCGAGGTGGTCGCTCGGACTCATATTGAAGATGCCGGCGGTGCCGATGAAGCCGTTGGTCTTTTCGATCTCGTCGCGTACCTTCTCCTTGTCCAGTGAGTTGGCGCGGTCGATCGCCTCGAGGGCGATGAAGAGACCGTCGTAGGCGTGGCCGCCGAAGGTCGAGACCGGCCCGTGCGCGGCTTCGAATTTGCTCTTGTAGGCGAGCAGGACCGCTTTCTGCGGGTCGCTGTCGGGGAGCTGGTCGGCGACCAGCAGCGCGGCGGCGGGCAGACGTACCCCTTCGGCGGCGTCACCGGCCAGTTCGATGTACTTCTTCGAAGCGACGCCATGCGACTGGTAGAGCGGCAGCTCGATGCCGAGTTGGCGCACGTTCTTGGTGACAATGGCCGGACCCGAACCGAAACCGAAGTTCAGGATCGCCTGCGCGTCGGTGTCGCGAATCTTGGTCAGCTGCGCGGTCATGTCGGTATCCTTGGCGCCGTAGGATTCGTCGGCGACGATTTTGATGCCGTACTGGGTGGCCAGCTGCAGGCTCTGACCGCGGCCGGATTTGCCGAAGCCGCCGCTACCGCTGATCAGCGCCACCTTGGTGATGCCGCGCCGCTGCATGTCGCCAAAGATCTTGGCCGCCGCCATGGCGTCGGTGTGCGGCGTCTTGAAGGTCCACTTCTGCACCGGATGGATGATCTTTACCGCGCCGGCGAACGAAATGAAGGGGATGCGGCTCTTCTCTACCAGCGGCATCACCGCGAGGGTGGAGCCGGAGGTGGAGCCACCGACGATGACATCGACCTTGTCCTTCTGGATCAGGCGCTTGGCGAACTTGACCGCATCCTTGGCGCGACCGCCGGTATCATAGTGGACCAGTTCCACCATCCTGCCGTCGACGCCACCCTTGGCGTTCACTTCGTCGACGTACATCTGCAGCGTCTTCAGCTCCGGATCGCCGAGGAAGGAGGCGCCGCCGGTCACGGCCAGAAATGTGCCGACCTTGATGCTGTCGGCGGCAGCGACCTGCGCGCTTCCCAGGCCGAGCAGCGCGGCGGCGGCCAGTGCTGAAAAGGTGTGACGTATTTTCATATTGCTGTTCCTCTCTCTCAGGTATGTTTGCTATTGGAATGCGATACCTTGTGGTCCGGTATCTGCGTATTGTTCGTTATCTCTGCCGCCATTGCGGTGTCTCGTCTGCCGGTGAAATCGGGAAAAACCCTGATCACTATAGGGAGGCGAGCATAGCGGCTATCCCGGCTTAGGGTCAACTCGGCACAAGCGCGACCGGGACGTCGGGAGACCTGAACCGCGCGCTTCGGGTAGTATAGTGGGCACCCGGACGCCATGTGCCTCCGGGATATCAAAAAAGCGGCTTTGTCCGAATCCGCCGCGAACAACTTCAGATTTCAAAAAAAATGGATACACCTTATGAAGAGCGAAACCTCAACGGAGAAGAGGCTGCTGCCCCAAGGGGTGATGTTCAACGCATATCCCGACAGTATCGGCCGCAGGCTATCTGATACCGTCGACCTGTTGGAACGACCGGAGCTGGCGGATGCGTTCTCGCTGTTCTACATCCTGCCGACATTTTTCAACAGCGATCTGGATCGCGGTTTTTCGGTAATCGATTACGACCTCAACCGCGAACTCGTTTCGAACGAGGATCTCGAGCGCCTGACCCGGCTCGGCATCATGCTGAAGTTCGATCTGGTGCTGAACCACCTTTCGGTCGGCTCGTTCCAGTTCCAGGATATCCTGCGGCACGGCGACGCTTCCGCGTACAAGAATTTTTTCATCGACTGGAACGAGTTCTGGGCGGGGGAGGGCGAGCCGGGAGCGGATGGCTACCTGATACCCAGGCGCGCGCATCTGGAGAAGTTGTTCATGCGCAAACCCGGCCTGCCGATTCTCAAGGTGCGCTTTCCCGATGGCTCCGAGCGCCCTTACTGGAATACCTTCTATCAGGAGATCAGCTACCCGGAATTGACACCCGAAACGGTGTTGGGTGTGGCCGGCATCGAGCCCGGCCAGGCCGCTGCCGTGGCGGCACGGGTCAACCGGGCGCTGCAGACCGGTATGGCGCCCAACGAGATCGAGCTGGGAGAGTTCGAGCGCCATCGGGATGAGATTGTCGCGCTGGTCGAAGGTAGCCGTCGCTACCTGGGGCAGATGGATCTCAACGCCGGATCGGAGCAGGTCTGGGCATTCTACGATCAGACGCTGGCAAAATTGCGTGGCTACGGTGCCCGGATGATCCGCCTGGATGCCTTCGCCTACCTGCACAAGCAGCCCGGCGAAGCCAACTTTTTCAACAAACCGGGCACCTGGGAGTATCTTGAACGACTGAAGCAGATGGCGGTCAAGCACGATCTGATCCTGTTGCCGGAGATACATTCGCAATACGGCCAGGGCCTCCATCGGGAGGTTGCCGACGAAGGCTTTCCGATTTACGACTTCTTCTTTCCCGGGCTGGTGATCGACGCGCTGGACCGGGGTACCGCGAGCCATCTGCTGCGTTGGCTGCAAGAGCTGCAGATCCGGGGAATAAGCACCGTCAACATGCTCGGCTGCCACGACGGCATTCCGGTACTCGATCTGAAAGGCGGGATCGGCAATGGTGAAGCGCAGGGCGGGCTGCTGAGCGAGGAGGAGATCGACGCGGTGGTCGAGCGCATCATCCAACGCGGCGGAAGGGTCAAGGATCTCTACGGCCCGGACGGGAAGAAGATCGCTTACTATCAGGTGAATGCGACCTTTTTCAGCGCGCTGGGAGAGGATGAGCGAAAAATGCGTCTGGCCCGCGCGATCCAGATGTTCATGCCGGGTATTCCCCAGGTCTGGTATCTCGACCTTTTCGCCGGCCCGAACGACTACGCCGCGGCGGACCGGGGGGGTACCGGCGGGCACAAGGAGATCAACCGGACGACACTCGGGCCCGAGGATATCGAACGGGGCCTGCAGCGAGCCGTGGTGCGCGATCAGCTCGAGCTGATTCGGCTACGCAATACACTGCCGGCTTTCGGCGGCGAGTTGCAGGTCGGGCCTGCCGACGACCACCGTCTGCGACTGACCTGGAGCCTCGAGCGAAGCCGGGCGAGCCTCGACGCTGATTTGCGCGCTCTGGATTTCAAGATCGAATATACCGACCGGCAGGGCGTGGCCGGTTCCTTTGCCTACGGCCGCTGAGCGCGATGACCGCATCGGGGTGACAAACGGAAAGCAGAAGGTGATTTTGCCACTGCCTGCCCATTGGGCCGTAAAGCGGCCAAACCGATCCAGGAGAAACTGATGAAGATACTGGCAACCGATCTGGATAGAACGCTACTACCGAACGGCCACTGGGAGGCGGACAGCCGGGCTATCGAGCTATTCAACCGGCTGACCGACAATCCCGATGTGACTGTCGTTTATGTCACCGGGAGAAATCTCAACCTGACCGAGAACGCAATCAGAGAGTACGGGGTGCGTTTCCCGGACGTGCTCTGCGGCGACGTCGGCACATCGATTCGACACTGCAGCAACGGTGCCTGGAACTTCGACGAGGGTTGGATCGCGCACGTCAAACGTGCCAGTCCTCGTTGGGAGGTCGACGCGATTCGCGCCGAGCTGGCCGGAGTCGAGGGTATGCGTGAGCAGGAGGCGGAACACCTCAATCCGTTCAAGCAGAGTTACTACGTCGACCACGACCGCAAGTCGCAGCTGCTGGCCGAGGTCGAGGGGCTGATCAAGGGCCGCTTCGACGAGGTGATCGTCTACAGCTTCGATTCGCAGAATGGCAAGGGCTTGCTGGATATTCTGCCGCACAGCGCGACCAA
The DNA here is from genome assembly GCA_020445335.1 of Gammaproteobacteria bacterium. Classification (GTDB taxonomy): domain Bacteria; phylum Pseudomonadota; class Gammaproteobacteria; order Chromatiales; family Chromatiaceae; genus HKST-UBA178. The sequence continues at coordinate 26,787 of JAGRGU010000019.1, forward strand.
GCAGACGGCGCTCGAATATGTCGCCGAGGCATCAGGCGCCGCGCGGGAAGAGGTGGTCTTCTGCGGTGACAGCGGCAACGATATCTTTCCGTTGACCGCCGGTTTTAGCGGTGTGCTGGTGAAAAACGCCGATGAGCAGCTGGTGGGACAGGTAAGGCGGGCGATGGACCAGAACCCTTCGTTGCGGGTCTACTTCGCCCAGGGCGGCTTCCGCGGATTGAACGGCTACTACACCAGCGGCGTGCTCGAAGGCGCCTACCATTATGGGCTGTTGAGCGAGGAATTTTAGCAGTAGCCCTTTGCTGCTGGTACCTCAGGGAAGGAGTGCGGAGCGGTCAGCCGCCGACGACTCTTCTGACGCACTCCAGATAGGCCTGTTCGTCGGGCATGCGGTTGTCGCGCTGCGCTTCCCACAGCATCTGCCCGAGACACTCCATAATCTGGTGCTCGGCCCCGTGGGCGTCGCCGAGCCGCAGCGTCAGCTGGCGGTAGAGCAGGCTGATGCCGGCGGGTCGGTCTGTGGAGAACTGTTCCTGCAGCGAGATATGCATACCCAGATGCAGAAAAGGGTTGGTTTCGCCGCCCTCCGGCAGAAAGTCGCGTTCGAGCGATAGCCGCGGGTTTTCGATGAACCGGTGATACTCCGGATGCCGTGCCACTACCGCGGCGACCAGCTGTTCCAGCGGCGACATGGCATCGCCCGCCTGCTGCTTGCGCCAGGCTTCGGTGAAAACTTTTCTGATTTCGCCGCGGTTATCGCCAAACATGATCGTTGCTCTGGGCTTACTCCAGGTTCTTGGATTTGTACTCGCAGAGATCTTCGATCACGCATGAGCCGCAGCGCGGCGCGCGAGCGATGCAGGTGTAGCGGCCGTGCAGAATCAGCCAGTGATGGGCATCCTGCATGAACTCGGCCGGAATCCAGCGCAGCAGTTTGTCTTCCACCTCGCGCACGTTCTTTCCGGGTGCGATGCGGGTGCGGTTGGAGACACGGAAGATATGCGTATCGACCGCCATCGTCGGCTGGCCGAAGGCGGTATTGAGGACCACGTTGGCGGTCTTTCTGCCGACCCCCGGCAGCGCTTCGAGCGCATTGCGCTCGCGTGGCACCTCACCGCCGTGGCGTGCCAGCAACGCCTCGCAGCTCTTGATGATATTCGCCGCCTTGCTGTTGAACAGACCGATGGTGCGGATATGGCGCTTCAACCCCTCCTCTCCCAGTTCGAGCATCGCCCGCGGAGTGCCTGCGACCGGGAACAGTTTCGCGGTCGCCTTGTTGACCCCCCTGTCGGTTGCCTGCGCCGAGAGTATCACCGCGATCAGCAGCTGGAACGGGGTGGCGTAGTTAAGTTCGGTTGTGGGATTGGGATCGGCGGCGCGCAGGCGCTCGAATATCAGTCGACGTTTGGCGGCATTCATCGGGAAACGTCAGCCGACGGTGGGCTCCGCCTGCACGGCGCTGACCGCCTCCCTGCGGGCGCTTGCCAGCCGCCGGTCGATCAGGTTCTTCAGCGCGATCATGAAGCCGAGCCCGATGAAGGCGCCCGGCGGCAGAATGGCCAGCAGCATCCCCTTGAAATCATCACCGATGGTCAGGGTCAGACCGCGCGCCGCCTCGCCGAACATCAGGTGGGCCTGGTAGAAGAGGGTGCCCATGCCGACCAACTCGCGGGCGGCGCCCAGCACCGTCAGCGCCAGTGCGAATCCCATGCCCATCGCCAGGCCGTCGACCAGCGCGCGGGCGATGCTGTTCTTCGACGCGAATGCCTCGGCGCGGCCGATGATGGCGCAGTTGGTGACGATCAGCGGGATGAAGATGCCGAGAATCTTGTAGAGTTCGTAGAACCAGGCGTTCATGCTCAGCTCCACCGCGGTGACGAAGGAGGCGATCACCAGTACGAAGACCGGTAGCCTTACTTCGGCCCGCACCCAGTGGCGGATGATCGATACGGTGACGTTGGACAGCGTCAGCACCACCATCGTGGCGATGCCGAGCCCGAGTCCGTTGATCGCGGTGTTGGTCACCGCCAGCAGCGGGCAGAGCCCCAGCAGCGCGACCAGCGCCTGGTTGTTGCTCCAGAGACCATCCTTGATCAGCCTGCCGTAGCCACCAGTCGCCATGTTATCTCTCCGCCTGTTGGAACAGCCTGTCGCCATGGTCGCGGAAGTAGATCAGCGTACTCTTGACCGCGGCGACGACATTTCTGGGGGTAACCGTGGCGCCGGTGAACTGATCGAAGACGCCGCCATCCTTCTTCACCTTCCATTTGCCGATCTCGGGGTCGCCCAGCGAGCGGCCGTTGAAGCTGTAGATCCAGTCGGACTTCTCCTCCTCGATCTTGTCGCCGAGACCTGGCGTCTCCTTGTGCGAGACCACGCGCACACCGCCGAGGGTGCCGTCCACGCGCACCGCCACCAGCAGGTTGATGCGCCCCGCGTAGCCGTTGGGCACGACTGAGGTGAATACCGCGGCCACCGGCTTGCCGGCGAGCCGACCGAGATGCACCCGGTTCTCCGGGATACCCAAGGCTTCGGGGGCGTGCACGGTGACCACGTCGCCAACGATGTCGTTGTCGATGGTCTCCGCCGGTACCAGTGCGTTGAGTTTCTGCAGTAGCGCCTGGTGTTCGTTGTCCAGGATGCGTTCCGCGGTCAGGACGTGGATCAGAGCCACCAGACCGACACCGGCAACGGCGAACAGGAACAGGATGATGCCTGCGGTCACGATCGGATGCTTAATCATCGCCGCCGCTCCGGTGGCCGAAGACCCTGGGTTGGGTGTAGTAGTCGATCATCGGCGCGGCCATGTTCATCAGCAGCACGGCGAAGGCGACCGCATCCGGATAGCCGCCCCAGCGGCGAATGATGTAGGTCAGCGCGCCAATCCCAGCGCCGTAGATGAGCTGCCCCCTCTTGGTGGTTGCCGCGGATACCGGGTCGGTGGCGATGAAGAAGGCGCCCAGCAGCGTCGCGCCGCTGAAAATATGGAACAGGCCGAAGGGGTGCGCCTCCTGATCGAGAACATGAAAGAACATCGCAAATACCAGTACGGCCCCGAGCATCGCCACCGGTATGTGCCAGCTGATCACTCTTTTGTAGAGCAGGATCACGCCGCCGAGCAGGTACCAGTTGCCGACCCACTCCCAGCCGCGGCCGCCGAAATCGCCCCACAGTGGGCTCTGCCGGATCTCGCTGATCATCATGTTCTGGTTCAGTAGCGTGCGCATCTGGTCCAGCGGCGTCGCCATCGTTATCGCGTCCCAGGTGAGGCCCGCCGGCAGGGCGCCGCCAAAGATCACGCTCAGCGTCTGGATGAAGTCGAGCGGTGTCTCGTTGAGAATGCTCGGCGGTAGCCAGCTGGTCATCTCCACCGGGTAGGAGACCAGCAACAGCACGTAGCCGACCATTGCCGGATTGAACGGGTTGTAACCGATGCCGCCGTAGAGGTGCTTGGCGACGATGATGGCGAAGGCGACGCCGAGGAGCATCATCCACCAGGGCAGCAGTGGCGGCACCGCGATGGCGAACAGCAGTGCGGTGACGACCGCGCTCAAGTCGCCGAGTGCCGGTCGTACAGGCCGACCGCGCAGTTTCAACACCGCGGCTTCGCAGGCAAGGGCGACGACGCTCGCCAGCACCATGTGAATGAGAATGCCCCAGCCGAAGTACCAGCTCATCGCGACGGTGCCCGGCAGCAGCGCGATGATCACCCACAGCATGGTCGAGGTCACGCTGTTGGGGCGGTCGCTGTGCGGCGAGGTGATAGTGGCGAACTGCATCGGTCAATCTTTCCCGCTGGTGGTTGGCTCGCTCGCGCCCTGTACGCCGGGTTCGCCCCTGCGCGCGTCGGCCTGGTCGATCTGGCGCTGTTGCGCGGCGTTAAGGTTATCGGTGTTCTTCGGCGCCACGCCCTCTTCGGCGAGCCGCGCCTTCTTCTCGGCGGCACGTTTCATCGCTTCCTCGATCGCCGCTTTTTTCGGGTCGCCCTGGGTCGAGGTCCCCTTTTTCAGCGCTGGCCTCTTTGCCAGCGCGGCTTTTTTCTTCTGCATGCGCGCCTTCTTTTCGGCCTCCATGCGCTCGATGCGCGCGCTCTTGGCTTCGTGGCGCTGGCGTGCAAGCTCCGACTTCTTGCGCTCACGCTCCTGATCCCAGCTCTCATTCTTGGCGTAGCGAAAGTACTGCACCAGCGGGATATGCGCCGGGCAGACATGCGAGCAGCAGCCGCACTCGATGCAGTCGAACAGATTGTACTCCTGCGTCTTCTCCAGATCCTTGGCGCGCGCGTACCAGTACATCTGCTGCGGCAGCAGACTGACAGGGCAGGCCAGGGCGCACTGGCCACAGCGGATACAGGCGCTGGCCCGGCCCGGGTCTGGTGCTTCGCGAGTGCTGGCTACCAGCAGGCAGTTGCTCGCCTTGATCGCCGGCACCCGGTCGTGCTCCAGGGTGAAACCCATCATCGGCCCACCCATGATCAGCCGCGAAGCCTTGTCGGTGTAGCCGCCGGCCTGGGCGATCAGTTCGCCCACCGGAGTGCCGATCAGCACCTCGAGATTGCACGGGTTGGCGCAACCTTCGCCGGTCACGGTCAGGTAGCGCGAGATCAGCGGCTTTCCCTCCAGTACCGCATCGGCGACAGCCGCGGCGGTGCCGACGTTGTTGCAGAGGATGCCGATGCGCGCCGGAATCTGTCCCGAAGGGACCTCCTTGCCGGTCAGCACCCGAATCAGCTGCCGCTCGCCGCCGCTTGGGTAGCGGGTCGGGATGCTCACCACCTCGCAACCGTCGATCCTGTGCTGTTCGAGTGCCTGCTGCATCGCAGCGATCGCTTGCGGCTTGTTGTCCTCGATGCCGATAAGGCATTCGCGCGCGCCGCTCAGCCACTTGAGAATGGCTACGCCGGCAATCACGCGCGGCGCCTGCTCACGCATCAGCATGTCGTCGCAGGTGATGTAGGGCTCGCACTCGGCTCCGTTGATGATCAGTGTGGTGACCGGTTGCCCGGCACCAGGCTCGAGCTTGACGCCGGTCGGAAAGGAGGCGCCGCCAAGTCCGACGATGCCGGCATCGCGGATGCGTGCCACGATCTCCGCCGGGTCGTGGTTGCGGTAGTCGCCCAATGGCTGCGGCAGCTCCTGCCACTGCTCCAGACCGTCGGTTTCGATGGTGATGCAGAGCGCAGGTAGTCCCGAGGGGTGGGGCACAGGTTGCTCGGAGATGTCGATCACCGTGCCGGAGCTCGGGGCGTGCACCGGCGCGCTGATGCGCCCCTGCTGCAGCGCGATCAGCTGCCCCTTGAGCACCCGCTCGCCACGCTCCACCAACACCTTGGCAGGCGCGCCGATGTGCTGCTGCAGCGGCAATATCAGCCGCTCGGGCAACAGTGCCTTGCGGCAGGCCGCGCCGGTGGACTGCGCCTTGTTGTCCGGCAGGTGCAGGCCGCCGGGAAAACGGTAGAGTCGACGCGTGGTGGTGTTGTCGGAGGGGTAGTACATGGTGCGGATTCTACGACTCCGTCGCTGAATTCAAGAAAGCGTTCTCGCCCGATGCAGGCGGTAGCGGCCACTTCCAGTTGACGGTAGCGACAGCCTCCGGAACCATGTCGATGCACTCCACCGGGCATGGAGGCAGGCAGAGCTCGCAGCCGGTGCAGTGATCGGCGATTACTGTGTGCATCTGCTTGGCGGCGCCGATGATGGCGTCCACCGGGCAGGCCTGGATGCAGAGCGTGCAACCGATGCACTCCTGCTCCCGGATCACCGCCAGCGCCTTGGGTTTCTCCTCGCTCGCTGTTGCGTCCAGCGGCACCGGATCCTTGCCCAGCAGGTCGGCCAGCGCCACCATGGTCGCCTCCCCCCCGGGCGGGCAGAGGTTGATCTCGGCCTCCTCTGTGGCAATCGCCTCGGCGTAGGGGCGGCATCCGGGGAAGCCGCACTGCCCGCACTGGGTCTGCGGCAGCAGTGCGTCGATACGCTCGACTATCGGGTCGCCTTCGACGCGAAAACGGATAGCCGAGTAGCCGAGCAACAGACCGAAGGCGAGCGCCAGCAGAGCGATGACGGCGATGGCGATCAACATCTGCTCAACTCGGCACCAGGCCGGAGAAGCCCATGAAGGCCATCGACATGAGCCCGGCGGTGATCAGCGCGATGGCGCTGCCCTGGAATGGCTCCGGAACATCCGAAACGGTGACGCGCTCGCGTACCGCCGCGAACATCACCAGTACCAACGAGAAGCCGGCCGCGGCGCCGAAGCCGTAGAGCGCAGACTCGACGAAGCCGTGCTCCTCCTGAACGTTCAAGAGCGCGACGCCGAGGACCGCGCAGTTGGTGGTGATCAAAGGCAGAAAGATGCCCAGTACCTGATAGAGCACCGGACTGGTCTTGTGCATCACCATTTCGGTGAACTGCACCACCACCGCGATGACCAGAATGAAAGCGATGGTGCGCAGATATTCAAGCCCCAGCGGTGCCAGCAGATACTCGCTGACCAGATAGCTGCAGATCGCCGATAGAGTCAGCACGAAGGTGGTCGCCAGTCCCATGCCGACCGCGGTTTCGAGCTTGCGCGAGACCCCCATGAAAGGGCAGATGCCGAGGAACTTCACCAGCACGAAATTGTTGACCAGTACGGTGCTGATCAGTATGAGCGCGTACTCTTTCATGGGATGGCTCTGGTCACGGCAGGGTGTCTGGTTTCAGGGGTCCACGTCGAGCGGCGCGCAGGGCCGGGCGGGATCCTTGCGTGGCGCCATTTGCAGCGGGGGCGCTCCATTGGTGCGTTATCGCGAACATATAAGCATAATGTGCAGCTTCCGCCATTCTAACCCATATTCCTACAATGATAATCCGCAAGTTTCCGTGGGATTGGCGCACGCCGACCCTCCGGCTGCTATTTGATCCGCATACCCGGCAGCGCGCCGCTGTCCGGTGACAGCAGAAACAGCTCCTTGCCGCCGGGACCCGCGGCGAGCACCATCCCTTCCGACAGGCCGAAGCGCATCTTGCGCGGCGCCAGGTTGGCGACCATCACGGTCAGCCGTCCCTCCAGCTGATCGGGCGCATAGGCCGACTTGATACCGGCGAAGACGTTGCGCGTCTCACCGCCGAGGTCGAGCGTAAGCTGGAGCAGTTTGTCCGCCCCTTCCACTTGCGCCGCCGCGACGATGCGCGCCACGCGCAGATCGACCGCGGCGAAGCCGGCATAGTCGATGGTATCGCCGATCGGATCGGCGGCCAGCGGACCGGTGGGGGCCGCACCGCTGTCGCTGCTCTCCAGGCTCTCCTTCGAATCCTCGACCATGGCGTCGACCTGCGCCTGCTCGACGCGCGTCATCAGCGGTTCGAAGCGGGCGATCCCGTGATCGAGCAGCGGTTGCGCCAGCGCCTGCCAGGTGAGCGGCTCGACCTGCAGGAAGGCTTCCGCCCGCTCGCTGGTGGCGGGAAGGATAGGGCGCAGGTAGCCGATCAGCAGTCGGAACAGATTCAACCCCATGCTGCAGACCAGGTGGAGCTCCCGCTCCGCGCCCTCCGTCTTGGCGATGACCCAGGGTTTCTTCTCGTCGATGTACTGATTGGCGCGGTCGGCCAGCGTCATGATCTCGCGCACCGCGCGGCTGAACTCGCGCTGCTCGAACAGCTCGGCAACGGTCTCTCCGGTGGCGACGAACTCGTCGAACAGCGCCGTTTCGGCCAGTTCTGCGGAGAGCCGGTTGTCGAAACGTTTGTGGATGAAACCTGCGCAGCGGCTGGCGATATTGACCACCTTGCCGACCAGGTCCGAGTTGACGCGGGCGACGAAGTCATCCAGGTTGAGGTCGATATCCTCCACGCCCGAGCCCAGCTTGGCGGCGAAGTAGTAGCGCAGATACTCCGGATTGAGGTGATCCAGATAGCTGCGCGCCTTGATGAAAGTGCCGCGCGACTTGGACATCTTCTGCCCGTCTACGGTGAGAAAGCCGTGCGAGAAGATCGCCGTTGGCGTGCGGTAGTCGGCGCCGTGCAGCATCGCCGGCCAGAACAGCGCGTGGAAGTAGATGATGTCCTTGCCGATGAAGTGGTAGAGCTCGGCCTGCGATCCCGGCTTCCAGTAGTCGTCGAATTCGAGATCGTCGCTGTTGTCGCAGAGGTTCTTGAAGCTGGCCATGTAGCCGATCGGCGCGTCCATCCAGACGTAGAAGAACTTGCCCGGGTGATCCGGAATCTCGAAGCCGAAGTAGGGGGCGTCGCGCGAGATGTCCCACTCCTGCAGGCCCGCCTCGAACCACTCGTCCAGCTTGTTGGAAACCTCGCGCTGCAGGTGACCGCCGCGGGTCCAGCGCTTCAGCATCTGCTCGAAATCGGCGAGCCGGAAGAAGTAGTGCTCGGACTCGCGCTGCTCGGGGGTGGCGCCGGAGACAGCGGAGACCGGATCGATCAGCTCGCTCGGCGAGTAGCTGGCGCCGCAGGATTCGCAGTTGTCGCCGTACTGGTCCGCGGTGCCGCACTTGGGGCAGGTGCCCTTGATGAAGCGGTCGGGCAGGAAGATCCCCTCCAGCGGATCGTAGGCCTGGGTGATGGTGCGCCTGACGATATGCCCCTTGGCCTTGTTTCTGGCATAGATGGTGTTGGAGAAGAAGCGGTTTTCGTCGGAGTGGGTCGAGTGGTAGTTGTCGAAGCGGACGCTGAAATCGGCGAAGTCGGCCCGATGCTGCTGCCATACCGCATCGATCAACGCTTCCGGCTCCAGACCCTCCTGGCGTGCGCGCAGCATGATCGGCGTGCCGTGTGCGTCGTCGGCGCAGACATAGATGCAGCGGTTGCCGCGCATGTTCTGGAAGCGGACCCAGATATCGGTCTGGATGTACTCCACCAGGTGGCCGATGTGGATCGGCCCGTTGGCGTAGGGGAGGGCGCTGGTGACCAGGATGTTTCGTGCTTGATGAGTCATGTCGGGTCCGGATCGGGTCAGATTTGAAGGCCGCGGCTGGGCGCTGGCGTCAAAGTCGAAATCGTATCATTTTCATCAGTTTGACCCCAGCGCTGAATGCGTCACGAAGCGGCTGGTCAGCGCCCTTGGGGCGGGGCGGCCGGGCGCGGCTTGCGAAGGTCCGGCAAATAACCGACTAAATTGCTTGGGATTGGTTTTCAATGTAGAATGCCGGCCCATTACTTTCCGCGGGGACAGGCGCAACGGGCGTCTCCCCGCCCGCAGGAGATTGAGATGGCTGAAGTGACCAGAGAGATTGTCGAAGAGGCAATCAAGGGGTATACCGAACCCCACATGGAGAAGAACCTGATCGCGGCGAAATGCCTCAAAGGGGTGGAGATCGACGGCGACAGGGTAAGCGTGAAGATCGAGCTGGGCTTTCCGGCCGACGGCTTCGTCGAGGAGTTGGCCGCTGCGGTCAAGGGGATGGTGGAGGCGGTCGACGGTGTCGCCGCTGCCAGTGTCGATGTCGGCTGGAAAGTCGTCGCACATTCGGTGCAGAAATCGCTGAAGCCGATCGACAACGTCAAAAATATCATCGCCGTCGCTTCGGGCAAGGGCGGTGTCGGCAAATCGACCACAGCGGTGAATCTGGCGCTGGCACTGGCCGCCGAGGGCGGTCGCGTCGGCCTGTTGGATGCCGATATCTACGGTCCCTCGCAGCCGCGCATGCTGGGTGTTTCGGGGCAGCCGGAGTCGAAGGACGGCAAGACGCTGGAGCCTATGGAGAACTACGGGCTGCAGGCGATGTCGATCGGCTTCCTGGTGGACGAGGAGACGCCGATGATCTGGCGTGGGCCCATGGTGACGCAGGCGCTGGAGCAGCTGCTCAACGATACCAACTGGTCGGATCTCGACTACCTGATCATCGATCTGCCGCCGGGCACCGGCGATACCCAGCTGACGCTGGCGCAGAAGGTGCCGGTTTCGGGGGCGGTGATCGTCACCACGCCGCAGGACATTGCCTTGCTGGATGCGCGCAAGGGTTTCAAGATGTTCGAGAAGGTCGAGGTGCCGGTGCTCGGCATCGTCGAGAACATGAGCATCCACATCTGTTCGCAGTGCGGTCACGAAGAGCACATCTTTGGTGAAGGCGGCGGCACCCGCATGGCGCAGCAGTACGGTGTCGACTTCCTCGGTGCGCTGCCGCTCGATATCCGCATTCGCGAGGAGACCGACGGCGGCAAGCCCACGGTGGTCGCCGAGCCCGAGTCGCGCATCGCGCAGATCTATCGCGAGATCGGCCGTAAGACCGCCGCCAAGCTGGCGCTGCAGTCCAAGAGCTACGCCGCCAAGTTCCCCAATATCGTCATCCAGAACAACTAGTGCCGCAGGTGCCTTAAGGTACGGTTCTGGCCGGAAAACCCTGAAACCTCCGTTTCAGGGTTTTTTTTCGGGTCCGCTACAGGGCAATCCTGGGTGGATGCTTTTTACGACAGTCCATGGCGGGCGGGGCTGGAGAGAGCGCTCCCGTCGCCTTGCGCTGTCAGAAATCTTTACATTCCAGGGAGTTTGCTGCGGGATCCAGTCAGCTTAACAAACTGAATACGCAGATAAACTTGAAAAGGGAATGGGAATTGCGTGCTCAGGTGTCGAGGGTTGCATGCGTTCAGCAAGGAGAATCGATCATGGGTACCCGGACCCTGTTCACTGCCAGCTTCTTCAAGCCTGTCGTTGTCGCACTCGTTCTGATGGGGGTGCAGCCGGTCGCACAGGCCACCGTAACCGCATTCGCCAGGACGACCATCGACTGGTCGAGTTTCAGCGTAAGCGCGCCCGCCGGCAGCAGCTGGAGCGAGCTCTCCACGCTCGCGGAGGCAGAGGCCAAATTCTGGTCGAGTCCCACGGCTCCTGTGGTCCGCGATCCCGCAGCCGGCGATCCTCAGCAGGACGCAAGGGGAGATTGGGGTGATACCAGCTTCATCGCGTCGCTGGCCGGTTCGTCGATAAGCGGCACGGCCGGTACATCGAGCGATAGCCTGCAGGCGACGGGCAGCGTCAGCATACCCTCAGATTCGGATACCGCCGCTGAGGGCGGTGGTCATTTCGTGCGCAAGGGCATTCTCAATCTGGTCAACGACGGTGCGGTATCCATCTCCTTCGACTACGAGCTCGAAATCTCCCTCAGCACCGCGCGCCGGTCCGATTACGCTCTTGCCTGGGCGAGCTTCGACGCGGCCCTGGTGTTGATCGGGGTGGATGTCGTGAATTTCGAAAATGAGATGTTGATCGAAAATCTAAGTGGAGCGGGAGGATTCAGCGACTCCCGGAGCGGAACGATCTCATTCACCGGTGATTTCCTGGCAGGTCAGTCACTGGGGTTCGTTGTCGACGCCATCGCCTATGTGCGGGCGCAGGCGCCCGAGCCCGCGATGCTGGCGCTGATGGGCTTCGGCCTCCCCCTGATTGGCCTGGGGCGTTTTCGCGGAAGGGGGCAGGGACGCTGACGCGGAGGCGCGCCGGAGCGCAAAATGACGATCGCAGCGCTGACCGGTTTTTTCATGTGGTGCACGCTGCTCAACGGCAGCCTGTTGCTGTTCTGGTCGGCGATGGTGATGCTGTTTCCCGATCTGACATACCGACTGCAGCGGCGCTGGTTCCCTCTCTCCCGCGAGCAGTTCGATCTACTGATTTACCTCTTTCTCGGTCTGTTCAAAATCCTTTTCATCGTCTTCAGTCTGGTCCCGTACCTGGCGCTGATGATAATCGCCTAGCAGGCCGTACAGTTCTTCCCCCGCGGCGTGATACCGCGTCGAAAATGATCTCGAAATGTTTAGCGCCGATTCCGCCCTTGCCCGCGCACTCCCGTGGGTATGTCGCCACCGCCGTCAGGCGAAGCTGCGCAGGTGGGCGAGGTCGACATGCCGCTCGGCATAGGTGCGGCCGAGGGTTCCGATCAGGTCGATATGCGCGATCGAATCCATCAACTGCACCTGCTGCGGTTCGATCTCCGTGAGGCCCAACTCGTCCAGCCCGGCGCGGGTGACGTCGGGATTGTAGCGGACGTAGGTAAAGGCTTTCTGCCCGCTCCAGTTGGGTGTACCGTCGCCGCTCAGCATGTCGCCCACCTCCTCGTCTATCGGCGCACCGAAGGTGCAGTGTCCGAGCATGCGGCAGGCGGTGTCCCAGCCGGCCGAGGCGGCGTTCATCAATGCCCCGGGGATGCTCTTGGCATGGTGGATCAGCCCCATCTCGTCGACATCCAGATCCGGTCGCGCGGCCGGCGCGTTGCCGGTGCCGACCGACACGATCAGCAACTCGTCGACGCCGCACTTCCAGTTGATCCGGTAGGGCGCGGCGGTGGCCATCTGGAAGGCGAGGAAGGCGGGATTGTTATAGGTGGTCACGCCGCCGTCGACGAAGATGAAGTCATACTCCTGTGCTGTGCCTTCGGCGAATGTCACCACCTCCGGCGGGAAGAATGTGGGCGCGGCTGTGCTGGCGCGGACCAGCTGCCAGAGCGGAAGGCGCAGGTTGCAGTCGGGCAGCGTGCTCTGATTGAAGAGCGCATTGGGGTTGTTGCTGACCGGCCAGGGGGAGTCGGTGGTGTGGTTGCGCAGAACCATCATCAACAGGTTCCTGATATTGCGGTCTCCCAGCAGTGCCGGCGGATCGCTTTCTCGGTACCCCAGTGCCTCGTTCAGCGCGGCGCGCAACTTTGCGGCGAGCGGCTCGTCGTTGTAACTGTACTTGAGGCGTTTGAGTAGGAAGGCGCGATCGAACATCTGCGCGCCGCTGTCGAGGTAGAAACGCCTGATCTGCTCCATCGACATGCCGGTGGCGATACAGCTGGCGATGATCGCGCCGGTGCTGGTGCCGCAGACGAAGTCGAAGAAGTCGGAGAGCACCAGTGATGGATTGGCCTGGCGTACGCGCAGCCGCTGTTCCAGGTCCGCCAGAATCTCCACGCTCATCAGTCCCAGAATACCGCCGCCGTCGCAGGCGAGAATTTTCTTCGGGCCTGTGGCCGAGATGCACTGCTGCAAACGCTCGCTCATGTTCTTTGTCTCCCAGCTCTGTCCGGCCGAATGATAGAGCGAAACAGATGGATAAGGAATGCCGTGGCAGCGGATCCTCTCCGGATCGAGGTCATCCCGACCGACCGCTCAGAGAATGCCCTGATCACGCAGTCGTCGTTGCGTTCCGGCATCGAGCCCCAGCAGTTCCGTCAACACCTCGGCGGTGTGTTGGCCCAGCAGCGGCGGCGCCGCACCGGGTTCGACGGTACTCTCCGAGAGGCGGATGGGCGAGCCGACCAGCGCCACTCTGCCCGCCGTCGGATGTTCGCGTTCGATCCTCATGCCACGCGCCTGCACCTGGGGGTTGTCGAACACCTGGGCGATGTCGTTGACCGGGCCGCAGGGCACTGCGACTGCCTCCAGCGAGGAGATCCAATGGTCGCTGTCATGCCGCGCGAACAGCGGCGCCAGCAGATCCACCAACGCCGCGCGATTGCGCACGCGCGCGGCGTTGCAGGCGAATCTGCGATCCTGCGCCAGCTCAGGGTGCTGCAGCAGATGGCAAAGCCGCGCGAACTGGTCGTCGTTGCCCACAGCCAGTATGAAATGGCCGTCTGCGGCGGCGAATGGCTGGTAGGGGACGATGCTGGGGTGGGCGTTGCCCATGCGATGGGGCGCCTCTCCACCGACCAGGTAGCTGGAGGCCTGATTGGCCAGCGTCGCCACCTGTACGTCGAGCAGCGACAGGTCGATCTGCTGCCCCCGGCCGCTGCGTTCCCGATAAGCGAGCGCGGCGAGGCAGGCGTTGCCGGCGTAGAGTCCGGTCATCACGTCGGCCAGAGCCACCCCCACCTTTTGCGGTCCGCCGCCGGGGCGGTCGTCCGCTTCACCGGTGACACTCATCAGCCCACCCATCGCCTGGATCAGGAAGTCGTAGCCGGCGCGGTTGCGGTAGGGTCCGGTTTGGCCGAAGCCGGTCACGGAGCAGTAGATCAGTCGTGGGTTGATCCGGCTGAGGTTGGCGTAGTCGAGGCCATACTTCGCCAACCCGCCAACTTTGAAGTTCTCCAGCAGTATGTCGCACTGCTTCGCCAGGTCGCGGACCAGCGCCTGTCCCTGCGGTCGGGTGATGTCGATGGTCACCGAACGCTTGCCGCGGTTGGCGCAGAGGTAGTAGGCCGACTCGGCGCTCTCTTCGCCCTGGGCGTCGCGTAGCCAGGGCGGCCCCCAGTGGCGGGTGTCGTCGCCTCGGTCGGGACGTTCGATCTTGATCACGTCGGCGCCGAGGTCGGCCAGGATCTGGCTGGCCCAGGGTCCGGCGAGAACACGGGATAGATCGAGGACCCGGATATGCGACAGCGCGCCCATGTGCTATCCGTTCAACCTATGAAGGCCTGGATGCCGGTCTGGATGCGGCCGAGAATCAACGCGTGGATATCGTGCATTCCCTCATGGGTATTGACCGCCTCCAGATTAATCGCGTGTCGTATCGCATGGAACTCGTCGCTGATGCCGTTGGCGCCGTGCATGTCGCTCGCGCTGCGGGCGATCTGCAGCGCTTTACCGCAGTTGTTGCGTTTCAACAGTGAGATAGCTTCCGGCGCCGCTCTGCCGTCGTCGAACAGGCGACCGAGCCGCAGAGAGGCTTGCCAGCTGAAGGGCGCGGGTGCGGTGGATCTGCTCATCTCTCTGGTCTGCCGGTAAGCTTTGACTCACGCAAGTATACGCGCCGTCCGCACCCGCAGGCGACCGGCGGGGTATTGTCGATTATCATCTTGCGGGCGCAGTGGGTAAGATACCGGGCGCAGAGCCGGCCCGGGTGGCCGGCCACCGAGGAGGATGGCGATGAGCATCAAGTGGGATACCCGGTTTCTGGGGCTGGCTGCGCATATCTCCGGCTGGAGCAAGGACCCCTCGTCGCAAGTGGGTGCGGTGATCACCGACGGCAACAGAATCGTATCGTTGGGCTACAACGGTTTTGCCGCCGGGGTCGAGGACCGTGCCGAACGGCTCGCCGACCGTGACTGTAAGCTGAATCTGACCATTCACGCGGAGGAGAATGCGATGATTTTCGCCAAGCGTGATCTCACTGGCTGCACTGTCTACGTCACCCATCCGCCGTGCCCGCGCTGTGCCTCCAAGCTGATACAGGAGGAGGTGAGCAGGATCGTCCATATAGCGCCGAGCGAGGATTTCCTCTCGCGCTGGGCCGCGGACCTCAAACTCTCGACACAGATGTATCAGGAGGCGGGAATCGAGGTGACCGCATACGCCAGCGACGCAATCGATATCGACAACGCGCAGATCACCATCGCGCCGGGGGGGTTCTTCCGCACTGTTTTGAGCCGATTTCTGGGTCGCTGAGCATCCGGCGGCCGTGGCTCACCCCTCGCCGTCGAGCCACTCCACCGAGCGTAGCTGCATCCAGTAGAGACCGTCCCGCTCGCGCTTTTTCACCATCACCGGCAGATAGTGCAGCGAGGGGGCCAGCCAGAGGCTGACGCTTGACGGGCGGTCGTCCTTGCTGCGCTCCAGTTTCAGCGTCTGGTATCTGCCCGCCTCCACGTCGACCATCTCTTCTCCGAGCAGCTGGAAGTGGTAGGTTTTGGTGCGGCCGCCGTCGGCAACCGGCAACTCGACGCTCTGTCGCCCCTCGGCGACGGCCAGCATCAGTGCCAGGCGCTGGCTGAACTTGTCCTGGGTACCGTGGGGCACGCCCATGCTCCAGCGCGAACCGCTGCTGCTGTTGGTGACTCGGCCCTGCTGCCAGTCGAATGTCAACTCCACCAGGCGCAGTCTGTCGTCGCCCTGGTGATGATAGCGATAGCGCTCCGGAACGATGCGGTTCGACTGCACCCTGCCGCTGCTGACTTCGCTGATCTCGTCTCTGCGGAGTACCGCGGTCAGACCGACCGGCATGGTCAGCGCGCTGTAGCGATAGCCGCCGGTCGAATCGAGACGGAGCTCGACCTTGACCCGTCCCAGTTCGAGATAGTCGCTGCTGAGGCTGTACTCGGCGCTGAAGGATCTCAGTTGCTGAGGGGCGGGCGCCTCTCCGGCTTCGGCAGTGGCGAAAAGCAGCAGCCAGGATAGCAGCAGAGTGCCGCCCGCTTGTCCGCATCCGTTCACCGCTGCGCCGACTCCAGCTGGTCGAACATCAGCGGCCGGCTCAGCATTTTGTCGTCGAGAAAGGCTGCCCCCTGTTTCATGCAGAGGCGCCCAGCAGCCATCCAGGCGATCACCTGCGGATAGATCAGGTGCTCCTGGGTCAGTACACGAGCCGCCAACCGCTCGGCATCGTCCCCCGGCAGCAGGGGGACGCGCGCTTGCAGAATCAGCGGCCCGCCATCGAGCTCCTCGGTGACGAAGTGGACGCTGGCGCCGTGCTCAAGCTCGCCGGCATCGATGGCACGCTGATGGGTATGCAGGCCGCGAAATTTCGGCAGCAGCGACGGGTGGATGTTGAGCAACCGACCGGCGAAGCGTTGAATAAAGGCGGGTGTGAGGATGCGCATGAATCCCGCCAGCACCACCAGATCCGGGCGGTAGCCGTCGATCAGATCAGCCAGCGCCAGGTCGTAGCTCTCACGTTCGGCGAACGCCTTGTGGTCGAGCACGCGGCTCTCGATGCCGGCCTGCTGGGCCCGCTCCAGTCCGCGTACCCCCGGACGGTTGCTGATCACGGCGGCAATTTCGATCGGCAGTGCTACGCCGGTCTGGTCGATGATCGCCTGCAGGTTGCTGCCGCTGCCCGATATCAGAACCACCAGCCGGTAGTTGCCGCCCGCCTTCATACGAACTCCACCACGGGGTCGCCCTCGCCCTCGTCGATCGTGCCCAGCTGCCATACCTGCTCGCCGGCCTCGTGCAATAGCTGGGTCGCCCGCGCGGCATCCTCCGGTGCGACGCAGACCACCATGCCCACACCGCAGTTGAAGGTACGCAGCATCTCCCGCCGGTCGACGCCGCCCTCGCGCTGCAGCCAGTCGAAGACCGCAGGACGCTGCCAGGAGTCGAGGGCGATGGTGGCGCGGCTGTTCTGTGGCAGCACCCGCGGCAGATTCTCCAACAATCCGCCGCCGGTGATATGGGCGAGGGCGTGAATGTCCAGCGCGTCATGCAGTGCCAGCAGCGATTTGACGTAGATTCGCGTCGGCGCAAGCAGCGCCTCTGCCAATATGGTGTCGCCCATCGGCTGCTGCAGATCGTCGTCCGTCTGCTGCAGGATCTTTCTGATCAGCGAATAGCCGTTGGAGTGCGGGCCGGAGGAGGCGAGTCCGAGCAGGATGTCGCCATGGCGCACCCGTCCGGGCTCGATGATGCGCGACTTTTCGACAATGCCCACCGAGAAGCCGGCGAGATCGTAGTCGCCCTCGGCGTACATGCCGGGCATCTCCGCGGTCTCTCCGCCGGTCAGTGCGGCGCCTGCCAGTTCGCAGCCGCGGGCGATGCCGCGCACCACATCGGTGGCGATGTCGACGTCCAGCCGGCCGGTGGCGTAGTAGTCGAGGAAGAAGAGCGGTTCGGCGCCGGTGACGACGATGTCGTTGACGCACATCGCCACCAGGTCGATGCCGATCGTGTCGTGCCTGGCGAGCATCAGCGCCAGCTTCAGTTTGGTTCCGACGCCGTCGGTACCTGAGACCAGCACCGGGTTGCGGTAGTTCTCCAACGGCAGTTCGAACAGCGCGCCGAAGCCGCCAAGACCGGCCAGCACGCCGGGCCTGAAGGTCCGCTTGACGATCGGCTTGATCCGTTCGACGAGCGTGTTGCCGGCGTCGATGTCGACACCCGCGTCGCGGTAACTGAGAGAGGGTCTGCTGCTGTTGGTGTCCTGGCTCACGTCGACTCCGGTACTGATCGGGATTTGGCTTGCATCTTACCAAATCTTGCGCTCTGTTCCTTAGACATAAGCTCGCCAGCCGGAGTAAAATTGCAGCCTCGTCGCCGCCTCAAGAGTAGCCATTGACGCTTATGCTGAAGATCCTTATTGCGCGCAGCCGTGGCGCTGCCAACCCGCGCTTTCTGGCACTGCTCTGCACTCTGCTGTCGGCCGCGACGCAAGTGGGTGCGGTCGAGGTGGAAGACCTCTATCGGGTCAGCGTGACGGTTGCCGGTGAGGATGCGGCGCAGCGCAAGAGCGCGCTGCAGGAGGCTTTTCGCGGGGTTTTGGTCAAGGTGACCGGAAGCCGGCAGGTGATCGCGCGCCAGTCGCTGCAGGCGGATATCGCCGACCCTTCCCGGTTCGTGCAGCAGTACCGCTACCGTGCGCTGCCGACGCAGGGCGACGTACCCGCTGCCAACCGCCTGCTCGAGGTGGCGTTCGATGCCGACGAGCTGGAGCGTCTGCTGCAACAGCGCGGCTTGCCGCAGTGGGGCGTCAATCGCCCCGGAATTCTGGTCTGGCTGGGATTGGACGAGCAGGGTCAGAAGCGTCGGCTGGCCCTTCCGGAGATCGACCTGGCCCTGTATCGCGCGCTGCAGGAAGGCGCCGCGACGCGGGGACTGCCGCTGCTGCTGCCGCTGATGGATCTGGAGGATCAGAGCCAGCTGCAGGTGGCCGACCTGTGGGGCGATTTCGAGAACAATATCCGTGCCGCCTCGCGGCGCTACGGCCCCGACCTGATCCTGGTCGGGCGTATCAGCGCGCTCGACCGGGAGCTTTGGCGGGGCGAATGGCGGCTCTACCAAGCAGACCGCGCTTCGGCCTGGAACAACCAGGCGGAGTCGTCCAGCGCACTTGCCGCGGATGCGCTGCAGCGCGCCGGCGACGAGCTGGCGGCGCTCTATGCACCGCTGCGTCAGGAGCGCGATCTCTCCACCGTTCGTCTGCAGGTGACCGGTATCCACTCTCTGGAGGATTACGCCAGCGTGCTCGAGATCCTCAGCACCCAGCAGTCGCTGGAACGCGTGGTGGTGGTCTCGGCCAATGCCGATACGATTGTCTACGATCTGCATGGACTGGGCGGCGCCTCGGCGCTGGAGTCGGGGCTGCGCATCGGCGGCCGGCTCGAACCCGACCTGCAGTCGGGCCGGGGCAGCGATCCCCTCACCACGCTGGTGGATCTCTACTACCACCTGCGTTGATCGTCGCCGATGAGTCTGCAACGCGATGACATCCCCAACCTGATCAGCGTCCTGCGTATTCTGCTGACGGTGCCGGTGGTGTGGATGCTGCTGATCCACCGCTTCGATCTGGCGCTGCTGCTGTTCGCGATCGCCGGCATCTCCGATGGACTGGACGGCTTCCTGGCCAAGCATTTCGGCTGGCAGAGCCGCCTGGGAGGGCTGCTCGATCCGCTCGCCGACAAGGTGCTGCTGATCTCCAGCTATGTCAGTCTGGCGCTGCTGGGCCTGATACCGCTCGCGCTGATGGTACTTGTGATCGTGCGCGATCTGATCATCGTCACCGGCGCGCTGATCTATAACTTTCGTATCGAAGAGCTGGATGCCGAGCCGAGCATCATCAGCAAGGTCAACACCTTCGCGCAGATCGTGCTGGTGCTGGCGGTGGTACTCGATCGGGGGCTGTGGGCGCTACCGGAGAGGTTGCTGACGCTGCTGGTCTGGTCGGTGTTCGCGACCACCATCGCCAGCGGCGTCAACTACGTCTGGGTCTGGAGCCGGCGTGCCCGCGCCCGCAGCAACGGCGGCTGAAGCCGCTCAGTAATCAGCTTCCTCAAATACACGCCTGACAAACGGCACCGTCAGTCTGCGTTGCGCAGCGAGCGAAGCCCGGTCGAGCCGTTGCAGCAGCTCGAGCAGTGAGCGGGTGTCGCGCGGCGCGCGCGCCAGAATATAGTTGAGCGTTTCGGGGGGCAGCTCCAGGCCGCGGTTCTCTGCGCTCCGGTTCAGCAGTTGTGCGCGCCCGACGTCGTCGAGTCCCAACAGCTGATAGCCGGGCCCCCACTCCAGGCGCGAACGCAGATCGACCAGCTGCAGCGGCAGTGCCGCGGCTGCACGATCGGCGCTCACCAGCAATCTGGCACCGGCATCGCGTAGTTGGTTGAAGAGGTTGAACAGCGCCTGCTCCCAGTGGCTCTGGCCACATACACGGTCGAAATCGTCCAGGCAGACCAGATCGAAGGCGGAGAGGTTTTGCAGCACCTCGGGCGTGAGCCTGGAAGCCTCCCGCAGCGGAATATAGGCGGCGGCAAGCTGGTGTTGCTGCGCGCTATGGCAGCCCGCCTGCAGCAAATGGCTCTTGCCGCTACCGCTACCTCCCCAGATATAGAGATAGGGTTCACCCGTGCCCTGCGCGCTGGCGCGCAGCTGCGTCAGCAGTTCGCGGTTGGCGTTGCCGACGAAGCTGTCGAAGCTGACGTTCAGCCGCAGCTTCAGACCGAGGGGGAGCTGCGGAAGCACGCTGCCTACGCCAGTTTAAGCGCCGTCAGCGCCAGCCGGCGCCCCAACGCACGGCAGAGTCTCTGCTCTTCGTCGCTGAGTGGCAGCTTGCTGTCGCTGCCGGCGAAATGGCTGGGTCCATAGGGGGTGCCGCCGCTCTGCGTGTGCATCAGGTCGTTCTCGCTGTAAGGGAGTCCGACCAGCAGCATGCCGTGGTGCAGCAGCGGCATCATCATGCTGGTGAGGGTCGTCTCCTGACCACCGTGCATGCTGGAGGTCGAGGTGAAGACCCCCGCAGGTTTGCCGATCAGTGCGCCTGATATCCACAGCCGGCTGCTGCTGTCGATGAAATGTTTCATCGCCGCGGCCATGTTGCCGAAACGGGTCGGGCTGCCGAGCGCAAGTCCGGCGCAGTCACGCAGATCGTCGAGACTGGCGTAAGGGGCGCCCTCATCGGGGACTGCAGGGTCGACCGCCTCGCAGGTGGTGGAGACCTCGGGTACGGTACGCAGCCGTGCCTCCATGCCATCCATCTCCTCGACGCCGCGCGCGATCTGGCGCGCCATCGCCGCGGTGGCACCGTGGCGGCTGTAGTGGAGTATCAGGATGTAGTTCATTGCAGGATATCCAGCACCTTCTGCGGTGGCCGGCCGAGGGCGGCTTTGCCGTTGCTGATGACGATCGGCCGTTCGATCAGTTTGGGGTTGTCGACCATACCCTGGATCAGTGCTTCGCGCGAGAGTGAGGGATCGTCCAGGCCGGCAGCCTTGTACTCTGGCTCCTTCTGGCGCATCAGTTCACGCGGTTCCAGCCCCAGCATGTCGAGAATCCGAGCCAGTTCAGCGGCGTCCGGCGGCGTCTTCAGGTATTCGATAATCTCTGCATCCACGCCGTTTTCACGCAGCAGTTCCAGGGTTTGGCGCGACTTGCTGCAACGCGGGTTGTGGAAAATCTCAACAGTCATGCAATCTCTCCTGTGAATCGAGTGGGCCGCCATTGTAACCAACGCGGGGCCTGAAAGCAGGTACAGCTCGGAGAGCCGGCGCGCTTCTGTTGCCGGGGCGCAGCGGCTACACTTCGCTTTTGCCCCGGTGTACCGATCCTGTCGATGGTGCCGGTGCCGGCGAATGTATAAGGTGGCGGAGGTGGTAGGCAATGCAGAATTTGGGCGATAAGGCGGCAGCTGCGGTGCGTTTCGCACGCCTGCTGGTCTCACGCTTCTTCGCCGATCGCTGCCTGCCCAATGCTGCATCGCTCACCTACACCACGCTGCTGTCGCTGGTGCCGTTGATGACTGTCGGTCTGGCGATCTTCTCCGCTTTTCCGCTCTCCGAAGTGCTGGCGGGCGATCTGCAGGATTTCGTCTTCCGCAACTTCGTGCCCGCTTCAGGGGAGGTGGTGCAGCGTTATCTGCAGGAGTTCAGCAGCAAGGCGTCGCGACTCTCCGGAGTCGGGATCGCCTTTCTGGTGGTGGTTGCGGTGATGATGATGGTCAACATCGACCAGGCGATCAACCAGATCTGGCGGGTACAGCGGCAGCGCAAGCCGTTGGCCCAGTTCCTGATGTACTGGTCGATCCTGTCGCTCGGCCCGTTGCTGATCGGTCTCAGCGTGGCGGCTACCTCCTACCTGGTGTCGGTGCCGGTCATATCCGATACCGCGCAGAGCCTCGGGCTGACCCGTCGCCTGCTGGGTGTTATGCCGCTGTTGGCGGCAATAATTGCCTTCAGTCTGCTCTACGCAGTGGTGCCTAACCGCAAGGTTCCGGCCGTGCACGCCTTCTCCGGTGGTCTGCTGGCGGCGCTGCTGTTCGAGCTGGCCAAGCGGGGGTTCGCGCTCTATGTCACCTACTTTCCCACCTACGAGGCGATCTACGGCGCGCTTGCGGTGGTGCCGATCTTCCTGCTGTGGATCTATCTCTGTTGGGTGGTGACGTTGTTGGGGGCGGAGTTCGCGCATTGCCTCGGAATCTTTCGCGATGAAGGCCGTCACGGCAGTGCCGGCGAGGGCGGTGATCTGCTGCTTGCCTACCGCTTGTTGCAGCAGTTGTGGCAGCGGCAGCAGTCTGGGGAAAGCCTTGGCTGCGGCAGCATGACCGCTGCGCTCGGACATGTCCCCGACGAGCGGCTGGAGCGGCTGCTGAACCACCTGCGCCGCAGCCGTCTGGTGCTACAGACAGACGACGGTAACTGGGCGCTGGCGCGCGATTTGAACCAGGTTACGCTCTATGACCTGTACCGTTCGGAAGGCTTCGTACTGCCCGAGGCGCGACTGCTGCGCGACGCCGAGTCCGATGCCGATCGGGCGCTGGCGGGCATCCTGGAGGAGCTCGGTCTGCAGATGAAGGGTGCCATGGCGGTGCCGTTGGAGCAACTCTATCGCGGCCGTCGGGTGGCCTCCGGTGAGGCGGAGTGAGGCGGCAGGATCGATCGTGGGAGAACAAGCGATGATCCTCCAGGCTGTCGATATGGAAAACTGTTTCTGAGCTGAGAGAGCGTTGGGAGGTCGAAGTGCGGTTGATACTGATACTGCTGGCGACGCTGCTGGTGCCAACCGCGGCGAGTGCCGAAACGGTGGATTTTTCGTTGCCGGACCTGGACGGCCGGGAGCGCCAGTTGTCCGAGTTCCGGGGGCGCTGGGTGCTGGTCAACTACTGGGCGACCTGGTGCCCCCCCTGCCTGGAGGAGCTGCCGGAGCTGGAGCGTTTTCACATTGCGCACCAGTCGCGCGATGCAGTGGTCATCGGCATCAACATGGAGGAGATATCGCTTACCCGGTTGCGTGAGTTCGTCGAGGAGCAGTTTCTGAGCTTTCCCATTTTGCGCGAAAAGCCGGGAGCGCGAGGGGTGCTGGGAGCGGTGCCGGCGCTGCCGACCAGCTATCTGGTCACACCGGCGGGTGAACTGGTGGCACGCCAGGTGGGAATGGTCGATGCGCAGATGATCGAGCGCTATATCGAGAACTACCAACGGCAAAATCCGCAGGACGGTGGAACTGCAGGTGACGGCCACGGTAGTGGCGGGGAGTGAGGGTATGACGGTGGCGATAAAGTGTCTGGTGTCGGGCAAGGTTCAGGGGGTCTTTTTTCGCGCGTCGGCGCGCGAGCAGGCGATTTCGCTGGGTTTGACCGGTTATGCGCGAAATCTGCCGGATGGCGGAGTAGAGGTGGTGGCCTGCGGTGAGCAACAGGCATTGAATCATTTCAGGAACTGGCTGACGCGGGGGCCGAGCGCAGCGCGTGTGACCGCTATCGCCTGTGAGCCTCACGATGCGAGCAACTACCGCGGATTCTCGGTTCAATAACCGCCGACGCTGAGATCCAGCTCTTCGGGCATGACGGCGAGCCGGCGGATGCCGGTGTCGACGCTGCCGTCCGCGCCCAGTTCGATCCAACGCAGCCCCGGAGGGACCAGGTCCAGGCTGAACTGGTCAAGACGCGGGGTGAACTGCACACAGGTGGAGGGCGCACCAAGCAGCCGGACGTGGCGGTAGTAGCCATCGAACTCCTGGTGGATATGGCCGCAGACGATGGCCCTGATGCGTGGATAACGATCGACGATGCGGAAGAAATCGGTCGGGTTGTCGAGTGCCATTCGATCCATCCAGGCGCTGCCGACCGGCACCGGATGATGGTGCAGCGTGATCACTGCATGGCAATCGGCATGCGCTTCCAGATTGCGTTCGAGGCGCTCCAATTGATCCGTTCTGAGATGACCGCCCTCGCGCCCGGCCACGGTTGAGTCGAGCAGGATGATGACCCAGTTGCCATGGCGAACCGACTCGGGAGAGGTGACCTTGCCCCGGTTCATGATGTCGTTCATCACTTCGGGAATATCATGGTTGCCGGGGAGACAGTAGACGGGGCGGCCGATCGTTTCAAGCCGCCGGCGCAGCCTGCGATACCCTTCCTTGCTGGCGTCGTGCACAAGATCTCCGGTTGCCAGTACCAGGTCGGTGGTGTGAAACTCCTCCCTTGCCAATTCGAGCACCGCGTCGAAAGTCTGCTGCGTCCGCAGGCCGGCGAGTCGGCGCTCTGGGCTGGCGTAGAGATGGCAGTCGGTGAGCTGTAGCAGTCGCAACGGTGTCGCCTGGGTAGCGCCGCCACGGAGCCGCGCGGGTGGAAAATTATCCTGAATCATCGGACGATTTTAATATTGTCCAGCACACAGCTTAGTATTGTATTTCTGCCTCGCCTTTTTAATACTTTTTAACTACCTTGCAGCTCTGTTTGTGGACTGAATCACGCTTCTGAGCGGATCCCTCCGGAAATCGATCGTATGACCTTGAGTGAACTGAAATATATCGTTGCCGTGGCGCGCGAGCGCCACTTCGGTCGCGCCGCCGAAAACTGCTGCGTCAGCCAGCCGACGCTCAGCGTCGCGGTCAAAAAACTGGAGCAGGAGCTCGACGTGACGCTGTTCGAGCGCGGGCAGGGCGAGGTCAGCATCACCGCCGTGGGAGAGCAGATCATCGAGCAGGCACAGCGTACGCTGGAGCAGGCCGAGTTGATCAGGGAGATGGCGAGGCAAGGCAAGGATCAGCTCAGTTCACCGTTGCGCATGGCCGCGATCTACACCATCGGTCCCTATCTGTTTCCGGAACTGGTGCCCCATCTTACCCGCTGCGCGCCGCAGATGCCGTTGATCATCGAAGAGGACTACACCGCGCAATTGAGCGAACAGCTCAAACGCGGGGAGCAGGATGTGATCATCATATCGCTGCCTTTCGACGAGCCTGGAATCGAAACCCTGCCTCTCTACCAGGAGCCCTTCGTCGCGCTGCTGCCGGCCGGCCACCGCTGGAGCGATGAAGAGGAGATCGATCTGGCGCGGCTGCCCGAGGAGCAGGTACTGCTGCTTGGTCCGGGGCACTGCTTCCGCGATCAGGTTCTGACCGCTTGCCCGGGCTGCAACCATATCCACTCCGGGGCGCAGAGAAATTTCGAGGGCAGTTCGCTGGAGACAATGCGCTATATGGTGGCCAGCGGTCTGGGTGTTACGGTGCTGCCGCGCAGTGCGGTCTGCATCGAGAACTTTCCGCGCGAAATGCTGGTGGTGAAGCCCTTCAAGGGGGTGGTCCCGCACCGTACCGTGGCACTCGCCTGGCGGCGCTCGTTTCCGCGTCCAAGGGCGATCGAAGTGCTGAAAACCGCGATCGTCGAAACCCGGCTGGAGGGTGTCACGACGTTGTATGCGGGCGGCTAGGTTTCCGCCGGCCCGGTGCCCCCGGCTCAGAAGTTGTCGGTATTCTTGAACAGTCCGACCCTGAGGTCCTTGGCAGAGTAGATAGTGCGTCCGTCGACCTCGACCACACCATCGGCCACGCCGAGCACCAGTTTACGGCTGATGACTCGTTTCATGTCGAGCCGATAGGTCACTTTCTGCGCCTGCGGTAGCACCTGACCGGTGAACTTCACCTCGCCGACGCCGAGGGCGCGCCCATGCCCGGGGTTGCCGATCCAGGCGAGAAAAAAGCCGACCGCCTGCCACATCGCATCCAGGCCGAGGCAGCCGGGCATTACCGGGTCGCCTGGAAAATGGCATTGAAAGAACCAGAGTTCGGGATTGATATCCAGCTCGGCGATGATCTCTCCCTTGTCGAAGGCGCCCCCGGTATCCGCGATCCGCGTCACCCGGTCCATCATCAGCATGTTCGGGACCGGCAGCTGCGCATTGCCGGGACCGAACATGCGGCCGTAGCCGCACTCCAACAGCTCATCTCTGGTGAAACTCTGCTCTTTTGCCATAGCGATTTGTTGTCCTGAAAATCTTCTCTGTCGCGGCGCTCAGGCCGACTGCAGGCTCTGCAGCAGCAGCGGAATGATTTGCTCGAGTTCGATCATCCGGTTTTCGCTCTCGCTGCGCGCCCGATACTCTACCAGACCCTCGTCGAGGCTGCGCTCGCCTACCACCACCCGGTGTGGAATGCCGATCAGCTCCATGTCGGCAAACATAAAGCCGGGTCGCACATCACGGTCGTCGAGCAGCACCTCCAGCCCGGCGCTGCGCATTTCGTCGTAGAGCCTCTCGGTCGCCTCACGTACGCGCTGCGATTTGCCCATCTTCATCGGCAGCAGCGCGACATGGAAGGGAGCGATCGAGAGTGGCCAGATGATACCCCTGTCGTCGTGGCTCTGTTCGATCGCGGCGGCCACCACGCGCGATACGCCGATGCCGTAACAGCCCATCGCCATCACTTGTGCCCGCCCCTTGTCATCCAGCACCGTGGCCTGCATCGCATCGCTGTACTTTTTACCCAGCTGGAAGATGTGCCCAACCTCGATGCCGCGAGCGATGGTCAGCGTCCCCTTGCCATCGGGGCTCGGATCCCCCTCGACCACGGTGCGCAGATCCTCGACCGGCGGCAGCGGAAGGTCTCGCTCCCAGTTGAGGCCGAAATAGTGCTTGCCGTCGGCATTGGCGCCTGCGCTGAAGTCGCTCATCACCGCCACGCTGCGGTCGACGATGCAGGGCAGCGGCAGGTTGAGCGGGCCGAGCGAACCCGGGCTGGCACCGATCGCTGCCTCGATCTCGGCGTCGCTGGCGAAGCGCAGCGGGGATGCCACCTGAGGCAGGTTGTCGGCCTTGATCTCGTTGAGTTCATGGTCGCCGCGCACCAGCAGTGCGATGAGTCCGCTGTCGCTCTCTTCGGCTGCGGCGACGATCAGCGTCTTGACGGTCGTCTCGATCGGTACCCCGAACTGCTCCACCAGCTCCTGGATGGTCTTGGCGTCCGGCGTGTCCGCCATACGCAGCTCTTCGCCCGGCGGTGGGCGCTCGCTGGCCAGTGCGACCGCTTCCGCCTTCTCCACGTTGGCCGCGTAGTCGCTGCTGTCGGAGAAGGCGATCGCGTCCTCGCCCGAGTCGGCCATGACATGGAACTCGTGCGAGGCGCTGCCGCCGATGGCGCCGCTGTCCGCCTGCACCGCGCGGAAGCTGAGTCCGCAGCGGGTGAAGATGCGCGAATAGGTGGCGTGCATCAGGTCGTAGGTCTGCTGCAGCGACGCTTGATCGAGGTGGAAGGAGTAGGCGTCCTTCATCAGGAATTCACGCGCCCGCATCACGCCGAAGCGGGGCCGAATCTCGTCGCGGAACTTGGTCTGGACCTGATAGAAGTTGACCGGTAACTGCTTGTAGCTGTGCAGCTCGTTGCGCGCCAGCTCGGTGATGATCTCCTCATGGGTCGGTCCGAAACAGAAGTCGCGCTGGTGGCGATCCCTGAGCCGCAACAGCTCGGGACCGTACTGCTCCCAGCGACCCGACTCCTGCCACAGCTCGGCCGGTTGCACCGCCGGCATCAACACCTCGAGCGCGCCGGCTCTGTCCATCTCCTCGCGGATTATCCGCTCGACCCGATGCAGCACCCGCAAACCCAGCGGCAGCCAGGTGTAGAGACCCGCTGCCAGCCTGCGGATCAGGCCCGCGCGCAGCATCAACTGGTGGCTGGCGATCTCGGCATCGGCGGGTGTCTCTTTCAGAGTTTGCAGAGGGAACTGTGACGTACGCATTGCGGCTCTACCGGGCGGAATATTTCGAGTCGGCTATTCTAGCCCGGTTGTAGCTTAAATCACACGGGGTTGATCCGCTTGTCACACGTTCAGGCACCCTCCAGCAAGGTCACTCCTCGCAGTAGCGCTCCTCCATCAGCCGTGCCTTCTCCAGGTGAGCGGCGCGTTCGGTGTCGGTCAGTTTCCTGCGCGTACCGTCGGCGCCGCGGATGCGCAGCGGTTCCTCGTTGTCGAGCTGGGAGATGGTACGCTTCGCCGTGGCGCAGTTGCGCTCGCGATCCTGCTGCTCTTTTTCCGCCAGCGCGTTCTCCTTGAGGATATCTTCGCGGTCCTGCATCTCCTTCACCTGGCTGTTCAACTCCTGCCAGGCCTCGGCTTCACTGCTCTTCGGCGGCGCCAGCGTCTCCACCCGCTCACGGTTCGCCGCTTCGACCGGCGGTGTCTGCGAAAAGTGGGTGATCCCCTGGTCGTCGGTCCAACGGTAGACCTGCGCCAGCGCCGGGAAAGATACCGCCGCGAATGTCAGCGCAAGCAGCAACGCGCGCTGTCCAGCTGTTCTGTGGTGCATGCTCATAACCTTAACTTGTCACTCCAATATTCCGGCTGCGCGCGGTGAGCGCCGTTCCGGGGGGGCCGGCTCTCGAGGATACTCTCCAGTTTACCTGCGAATCGAGGGTTTCCCCGCTCTTTCGCTTGACCTATAACGGCAATATTAGTAATTTCCGAAAGTTCTGGAAGTTATCCCTGTAATTTTTTATTGACGCGTCGCTGGCGGTGGTCGCCGCACAGTCGATGGGAGGTCATTGTCGTGGAATTGAGTGGTGCCGAGATCGTCATTCAGTGTTTGAAAGAGGAGGGTGTCGAGTTCATTTTCGGCTATCCCGGCGGGGCTGTCCTGCACATCTACGATGCCCTGTTCAGCCAACAAGACGTACAGCACATTCTGGTCCGCCACGAACAGGGCGCGACCCACGCGGCAGACGGCTACGCGCGTTCAACCGGCAAACCCGGGGTGGCGCTGGTGACCTCCGGCCCGGGCGCGACCAATGCGGTGACCGGCATCGCCACCGCCTACATGGACTCCATCCCGATGGTGGTCCTGACCGGTCAGGTGCCCTCGCCGTTCATCGGCAGCGATGCGTTTCAGGAGGTCGATACCGTGGGTATCACGCGTCCCTGCGTGAAGCACAATTTTCTGATCAAGAACGTGCACGACATCGCCGCGACCTTCCGCAAGGCGTTCTATCTGGCCACCTCGGGGCGCCCCGGACCGGTGGTCATCGATATCCCCAAGGATGTCACCGATCCCAACGTCAAGATCCCCTTCAGCTATCCCAAAAAGATCAAGATGCGCTCCTACAACCCGGTGGCGAAGGGACACCTGGGGCAGATCAGGAGGGCGATCGAGCTGATGCTCAATGCCGAGCGGCCGGTCTTCTACACCGGCGGCGGGGTGGTGTTGGACGACGCCTCGAAGCAGCTGGTCGACCTGGTCCGGAAACTGGGTTACCCGATCACCAGCACGCTGATGGGGCTGGGCGCCTACCCGGGCAGCGACAAGCAGTTTCTCGGCATGCTCGGGATGCATGGCACCTACGAGGCCAACATGGCGATGCACGAGACCGATGTATTGATCGCAATCGGCGCCAGGTTCGACGACAGGGTGACCGGTCAGGTGGCCTCTTTCTGCCCCAATGCGACGATCATCCATGTCGACATCGATCCCTCCTCGATCTCCAAGAACGTGCGCGTGGACGTACCGATCGTGGGCCCGGTGAAGAAGGTATTGAGCGACATGCTCGGGGTCCTCGATGAGTCGGGCGGCGAACCCAAGAGCGCGGCGCTGAAGCGATGGTGGAAGCAGATCGACGAGTGGCGCGGCGCCGACTGTCTCAAGTACGACCGCAACAGCAAGATCATCAAGCCCCAGTTCGCGGTCGAGACGCTGCACCGTGTAACCAAGGGGGACGCCTTCGTCGCTTCCGATGTCGGCCAGCATCAGATGTTCGCGGCGCAGTTCTATCAGTTCGACAAGCCCAGGCGCTGGATCAACTCGGGAGGACTCGGCACCATGGGCTTCGGTCTGCCAGCCGGCATGGGTATACAGATGGCGCATCCGCAGGCGGAGGTCGCGGTGGTCACCGGCGAGGCGAGCATCCAGATGTGCATCCAGGAGCTCGCCACCTGCAAGCAGTACAATCTGCCGCTCAAGATCATGCTCCTCAACAACGGCTACATGGGCATGGTGCGCCAGTGGCAGGAGTTCTTCTACGACGGCCGCTACTCCCACTCCTACGTGGATTCGTTGCCCGATTTCGTCAAGCTTGCCGAGAGCTACGGTCACGTCGGCATGAAGATCGAGAAGCCGGAAGATCTCGAGGGGGCGATGAAAGAGGCTTTCGGCATGAAGGACCGGTTGGTCTTCATGGATGTGGTGATCGACCCCGCGGAGAACGTCTATCCGATGATCGAGGCCGGCAAGGGCCATCACGAGATGTATCTTTCTCCTGGGAGTGAGCTGGTATGAGACACATTATTTCAATCCTGCTGGAGAACGAATCGGGTGCGCTGTCGCGGGTGGCGGGGCTCTTCTCCGCGCGCGGTTACAACATCGAATCGCTGACCGTCGCGCCGACCGAGGACGCCACGCTGTCGCGCATGACGCTGGTCACCCGCGGTGACGAGGCGATCATCGAGCAGATCACCAAGCAGCTCAACAAGCTGGTCGAGGTGGTCAAACTGCTGGACCTCTCGGATGGACCGCATATCGAGCGCGAGATGATGATGATCAAGCTCAAGGCGGAGAACGGCCAGCGTGACGAGGTTCTGCGGTTGGTGGAGATCTTCCGCGGCAAGGTGGTCGACGTCACCGATACCACCTTCGTCGTCGAGTTGACGGGCAAGAGCGCCAAGCTGGACGCCTTCATCAAGGCGGCCCAGGAGGAGTCCGTGGTGGAGGTGGTGCGCTCCGGACCGCTCGGTATCGCGCGCGGCTCCAAAGGGCTCAAGCTCTAAAGGGCGGCGCCCGGCAGGCAACCGCGCTGTCAGACCGGTGATTACGGCGCTGCTTTCGGCCTGACTCTCGCCGTTGCAAACGGCAGCAGGGAGTGCGGACCGGCTTCCGGCCAAAGCCGGGGATTTGCAGATCCCGGATTATGGGATATTAAATTTTTTCTGAATCAACGAAGGGTACTCGAACCATGACCATGAACATCTACTACGACAAAGACGCCGACCTCTCCCTGATCCAGGGCAGAAAGGTGACCATCGTCGGTTATGGCTCGCAGGGCCATGCGCACGCCAACAACCTGAAGGATTCCGGGGTCGAGGTGACCGTCGGCCTGCGCCCAGGCTCCGGCTCCGCGGCCAAGGCGGAGAATGCCGGGCTGAAGGTGGCGGATATTGCCGAGGCGGTGCAGGGCGCCGACGTGGTGATGATCCTGGCGCCCGACGAGCATCAGGCGGCGCTCTACCGGGAGGTGATCGAGCCCAACATCAAGCAGGGCGCGGCGCTGGCCTTCGCCCACGGCTTCAACATTCACTTCGAGCAGGTCGAGCCGCGCGAGGATCTCGACGTGATCATGATCGCGCCCAAGGGTCCCGGCCATCTGGTGCGCTCAACCTACACCCAGGGCGGCGGCGTGCCGAGTCTGATCGCGGTCTTTCAGGACGCCTCCGGCAGCGCCAAGGATATCGCGCTCTCCTACGCTTCAGCCAACGGCGGCGGACGCGCCGGCATCATCGAAACCAGCTTCCAGGAGGAGACCGAGACCGACCTGTT
>JAGRGU010000125.1 GCA_020445335.1 Gammaproteobacteria bacterium
TCGCTTCCCGGTCACTGTATTGAAGTGACTTTTACCGGCGCATCCTGTGAGATAGTGTTCTCCTGGGATTGAAATGCATATCCTTTTCCTGACCGACAACTTTCCTCCGGAATCCAACGCCCCCGCCAGTCGCACCTTCGAACACTGTCGTGAGTGGGTGCGTGCGGGTCACAGGGTGACGGTAATCACCTGCGCGCCCAACTTTCCGCAGGGGAGGGTATTCCCCGGTTACCGGAACCGGCTGTGGCAACAGGAGTCGATGGATGGCATCCGAGTGGTCCGCGTGTGGAGTTACATTACCGCAAACGAGGGGTTCGCAAAGCGCACGTTGGATTATATGAGCTACATGGTAACGGCCACGCTGGCGGCACTGTTCGTACGCCGGGTCGATCTGGTGATAGGTACCTCTCCGCAGATATTCACCACCTGTGCCGCCTATGTGGTTGGCGTACTGAAACGCACACCTTTCGTATTTGAACTGCGCGATCTCTGGCCGGAGTCGATTCGCGCGGTGGGGGCGATGAAGAACCCGCGCTGGCTGGACCGGCTCGAGAGACTGGAGCTATTTCTTTACCGCAAGGCAGCGGCCATCGTCTCCGTCACACATTCGTTCAAGCGCAACCTCGTATCACGCGGCATCGATCCGGAAAAGATCCACGTGGTGACCAACGGCGTGGATCTCGTGCGTTTTTCTCCACGCGGGAAGGACCAGCGGTTGGTCAGGCTGCTGAAGTTGGAAGACAAATTTGTAGCAGGCTATATCGGAACCCACGGGATGGCGCATGCCCTTGGCACACTGCTCGATGCTGCTGAGCGGATACGTGGATACACTGATGGCGAAGACTATCGAATCGTACTGCTGGGTACCGGTGCGGAGCGGGAGCGTCTCCGAGCCCAGGCCGAGCGAATGCAACTGGACAATGTTCTTTTCTTGGAACAGGTATCTAAAGAAGAAGTGGCTCGATACTGGTCGTTGCTCGACGTCGCCATCATTCATTTGAGAAAGACAGAGCTTTTTACGACGGTCATACCATCCAAACTGTTCGAGTGCATGGCTATGGGATTGCCCGTGTTGCACGGTGTGGCAGGAGAGTCGGCCGACATTGTGCAGACAGAGGGAGTTGGGGTCGTCTTTGAACCAGAGAACTCGGCTGCTCTGTGCGAGGGATTGCGTCGAATGAAAGAGGATGAAATGCGGTATCGTAAAATGTCTCGTCTTGCATTAGAGGCAGCTCGCCTATATGACCGCAAGGCATTGGCGGGGGAGATGCTGGCGATACTCGAGCAGACGGCAGATTCGAAGGTGCGAACAAAGATTGGAGCCACTTGAACAGCATAGACATTCCATGAGGGAGCGATCGATACTGCGTGTTTATCGATTCGCGTGTGCGGGGTTGTTGCTGTTTCTTTCCGTCGTTGTGGTGTTTCTCAGCCAGATCGACCATCAGGCGTTGGAGCAATTTTATACGGCGGTGACTCGATTTCTGTACATCGATTTGGGGGCTTTGGGTGTCACTACAACTCAGGTGAGCGATGTGGGACACAGCGTGGCCGGTTTTGTCCTGAGTGGTCTCGCCCAGATTGTTATACGGCGCTGGTGGGTGTTGCCCCTGATTTTGCTTTTTTTCCTCGGTATGGAAGCTGCGCAGTTGCTCTCGGTTGAACGACAGGCAAGTTGGATCGATCTGATGCGTCAGGCTGGGTCGGGGTTATGATCGCTTGGTGTATGGTATCTATCACGGAGAGATACAGGGCGCCTAAGGTGGTAAATCGAACGTCTTGAGCAGGGTTACCTGCTAGTATGAACATGAATCCGTTGCATGTACTGCACTTGGACAGTGCATATAATGCTATTCGGTGAGAAGATCAAACAGGCAGAGAAAGAAGCTTAACTAATGCGATCCAGCAGTAACAGACACCGCGCCTCCGGCAAGCGACTAAAGCTTTCGGGCAAAGAGAAGCGCAAGCGCCTGATTCGCCGTGGGCTTGTACTTTCAGTGGTATTGGTTTTAACAGGGTATGGGTTCTACTTGTGGTCGACCGGGCAGACGCCCGTCGGTGAGGCTGCGGATGATTGGTACGAGGTTAAGGCAGAGTAGAGTCGCACCAAGTTCTCTACCTTACAGGCGAATGCCGGTATATTGAGAACAGGATACCACCCCACAACACACTCCGTTCTGCTTGCCTGCACCAGGATGGTGGTAAAGCTAGGGCTCTTGAATGCGATGGACTGTCAGGTCGTCGGATTTGAGGCCCTTTTTGCGTTTTGGCGGCGTGGTTTCCAATGGAATTCAGATCCAGCATACAATGACGCTCCTTTGGTTCTATCGTGGAATGAACAGGCTGAATGAGCACTGAGCGGGAGATTACCGCCGAGCTGATCCGCGTGCGTGGCACGGTGCAGGGAGTCGGCTTCCGTCCCACGGTCTGGCGGCTGGCGCGCGGTGCGGGACTCACGGGCGAGGTGTGGAACGATGCCGATGGCGTCGGCATTCGTGTTTGCGGCGAGCGTGCGCGGATCTCCGCATTCGTCGAGTTGCTGCAGCGGGAGCCGCCACCGCTGGCGCGCATCGAGTCGATCGAGCGATCGCCGCTGGCGGACCAGGATATCGCGGCGGAGTTCGTCATCGTCGCCAGCCACTCCGGGAGTGCGCAGACCGACGTTGCGGCGGATGCCGCGGTCTGCGACGCCTGCCTGGGCGATATCGCCCGCGCCACGGATCGCCGCTACCGCTACCCCTTTACCAACTGCACCCATTGCGGCCCGCGGCTCTCGATCGTGCGTACCATCCCCTACGATCGCGCCAATACCAGCATGGCACGGTTTCCGTTATGCCCGGCCTGCCAGCGCGAGTATGCCGATCCCGCCGACCGCCGCTTCCACGCCCAGCCCAACGCCTGCCCGGTCTGCGGTCCGCGGGTCTGGCTGGAGTCGGTGGCGGGCGGGACGCTCGAGCCGGATGCCGGCGAAGATCCGATCCGGTTGGCGCAGCGGCTCATCAGCGACGGCGCGATCGTCGCGATCAAGGGCATCGGCGGCATCCATCTCGCCTGTGACGCCTGCAATGAGCAGTCGGTGGCGCGGCTGCGCCAGCGCAAACAGCGTTATCGGAAGACCTTTGCGCTGATGGCGACCGACATGGCGATGGTGGAAGCGTTCGCCCGGGTGGGTCAGCGGGAGCGCGCGGCGTTGACCGGCTCCGCCGCGCCGATCGTGGTGCTGGAGACGCAGGGGCGGTCGGTTGCCTCTGCCGTCGCGCCGGGGCAGCGCACGCTCGGTATCATGCTGCCCTACACGCCGCTGCACTGCTTGCTGATGCAGGGTATGCACCGGCCGATCGTGCTCACATCCGGCAACCGCAGCGACGAACCGCAGTGTATCGACAACGACGATGCGCGCGCCCGGCTGGCGGATATCGCCGACTATCTGCTGCTGCATGACCGCGATATCGTCAACCGGCTCGACGACTCGGTGGTGCGGCTGGCGGATGGCGAGATCCGCCTGCTGCGCAGGGCCCGCGGTTACGCCCCCACGCCTCTGCCGCTGCCGCCGGGGTTCACAGGGCATGCCGACATTCTGGCTCTGGGGGCCGAACTGAAGAACAGCTTTGCGCTGCTGAAAGGGGGGCGGGCGATCCCCTCCCAGCACATGGGTGATCTGAAGAACGTCCCCACCTTCAGGGAGTATCGTCGCAGCCTCGAACTCTACCGCGTGCTGTTCGATCACGCTGCGACGGCTATCGCGGTCGATCTGCATCCGAACTATCTCTCGACCCAGCTGGGTCAGGGGTTGGCGCAGGAGACCGGCGCGCAATTGATCGAAGTGCAGCACCACCACGCGCATATCGCCTCCTGCATGGCCGAGCACGGCCTGCCGGCCGACACCGGTCCAGTATTGGGGGTTGCGCTGGATGGCATCGGTTACGGCGCGGACGGCCAATTCTGGGGCGCCGAGTTTCTACTTGCCGACTATCGCCACTATCGGCGTGTGGCTGCTTTCGAAGCGGTCGCCATGCCCGGTGGCACGCGTGCGATGATCGAACCCTGGCGCAACGCCTACGCGCATCTGCAACACTTTCAGGGCTGGGAGCGGGTGGCGGATGATTACGCGGATCTGGAGATCGTCCGCCTGCTGCAGGGCAAGGCGCTGGCCAATCTGCAGCGCATGATCGAACGCGGTGTGAATTCGCCGCCGGCCTCCTCCAGCGGCAGGCTTTTCGACGCGGTGGCGGCGGTGCTGGGGATATGCGCCGAACGTCAGGCTTTCGAAGGACAGGCGGCGATGGAGCTGGAGGCGCTGGCCGCGCCGCACTTCCAGCGGCAGCAACCCTATCCGGGTCTGGAGCTGAGGGCGGCGGGTGAACCCGCTCGGATAGGATTCGCTGCACTGTGGCGCGCGATCCTGGACGATCTGCGGCGGGGTGTGGATCGGGCTGAGATCGCCGCCCGTTTTCACCTGTCGCTGAGCCAGGTGGTTGCCGATAGCGCGATTTCGCTCTGCCGCCGGTACGGATTGCCGATGGTTGTTCTCGGCGGCGGGGTATTTCAGAATCGGCTCTTGTTGGAGGGGGTCAGCGGCAGAGTGCGGCGGGCAGGGTTGCCGGTGATCTCGCCGCTGCGGCTACCGGCCAACGATGGCGGGGTGGCGTTGGGGCAGGGGGTAGTCGCAGCGGCGAGGCTGCTGGTACCCTGACGGCAGATGCCGCTGCGCCGTCGGGCGGTGATGCAATCATCGATAGTGGATAAGGAGGAGAGGCGATGGGTGACGAAGAGAGCGCGGTACTGCTGCGCAGCGATGACGAGCGGGGCGTGGTGACGCTGACATTGAACCGCCCCGATCAGTTCAACTCACTCTCGGAAGAGCTGCTCGAGAGCCTGCAGGAACAACTGAATGGATTGGCAACGGATCCCGCTGTAAGGGTTGTCGTGCTGGCCGCCAATGGCCGAGCATTCTGCGCCGGGCACGATCTGAAGCAGATGCGTGCCAATCCCGAAGAGGCCTACTATCAGAATCTCTTCAGCCGCTGCGGCAAGCTGATGCAGACGATCATGCAGCAGCCGCAGCCGGTGATCGCGCGTGTCCACGGCATCGCCACGGCGGCGGGCTGTCAGCTGGTCGCCAGCTGCGACCTGGCGGTTGCCGCCGACAGCGCGCGCTTCGCCGTGTCGGGAATCAACGTCGGTCTCTTCTGCAGCACACCGAGCGTCGCGCTGGCGCGCAACGTCGGCCGCAAGCGGGCGCTGGAGATGCTGTTGACCGGAGAGTTCATCGATGCCGCGCAGGCGGTGCGCGAGGGGTTGATCAACCATGCGGTGCCGGCGGAGGAGCTCGACGCGGCGGTGGCGCGGTTGTGCGACGCGATCTGCGCCAAATCGGCGGCGGCGATCCGCACCGGCAAGGAGATGTTCTACCAACAGCTCGAGATGGGGGTGGCGCAGGCCTACCAGTTCGCCGGCGGCGTCATGGCCTGCAACATGATGCACGAGGACGCGGCCGAGGGGATCGACGCCTTCATGCAGAAGCGCAAGCCGGTGTGGAAGGTGCCGGAGGGCTGATCGCCCGGCGTCGCGGGCGCTTTGCCCCGTCGCACGCTCCCGTGAATCGAAATCCGAGTCTGGCCCTCGCGGGGCCAGGCCCGGATCGGGAGACCTGTCAAGCGACGCTGCGGCGCCGCTTGAGCGTCACCTGAACCCTGTCGAACTTATTCCCGAGCCACACTTCCCTCTCCTGGATGGTGCAGTTCAGCTTCATGTTGCGCATAGCCAGCGGCACCAGCTCCTTGACGCCTTCACCCGCAAGCTGCGTCACATCGGGTTTATCGTAGCGCGTCATTGCCTCGCGGTTCTGCCCCCACCAGACGCTGCCGCCCCCTGCGGTGCAGGTGTGGATGTAAATTTGTCTGGTGCGCCTCTTTTCCGTCTCCTTGATGTTGGAAAGTCACGAGGGTCTAATGTGTCGTCAGCCAGTGAATAGGAACCGCTCTTCATCGGTAACGCGCACATGCCAGATCCAACCGAGCAGAAACAGGTTAATCGACTGGATCTGGCCGTCCGTTTTCTCGCCGTATTCCTGCCGTTTCTCGCAGTTTTTGCCGTCGCCACCGCGGCGCACTTTCTCAGCACACAACATGCGCAGCGCGTCAGCCTTCACAGCAAGGAGATACTCAACGTGGGCCTGGCGCGCAGCGCGGTCGTCAATGACCTTGCCGGCGTGTTTACCGACCTGTTGTTCCTTGCCGACTACGTACAACATCAAGAGACCGGTAAGGCAGAACAACTCTCTCTCCGCGATATCGGCGAACTGTTCCGGAGCTTTGCCCGCCAGAAAAGATTTTACGATCAGATCAGGCTGCTGGATGTGTCCGGACTGGAGCTGGTCCGTATCAACTATCGGGACGGGACGCCGGTCATAGAAGACGAACTAAAACTGCAGAACAAGTCGGATCGCTACTATGTGCAGGAGGCTCTCAGACTCGGGCCGAACGATGTATATGTGTCGCCGCTCGACCTGAACATCGAGCACGGCGAAATCGAACAACCCCTCAAACCGATGATGCGGTTCGCGGTATCGATCTTCAATCCGCAAGGGAGAAGACAGCGTCTATTGGTTCTGAACTATCTTGGAGCACGCTTACTGAATCACTTCAGACGAGCGACCAGCAATGCGGCCGAAGCCATCTATCTGCTCAATAACGAAGGCTACTGGCTAAGCAGCCCCAGAGACCAGGATGCATGGGGCTTCATGCTTCCGCACGGACGGAATTTCGCGCAAGCGGATAGTGCCGCCTGGCAACGCATCCGTACCGAGGTCGCCGGTCAATTCAACAGCGGCGATAGCCTCTATACCTTTGAAACCATCACGCCGAAGTCTGTCGCGGAGCAGTTGATCGGTAACAAGCCGGCTCCGAACGCGGGCGCCTCGGGCAGCGGGCAGATGAAGGTCGTTGCAAAAGTCAGGGAAACACGCGGATTCGAATCGCTGGTGGATTTCTTGATTGCACATCTGCCGCTGTATTCGACAACTTTTCTCGTACTGCTTATAGGTTCTGTGCTGCTGGCCAAAGCAAACCTGCACAGACGACAGGCCGAGTTGCAGAGCGCTTATGAGCGGAAGTTTCGACATACCTTGGAGGATATCCAGCTCGCAGCCATTTCCATAGGTAAATCGGGTCGCCTGGAATTCTGCAACGACTATTTCCTCTATTTGTGCGACCGCCCGGTCGAAGAGGCTGTGGGTCAGGACTGGCTGGCGGAGTTTGTCACCGACGAGCAAAGACCGTTGATACAGCAGACCTTCAGTGAATTCCATGCAAACGGCCAGTTTCCCCGGGAGATGGAACTCATTCTTAAAACCAGACAACCAAACGACCGCC
Source organism: Gammaproteobacteria bacterium (assembly GCA_020445335.1). Taxonomy (GTDB): domain Bacteria; phylum Pseudomonadota; class Gammaproteobacteria; order Chromatiales; family Chromatiaceae; genus HKST-UBA178. The sequence continues at coordinate 7,374 of JAGRGU010000125.1, forward strand.
TGATGGCCTGGCACAATACGCTTATGTGGGACGCCGACGGCAAGGTCACCGGCATCACCTGCCTTGGCGAAGATATCACCGATCGACGCCGTGCCGAGGAGCAGGTACGCAAGCTGTCACGTGCGGTGGAACAGAGTCCGAGCATCGTCATGCTGACCAACCGGTTCGGGCGTATCGAGTACGTCAATCCGAAATTCGTCGAGGTCACCGGCTATTCGAAGGAGGACGTGCTTGGTAAGAATCCAAGGCTGCTCAAATCCGGTGAAACCGAGCCGTCGGACTACCAGCGATTGTGGCAATCCATCAGCGAAGGCGGCGAATGGCACGGAGAGTTCCATAACCGCCGCAAGAACGGAGAGCTGTATTGGGAGTCTGCTTCTATCTCCGGGCTTCGCGGACCCAATGGCATGATTACTCATTACGTCGCGGTAAAAGAGGATATAACCGCCCGCAAACGGCTCGAAGCTGAGATTGATGCACGCAAGCGGGAACTGGCCCGTGCCGAGTCATTGGCTGCAATGGGTCGCATGGCGAGCATGATCGCTCACGACCTCCGCAATCCTCTGTCATCGGTGAAGATGGGCGTGCAGATCATGGGAAAACAAGGCGACGAGCAGACCCGGGAGCTTGGAGACATTGCCTTGGAACAGATTCACTACATGGAGTCCATACTCCGGGACATGCTCACCTACGCCAGGCCCGAAGATGTGAGGACGGAATGGGTGAGCGTCGACAAACTGCTGGAGCTCAGCATCCGTTCGCTAAGCAAACAGATTGAAGAAAAAGGCGTGGTAGTGAGCTCGGACTACGAGCAGGGCCTGCCCACGATTCCGGCGGACCCGGATAAACTGCGACAGGTATTCAGCAACCTCCTTAGCAATGCTTTGCAGGCGATATCGGGACTCGACGCCAACGAGGGTCGCATAGATGTCAGGGCAAAACTGGATCTCGGCGATGATGGCTCGATCATCGACATTGAAATCTGCGACAACGGAAAGGGTATCGACAGCAGCGAAGTCGAAAAGCTGTTCGAGCCGTTCTATACGACTCGCGCGAAAGGCACCGGCCTCGGACTCGCAATCTGCCGCCAGATCATCGAACAGCACCGCGGCAGCGTCACGCTCCAACCACGTGCTCCGGCAGGGGTTTGCGCCTGCGTGCTGTTGCCCACCACCCCTTCCGCCACTCCCGGATCAGAGTAATATATAAAGGAACGCAGACATTGATCGCCTTTTATACTCCATCCAGCAAGTAATCCGGCGGTAACAAACGTGGCAAACATTCTGGTCGTTGACGACGATATCGCGAGCTGCCGTACGTTGCAGCTTCACCTGGGATCCCAGGGGCATGATGTCTCGTGGGAAAACAGTGTCGAGGCCGGGCTGGAAACCGCCAGGCAGTTCCATCCTCAGTTGATCGTTTTGGATATCCGCATGCCGGACAGATCGGGGCTGGATGGTCTGCCGGATTTCAAGGCCATTCCGGAATCTCCGAAAGTGATCATGATCACCGCCTTCCACGACATGCAGTCCACTATCGAGGCCATGCAGCGAGGCGCCGATGATTACATTCACAAACCCATCGACATAGACGAACTGGACGAAGCGATCAACAAGATTCTCAACCAGTCGAAGGAAGAAGACAGTCTGCTGGAGGCCAAGACGTCAGCCTCCGGCGGCCTCAACATAGTTGGCAACGGCCGGGCGATGAAGGATATTTTCAAGACCATCGGCCTGGTGGCCAAGAGCCCGGCGACCGTGTTGATCACGGGTGAATCCGGTACCGGCAAGGAACTGGTCGCGCGCGCCATTCACGACAGCGGAGTCAATCCGCAAGGACCGTTCGTGGCGGTGAATTGCGCGGCCCTGGTGGAAACGCTGCTCGAATCGAACATGTTCGGTCACGAGAAAGGCGCATTCACCGGCGCGATCACCCGGCAACCGGGCAAATTCGAACTGGCGCGGGAAGGCACCATTTTTCTCGATGAAATAAGCGAATTGTCGCCGGCCATTCAGGCCAAGTTGTTGCGGGTCCTTCAGTACAAGGAGTTTACGCCGCTGGGTGCAAAGCAGGCACAATCGACCAATGCACGCATTATTGCCGCGACCAATGTCAGCCTGGGCGAGCTGGTTGAAAGCGGCGAGTTTCGCAAAGACCTTTTCTATCGTCTGCAGGTAGTGAATATCCACCTCCCTCCACTGCGCGAGCGCAGGGAAGACCTGACGGATCTGGTCCAGACACTGCTCGGCCGCATCAACAGGGAACTGCGCCGCAACGTCACGCACATCGCCCGCGACGTGTTGCAGAAGCTGAAAAACTATCATTGGCCCGGAAATGTCAGAGAACTCGAAAACGCCCTGATGAAGGCCGTGGCGCTGTCGCCTGGCGACACCCTGACCACCGATCTTCTGCCTGCGGAAATCCTCAATTCCGCATCAGAGAATAACGCCAGCGAATCGCTTGAGCTCAGCCTGGAGGATATGGAGCGTTTGCACGTCAAACGGATTCTGGCTTCGGTCGATTGGCACAAAGGGCGCGCCTGCGAGATCCTCGGCATATCCCGGCCCCGTCTGCGGCGGATCATCACTCAATACGGTCTGGAGAACCCTGCCGAAAGCGGCATGGAGAGAGACGACTAAAACTGAGGATCGAGATGAACTCGTGGAATCCGATTGCCGGTACCTTCGGCAGCAACGATTGCACAAAATGTTCATCCGGAACCTGAGTTCAAGGCCCGATTGAAAGATTCATTCAACTGCTCTACCCATCCACCTCTGGACAGCTCTTCGACTGCAACGGTCCCGCAGGAATAACTCTCCCCCGATTAGTAACTTAGGCCTCAACCCAGCAAACCCCTGGAATTAAACCCTTGGTCGGTATGGTTATTGCTCCTGATGGATTGTCTGCGGAGTGGTTAGCCCTGTTCGTAAGCCGGGAAAAATTGCGAGAAACAGCGACCAGACACCGACAGATGGGGGCTGCCCCTGGCGAGATCAGCAGGGGGGCGGGAAATTCGAACCGTATCGACGGGGAGGATCACAATGTTAAGACGTCTACTAGTGGCCACATTGGTCTTGGGATTCGCGGCGTGGGCGCAGGCCTCGGTCCCAGACAAGGTGTCTGCAGCGACAGCGAAGGAAAAAGGGTGCCAAAGCTGCCATGAGGGTATTGAAGAGATCCGCGATTCCAGCAGCGCCATGTTGGCCTTGATCAAAGCCAGGGGTGCCCCATTGGGGGACATGGGGGGCTGCGTAGTCTGCCACGGCGGCAATCCCCAAGGGTTGACCAAGGAATCAGCGCACAGCGGATCGCCCAAGGCATTGATCGATGCCAAGGGACCGCAGTTGTTCTATCCGGATCCGGGTTCCATCTGGATTGCCGACAACAGTTGCGGCCAGTCCGGCTGCCACACTGGCTACCCGTATCGGGTAGAGCGTTCGTTGATGAACACCGAAGCGGGCAAGCTGCAAGGCAACCTGCATACCTGGGGTATCGCCGAGGTACAGAACCACAATGTACCTTGGGGCAACTACGACGTGAAGGATACGGATGGCTCGGTACCGCAAGTCGGTACCGAAGGGTACAAGAAGTACATGGAAGCCATGATCGAGGCTCATCCGAAGCAACTCCCCACGGAACTTCAGATGGTGCCGCAGCCTACGGTCGAGGAGATCGAGAAGGATCCGAAACTGGCCGGTTTCACCTACTCGCGCCAGCAGTGCCAGCGTTGCCACGTTGCAGTAAACGGACGTGAAAAACGCGGTGACTATCGCGGCCAAGGCTGCTCCTCCTGCCACATTCCGTATGGTAATGAGGGTTACTACGAAGGCAACGATCCGACTATCGACAAGAACGAGAAGGGACATCCGCTGACCCATAAGATCCAGGCCACACGCAAGACCAGGATCAAACATGGTGACGTGGAATACTCAGGCATTCCTGTCGAAACCTGCAACTCCTGTCATAACCGCGGCAAGCGTATCGGCGTGACCTATCAGGGCCTGATGGAGTTCCCGTACGGTTCACCTTTCGACGAGAACGGCAATACTCAGCCGAAACTTCATACCAAGACCTATCTGTTCATCTCCGATGATCTGCATCACCAGATAGACTCCCGTCCTGAGAACCCGAAGGGCGGCATGCTGTGCCAGGACTGCCATACCACAATCGACATGCATGGTGACGGTAATATCTTCGGCACGACGCTGGCGCAGGTAGAGGTCGAGTGTCAGGACTGCCACGGCACGCCAACCGCCTTCCCGTGGGATCTGCCCGTCGGATATTCCGAGGAATTCGGCAACGAACTGGCGAAGGATCCGCGTGGGTTGTCAGAGCAGGCGTTGAACGAAACGCTGGCCTTCGCGACCGTCTATGACAAGAAAGACGGTTATCTGAAGACAGCCCGCGGCAACCCGTTCGGTAATGTGGTCAAGGATGGCGACAAGGTCATGATGCATTCGGCAACCGGTAACGACTTCGAAGTTCCGTTGCTGAAGACACTGGCCGACAGCAACACCTGGAAGAGCCCCGACGCGATGGTAGCCATGAGCAAGGTTGTCAAGCACGAGGGAAGTCTGGAGTGCTACGCCTGCCACGCCTCCTGGGTACCGCAGTGCTACGGTTGCCACGTTCAAGTCAACTATGGCAAGGATAAGAATGGCAAGCCCTATCAGGACACGGACTGGATCGCATCGGGCAACAAGAAGTTCCCGGACGGATCCACCGCCGAATCCGCCGTGGGCAGCAGCGGGATCAAGAGCGCCGGCAAGGTTTTCGAGAAACGCTCTTACCTGCGTTGGGAAGAGCCCGTACTCGGGATCAACGGCGAAGGACGCGTAACCCCTCTGATGCCCGGTTGCCAGATTGTCTACACGGTCATTGGTCGGGAAAACCAGACGGTCGCGCTGAACCAGCTCGGCAAATCCTATGACGAGCAGCAAGAGCTGGGACAGTCCCGCGTACCGGATGCCATCGACATGGCGCCCGTACAGCCGCACTCCGCACAGCGTAAAGCACGGACCTGCGAATCCTGCCACAACAATCCGAAAGCGTTGGGTTACGGAATCAGTGGCGGTGTATTTCAGCTTGGCTATCCGCGAGACATCGTCGAAGATCTGATCGATCAGAAGAGCGGACAGGTAATCCCCGGACGTCATCGGATCCAGATCCCGAAGATCGCCGACCTGGACTATGACTGGTCCACCATCATCAAGGATGGTCAGCAGACCCAGACGGTAGGCACACACTGGCCGCTGTCACGGGCGCTGCCGAAGGAGATGCGTGATGCCATGGAGCGCACAGGTTTGTGCATGGGCTGCCATAGGGAGATGAGCAACGAGAAGCTATGGGCCGCGGTAGCCACTCCCGGCCAGCTGAACGACGCACAGCATATCGAGCTGATGAACAACATGTTCAAGGCCTATGCCGAGTCGAAGCAAAAGTAGCGAGTAGCGGCTCGTAAACGCACCAAGGCCGCCGCGCGCAGCGGCGGCCTTGCCGGTGGCAGGATGAACCCATTGACAGCAATCCGCAGGAGAAACGTCAGGTGAAAGTCTATCGTCCCTATCACGTCATGGTTGTCGCCGCCCTTTTGTCCGCCTACGATTTCGCGTCTCCGGGTATGAATGGACAATCTTCGACCTCCTGGTTCCAGAGTCTGGTGTCGACGGCTGCAGCGGCTACCGCATTTGCCGCTGCCGATGGAGCGGCAACACCCCTCTCTCTGACCGGTAAGCGGGCCTATTCCGGATCCAACCCGCATGCCGAACTGACACCCGATCAGCACCTGATGGTTGCATTGCGCCATCACGCCGAAGGACGTCTGGCCCAAGCCATGGATACCCTTGATCGGGCGATCGAAAAACATGCCATGGATGCCGCATTGCTTGGCGTGCGCGGCAGCTTCTATCTGGAACAGGGCGCCGTGACCGCGGCGCTCTCCGACCTGGAGAAGGCGGTCAGTCTCGATCCGTACAATGCCGGGCATCGGGTGAACCGAGCCCAGGTCTACCGCAGATTCAACCGGCTCGATGAAGCACTGGCCGATCTGGACAAGGCCGTGGACCTCGAACCGAACTCGATAGCAGCCCGTTTCAATCGAGGTGTAATGCTCTATGCCAAGGCACGCTATGACGCTGCGTTGGCCGATTTCGAACACTGTATCAGCCTGCAACCAAATACTGCCGGCCCCTACTTCAACCGCGGGGTGACCCTGGATGCGTTAGGCAACAGGCCGGGTGCGATTGCCGACCTCGAACATTTTATCGAGTTGACGAATGATGAGAACTGGACCAAGGCCGCTCAGGATCAACTCGACACCTGGAGGAAACAGCTGGCAAAAGCCGAAAGTCCAGAGCAACCCACCGCAGTTGATAACTAAGGATTGACGATGTTCAGAATCGCTTCTTGTTTGATTATCGCGTGTTTGTGGCCGGTTTCTTCGATAGCGGACGAGAGTTCGTTTCAGAACCTTTTAGCCGAGGCGAACATGCAATTCGAGGTTCCCGAAACATTTGCAACAACCCCTACCAGAGCCAACCGGTTGATGCACTATGAACAGGCGCTGGTTTCCCCTGATGGACAGATCGAAGCGCGCTATTCCATTCGTCCGCTGTCCCGCATAAAGATAGATTATTCGGATGCTCACAGCGCCACTCCCGAGCCCAATCACCTGTTCCCCCTGATCTTCCAGGCGTTAATCGGCTACCTGTCCAACAGCGGGCACAATCCCAGCAACGAATATCCGCAGGATCAGGCGAAGTCGGAGTTCGGTGCAGACTGGGCATCCGCCGCGCTGATGGATATAAAACCGGAGTTTTCCGAACAGCACAGTCAGGCGCTTTTGCTCGCCATGCACAAGAACGATATGGCGGACGCGTACACCATCGTGTTGTTCGACGATTATGCAACGCAGAAAGAGGCCATTCGGGCAGCCCTGGCCGCGTTGTCATTCAACAAGTGAGTGGCCGTGAGCAGACCAGAACCCGGCCTTGCGCGGGCTGCTGATCAAGCCTTCCCCGCCCACTAGGGGCTGGAGTCCAGCCGGCCGAAGCAGTTGTGGGTTGCCGAATTCACTCGCCTGGTGACCTTGTCGCTCATTGAATTGTCGGCTGGCGGGTGTCGCGCGCCATCAAGGGCTCAGCTGTTGTTGGACGCCCAGTCGCACGCTCCCGTGAATCGAAATCGGGCCTGGCCCCGCGAGGGCCAGGCCCGGATCGGGAGACCTGTCAAGCGACGCTGCGGCGCCGCTTGAGCGTCACCTGAACCGTGTCGAACGCATTCCCGAGCCACACCTCCCCCTCCTGGATGGTGCAGTTCAGCTTCATATTGCGCGCAGCCAGCAGCACCAGCTCCTTGACGCCTTCACCCGCAAGCTGCGTCACATTGAGGTTATCGTAGCGCGTCAGTGCCTCGCGGTTCTGCTCCCACCAGACGCTGCCGCCCCGTGCCGAGTAGGTGTAGATGTAAACCTGTTTGGCGCGCCCGCAGGCTTTTCTGATCCGTTTCTCGTCCGGCTGTCCGAGTTCTATCCAGCTATCTATCTCGCCCGAAAGGTTCGTGGCCCAAAGGTCGGGTTCGTCATCGCTGCTCAGACCGCGGGTGAAGCTGAGCCGGTCATCCGCGTGCAGTGCAAACAGCAGAATTCTGACCATCATCCGCAGATCGGTCTCCGACGGGTGACGCGCGATGGTCAGCGAGTGACTTTGGTAGTAGTGCCGCTCCAGATCCGAGACCTGCAGTTCGGCTTTAAAGATTGTCGCCTTCAGGGCCATGGTTTCGTTCAAAGGTTGCCTGTGTAGTCCAGCGATTTTACAGAATTGTTAGGAAATCGTGATGGTACGCGGATTGGGTGGCGAAAGAATAGCGGCACAGGGGAGAGCGACGGTAGGGCCGTTCTCACTCTCTTCGGTGCAACTGTCCAAATATCAACCACTGGAGTGAACGATGACCAAACAGAGCCTTTCGTACCAACACCTGGCCGCGCGCTCTTGCCGCGCGCTGAATCCGGGGCGGGCGGGCTGCACGCTTCTGCTGCTTGCGCTGGCGGGGGCGCCGTTGACGCTCTCCGCCGACTCGATGATGAAAGAGAAGGGCATGATGCAGCAGAACAGCACGATGCAGGAAAAGGGCATGATGCAGGAGACGGGCATGATGCCACAGGCAGGCATGATGCAGCAGAAGGGTATGATGCCGGAGTCCGGCATGATGATGAAACAGCATTCGACGATGATGGAGAAAGGGACCATGCACTCCGAAGGCGGGATGATGAACTCCGGCGAGAAGATGATGGACAAGGGGATGAAGTAACTGGTGCAGTGACACCTTCGGCCATCCTGATCAGCTCTGCTTCCGGTTGACACCTGGGGCTTCGGCGGCGGAGTATCACTCCCTGTTGGACGCCGACGGCAGGAGCACCGGATTTTACGGCTATGCGCTACAGCGTACTGATCATCGAGGACGATCCCGATATTGCGCGTCTGGTGCAGATGCACCTGCGGGATATCGACTGCGAAGCGGAGATTGCGGTCGACGGCGAGCAGGGATGCTCCCGCTTCAGTGAGCGGCGCTTCGATCTCGTGGTGCTGGACCTGATGCTGCCGGGCCGCGATGGCATCGATGTCTGTCGCGAGTTGCGACTGCACCCCCGTTACGTGCCGATCCTGATGTTGACTGCCAAATCCTCCGAACTCGACCGGGTGCTGGGGCTGGAGATCGGCGCCGACGACTACCTCACCAAACCTTTCAGCATCGCCGAGCTTAAGGCGCGCATCAAGGCGTTGTTCAGGCGCGTCGCCGCGCTCTCGGGGGGTGCCGAGGCGGATACGGACGAGCCCGACGGTGGCGTCATCAGGCACGGCGCGCTGGTAATGGATCCGGCCAGGCACAGTGTCGAGATCGACGGCAGGCCGGTCGATCTGACCGCGCGAGAGTTTGAATTGCTGCGCTGTTTCGCCCGCCACCCGGGGCGGGTCTACAGCCGCGCGCAGCTGCTCGATCAGGTGTGGGGCTATAACCACGAAGGCTATGAGCACACCGTCAATACCCATATCAACCGGCTGCGTTCCAAGATAGAGAAGAACGCCGCGCAGCCGGTCTATATCCTCACCGTATGGGGAGTCGGCTACAAGTTCGCCGAGCAGTGATGCCAAAGACCCTCTACGCGCGACTCGCCCTGGTACTGGTGCTGCTTTTCTCCACCGTCGGCCTGATGTATGCGTTGCTCAGCAGCTCGGCGACGCGTCACTATCTCGATGAGCTCAATCAGCAGCTGAACCGGGATCTGGCGCGCAATCTGGTCGCAGACCGCAATCTCGTCGCCGAGGGACGGCTGGATCAGATGGCGCTGAAGGAGACCTTCCGTCAGTACATGGTGATCAACCCGAGCATTGAGATCTACCTGCTCGACCTGGAAGGACGGATCCTTGCATACTCGGCGGATCCGGGCGTGGTCAAGCGCAAGCGGGTATCGCTCGAGCCCATCCGGCAGTTTCTGAGGCAGGAGGAGGCGCTGTTGCTGGGTGACGATCCCCGCAGCCACGACCGACACAAGGCCTTCTCCGTTACGCCGGTCCCCTCCAGCGAAAACCCCGAAGGCTATCTCTACGTGGTGCTACGCGGAGAGCAGTTCGAGGAGGCCGACCGAATGGTGCGGGAGAGCCTCTTCCTGCGGCTCAGCGGCTGGTCCGTTGCCGCAAGTCTGGTCTTCGGGCTGATCGCCGGGCTGCTGCTGTTCCGGCTGTTGACGCGCCGGCTGCAAAGGCTCTCGAACATGATGGACAGGTTTGACAGCAGCGGCTTCAAGGCGCTGCCGCAGCCGGTCGGGCCGTTGCATCCGCGGGGCGACGAAGTTGATCGGCTAGGGCTGACGTTCGAACAGATGGCGGTGCGTATCCAGGACCAGATGGGCCAGTTGCAGCAGCAGGACAACCTGCGGCGGCAGCTGGTAGCGCAGGTATCGCACGACCTGCGCACGCCGTTGACTTCTCTGCAGGGTTACCTGGAGTCGCTGACGTTGAAAGGCGACGAGATGCAGGAGGAGGAGAGAAGGGAGTATCTCGATATTGCGCTGCGACAAAGCCGTCGGTTGTCGCGCCAGTTGAACGAGCTGTTCGAGCTCGCCAGTCTCGATGCGCGCGAGAGCCAGCCCGATCCGGAACCTTTTCCTCCCGCTGAGCTGTTACAGGATGTGGTGCAGAAGTACCAGCTGCTGGCACGAAAGCGGCAGATCAGGCTGAGCCTCGGCGAACCCTGTCCACTGCCTTTCGTACTGGCCGATATAGGCCTGACGGAACGCGTGCTGGAGAACCTGCTGGAGAATGCCTTCGGTCATACCCCAATCGGTGGTGCCATCGAGGTCGATGCGCAGTTGGATGGGGCAGTGGTAAGAGTATCCATCGCCGACAGTGGCGAGGGTTTTTCCGCAGCCGATATCGAACAGGTGTTCGAGCCTTTCTACCGCGCCGGCAACAGCCTTGGCTCGCAGCAGCATGCCGGGCTGGGGTTGGCAATCGCCCGCCGTATCTGCGAATTGCAGGGTGGCGAGATCTCCGCGCAGAACCGACCGCAAGGCGGGGCGATGATCAGTTTTACGCTGCCGTTGGCGCAATAGTTCCGCCGAGTCCACTCTCCGCCGTGCTTTGATCTACACTTGCTGCAAGTATGTCCGTCGGCGACCGACGGTGCTCCAGCGGTTACGGAACAGGACCATGTACGACACGCTCAACGAACTCGGCATCACCGATATCGACCTCATCGAACGTTACACGCTGCGTCAGGAGGGGGACGAGGATATCCTCAAAATCTATTTCAAGCGCAGGCGCGGGGAGTTGTTCGCGCATAGCGTCAAGTTCCGCCAGGGCCGATCGACCAAGGTGATTCCAGTCGACAGCGGGAGGGGACAGTACAAGGAGGTGAGCGAGATCTCGCCGCTGATGTTGAAGGCGAGCGAGGAGTTGGAGCGGATCGTGCGGCGTGACGAAAACATCGTCGAGGCGAAGCAGCGGATACTGCAGGATATCGACCACCTCGAGCGGGTGATCACGCGCAAGCTGGAGCAACTCAGGGATGACGTGGAGAGACTTGGCTGACTGCATGGGGCGAGGGGCCTTGATTGTCGCTGAGCAGGAACTTCGAGTAAGGGTAATCCCGAATATCCGGGAGGGGAATTACTGGATTAACACCGGATCGCATTAGGAGCCTCCCGTACACCGGCCGCTAGCGGTTCAACGAACTCACTCCCGTGTTACGATTCAGACATCGGTGGCCGAGCTGCATCGTTTAAAAAATCTTGTGAGAACAGATCCTTAATAACAACAAAAAAGTTTGGCATCCGCTCGCAGGATGGTATATGGTTATGCGCGTTGCAGTCTTTTCTTGTGGCAGTTTCGGTGAGTTGTAAGCAGTGTAGTATATGCAGCAGTCCCTCCCGTAATTTCTCAACAACGATCTGCACGTCTGATACATTGTTTATTTCTACAAGATTTAGGTACCCCGAATGGCTACAGGCACAGTAAAATGGTTCAACGATAGCAAAGGCTTCGGCTTCATCGCACCGTCCGATGGCAGCGACGACGTCTTCGTTCACTACAGCGCAATCCAGGGAAGCGGCTTCAAATCGCTTGCCGAGGGTCAGCAGGTTACTTTCGAAACCGAAAACGGTCCCAAGGGATTGAGTGCAGTTAACGTTGTTCCGCAGTAGGCTCATCTATCCCGGATAGCTGGTACTACCCGAAAAAGCCCCGCCCGCAAGGAGTGGGGCTTTTTTTTGCTCAAGCCCCCGGCAGGGGAAGCTGTTGCACTATGATCGATCCCGACGTCGCCGTCACTTTTTTCTTTGCCTCCGTGCTGCTCGGTCTGGCGCCCGGGCCCGACAACCTCTTCGTGCTGACCCAATCGGCGATTCATGGCCGGCGAGCGGGGTTCGTGGTAGTGCTTGGACTCTGCACCGGACTGCTGGTGCACACGACCGCGGTGGCGCTCGGCGTCGCCGCCCTGATCCAGGCATCGAGCCACGCCTTCACCCTGCTGAAGCTGGCGGGGGCAGGGTACCTGCTATGGCTGGCCTGGAAGGCGTTCCGCGCCAGCGGCGAGAGTATCGAGCTGGCGGAAGGCCGCTCGTTGACTTTGCCGCAGCTCTACCGACGAGGGATCTTCATGAACGTGACCAACCCAAAGGTCTCGATCTTTTTTCTCGCCTTTCTTCCGCAGTTCGTCACCATTTCGGACATACCTGCAGTCTGGCAGATCGTGATCCTGGGAGCGCTGTTCATTGTCGCAACGCTGTTGGTGTTCGGGATGATCAGCTGGCTCGCCGGATCGCTCGGCGAGAGGCTGGGACGGTCGCAAGCTGCGCAACGGATACTCAATCGGGTTGCCGGCACTGTTTTCCTGCTGCTGGCGGCGCGACTGCTGGTCAGCGCTCGCGGATAGCGGTCGATCGCCAGATTGGGGGTGCGCTGGAGCGGGCGATCACATTGGATAAATGCCGGCAGTCACACCGCGTGATTCTGTTGCGCTCTGCCGGCACTAGCCATCCAGTTGCCAGAGCAGCACCGAAAGATCGGGCCTCCAGTGACATTCCCGATCGATCCGTCGACCGCGGAAGAGCACGCCTTCCGCGGCGAGTCGCCGCCGCTGTTCCAGATAGCCGGGAGTTGCGTAGGGAAAGGAGATACGCAGCTGCGCGTTGACCACCCGATGCCAGGGTAGTTCGAGATCCTCCGGAGCCGATTTCAGCGCGCGACTCACCAGCCGCGCATTGGCGGGCAGACCGGAAAGATCGGCCACCTGGCCATAGCTGGCGACCTTACCCGGCGGTATCAGCGTGACAACCTTCCAGATTCTCTGATATTTTTTGTTGCCCATTTCCTGAAGGCCGGGAGTGCCCCGGCGTTTGAATCGCATGCCAGACACCACGTTGGATATTTCGATCAGGCCGGTTTCCGCCGAGGCCGATTCAGCGGCTATCACCGAAATATATAACCATTACATCCGTAATGCTGTCGTAACTTTTGAAGAGCTGGAAGTTACATCGGAGCAGATACGCGAAAGAATCAACACCGTACTCTCGGCCTCATTGCCCTGGTTGGTGGCTGAGTCTTCGGATCGAGTTGTCGGCTACGCGTATGCCGGCTTGTTTCACTCCCGCTCCGCCTACCGCTTTACCGTCGAAGCTACCGTTTATGTCGCAAAGAACAGTAGTGGCAGAGGGAGCGGTTCGAAACTCTACCAAGCCTTGCTTCGACAATTGAAAGAACAGAACTGCCATAGCGTGATCGCTATCATCGCATTGCCAAACGAAGCGAGCGTCAGGCTGCACGAAAAATTCCATTTCAGGAAGAGAGGCCAGCTCGCAGAAGTTGGCTATAAGTTCGACCGGTGGCACGATGTCGGTTATTGGCAGTTGATATTACATTCATGAGACTCAGTGACGACGGAAATTCCGTTACCTTTCCGTGCAAATCGGAATAGAGTACCCGGGCGTTGGGCGAACAGGCGGGATAGATAGACGATGATCAGATGGCGAGCCTTGTTGGCAGGTAGCGCCGTGGTGGTACCGCTGGTGCTGCTGCTGCAGTTGCTGTTCGTCTCGATGCTGGTGGGGCAGAAGATGGCACACGGCAGTTATCCCAAGCTCGATGTCGTCATTGGCGTCGTGCCCTATATGATCGGATTCGGCGGCTACATGCTGATCATGCTGCTGGGAGGGTATGTCACCGCGGCGGTCGCAACCAGTCGTGTGGTCGCGCACGCGCTTGCGGTGGCGGCATTCGCCACCGGCTTGTCGCTCTGGACATCGATTTCACTTGGTGGCGTAAAGCCGATGACACTGCTGTTTTTCTTGGCCGCGCTGGTCTGCGCCGCAGCCGGCGCACGGCTCTGGCGCCGACGCGACAACAGGCGCAAGCAGGTGTGACGCTCCGCACCGCAAGCCCGATCAGGAGGTTTTGATGGATCCAATCGAGCAACAGCAACGTGCGGCCATAGTCTCCGCCGTGCAGGAGATGGGACCTCTGGGGATCAGCCAGGGGACTTCGGGCAACATCAGCGTCAGGTTTGGTGAGCAGCTGCTGATCACGCCGTCCGGCGTGCCCTATGCGGAGATGAACCTCGACCAGATACTGGTCATGGATTTCGACGGCAACTGGCAGGGAGAGGGGGAGCCTTCATCGGAGTGGCGCTTCCATCGCGATATCATGCGCAGTCGGCCCGATGTAAACGCGGTGGTACATGGCCATCCGCTTTACGCGACCTCGCTAGCGATCTGCAGGCGCGAAATCCCCGCTGTCCACTATATGATCGCCGCCGCTGGGGGCGCGACGGTTCGTTGTGCTGAGTATGCCACCTTCGGCAGCGAAGCGTTGTCCCGCAATGCGTTGCTCGCGCTGCGCGAAAGAAACTGCTGTCTGCTCGCCAATCACGGCATGATTGCATTGGGCAGCGATTTGAAAAAGGCGATGTGGCTCGCGGTGGAACTCGAGAACCTGGCGCACCAGTACGTCACCAGCCTGCGCATCGGCAGCCCGCATATTCTCTCCGCAGCGGAGATCGAGAAAAACATCGAGCTGTTCCGGAACTACGGTCCAAAGGAGCTGAAGTAGTAACCGGGTTCGGCAACCATCGCGCTGGACCAGCGGTCAGGATCTCGGCGCACCACGGGACGGGTCGCGAATGAACAACGCTGTCTCATTCGAAACCCGCCCCGTGGCCGAGGTTGCTACTTGCCGCCGCTCTCCTGAACAGTGGATTCGGCGGCACTCACGACCGCTGCAGCTGCGACTGCTTTTTTACGTCTGCGAACCTTCTTGGACGGAGCGGAGGCTCTCTCCCACTCCCGTTCGAAACGGGCGATTGCCTTCTCCATCGACTGATACTTCTTGCCGGCCTGCTTCGCCTCGACCAGCGCCTGGCGCGCGGCCAGCATATCGTCACGCAGTTTGCGGATAGTGGCGCTGCCGGCCTGCACCGCCGCCGTCGCGCGTGCGACGCGATTCTTGGCCGCCTGCGTCTTCTTCTCCGCCAGCATCGTCAAAGCATCCTGACGCCTGCTGCGCTGCAACTTCTGTTTTGCCGTTGCCTTCGCTAACAGCGCTTTGATCTTCTCGACGGACTTGCTTTTCTGCACGACCTCCTTTTCAAGCGCACCTGCCAGCTGCTTCTGTGATCTGGTGATGCTCTGCTGCAGCTGGACGACCTGCGAAACCGTGCTCACCTTTTTTTTGCTGACCCGCTTCTTGGCTGCCGTCTTGGTCGTAGCAGTGGATGTAGTGCTGCGCTTGGTCGTGCTCTTCTTTGCTACCTTCGTTTTTACCATGCTGGTCTTTCCTGGATTGCGATAAATGAGTTGGTTCTGTTGAACAGCGCCGGCGACTCCGATGTGACCGAGCTATATACAACGCAAGTCCTGACTATGCGTTGCGCCAATTATACGAGTATGGCGCGATCAATGAACAGCCTGTATGGCCTAAAAGGTTATACAAGCTGTCACGCCGGTCATTCAATGATCGGATTGAGCACGATATTCTTTAGCGCCGTGCATGGATCCTATTTCTCGCGACCGCCAGCACAGAGCGTTTTCAACATCTCTTCCATGCGCTCGAGTCTCGCCTCCATCTCGATTGTTCTGAGTTCTATGCGGTGAACCTCGCCAGCTTCACCGGTCCCTTCAATGAGATCGAACTTTTCATGTTCCTTCTGCAGCGTTTCCAGAACTATGCCTATCATCATGTTCAGAAATACAAAGGCGACGATGAAAATGAAAGAGAGATAGAAAGTCCAGCTGAGCGGAAAGACCGTCATCGTTTCGTACATCACATCGGTCCAGTCCTCGAAAGTGGCGACCCGGAACAGCGTCAGCATGGCAACGCTGATATTGCTCCACAGCGTGGGATTGATGGTGTGAAACAGCATGCTGCCGATGGCGGCATAGATATAGAAGATAATGAACATCAGCAGCGATACGTAACCCATACGCGGGACCGCGGTGACGAACGCGCTCAACAGTATGCGCAGTTCCGGAATGATCGATACCAGGCGCAGTACGCGAAAGATCCGCAGCAGACGTCCCAGCAACGCGACCTGGCTGTCTTCCACAGGGATCAGGCTGGCGACGACTATCGTGAAATCGAACAGATTCCAGCCCTTGCGAAAAAAGGATTTCAATGATTGCTCCGCAATCATCCGAATGATGATCTCGGCCAGAAATATCAATGTGATCGCTTGATCCAGGATCCAGAACAGCGCCAGTACATGCTCCGGAATCTGATAGGTTTTGGCGCCTATCACCAGTGCGGAGAGGATGATCACGATAATGACGAACGTTTCGAACAGTTTGTTCTCGCGTATTCTGATGAAACGCTGCTGCAGCTTCGGGATGTCGTAGTTCATGGCTCTTTGAGGGAGGGTGTATCGCAAAGCGCCGATTATATCCCGTCTTCGCCTGTTGGGTTCAGGGGCCCTGGTAGCGGAACACAGGCGTTATCAAGCGCACCCGGGTAAGTGATCCACGGTATTTCTCATAGCGGCCAGACCAGCAGGATCAGCGGGATGCTGAGCACCAGGATCAGCAGCTCCAGCGGCAGCCCCATGCGCCAATAGTCGCCGAACTGGTATCCGCCCGGCGCCATCACCAGGGTGTTGGACTGGTGCCCGATCGGGGTCAGAAACGCGCAGGATGCGCCGATAGCGATCGCCATCAGAAACGGATCCGGGCTGACGTTCATCGACTCGGCCGCTGCGACTCCGATCGGTGCCATCACCAGCGCGGTCGCCGCGTTGTTGACCAGACTCGAAAGCAGCATCGTGATGACCATGATCAGCACCAGTATCAGCACCGGCGAATCGCCGCCGGCAAGCGCGATCAACAGCTCCGTGATGCGGATGGTGGCGCCGGTCGTCTCCAGCGCATGCCCGACGGGAATCATGGCCCCCAGCAGGATGATGATCGACCAGTCGACCTGTGAGTAGATCTCTCTGACCCGGATGATGCCGGCGAAGACGTAGACGATGATGGCAATGGTGAACGCAACCGGCAGCGTCAACAGATGCGTCATCGCGAGCACCACCGCGGCGCCGAAAGAGAGCAGTGCAATCGCCACTCTGGGCGGGCGGTCGAGACGCAGGGGGCGAGTCGCGAGCGGCAACAATCCGAGTTGCTTGAACTGCTCGTCGATCGTCTCCTGGTGTCCCTGCAGCAACAGAACATCACCTATGCGGAAGATCTGGCGTCGCAGACGAGGCACCATCGGCCGGTCCTTGCGCGCCAACCCGACCAGGGCGATGGATCTGCCGGAGAGTCTGCGCAGGAAGCGAGTGTCGCGGCCGATCAGTGGAGAGTCACGCGTCAATACCCCTTCGAGCATCATCAGGCTGTGCTGATCGGGCTCTTCGTAGATGTGTGTCGCAGTGGTGACCAACTCGAAACCGTATTTGTCGATCAGCGGACTGATCTCGGTCGGATCGGCACGCAGGATGAATATGTCGCCGGCGCGAACACGGTGGTCTTCGGCAATGGTGCGCATGAATCCGTTGGCGTCCGCGATACCCAGGAGTTCGATGGCATCGTGCGCGATCAACGGCAGATCGGAGAGTCGTTCACCGACGCAGTTGCAGTTTTCGGTGGCGCGCACCTCGGTCAGATAGCTCTCGATCTGAAACAGTTTGAACGAGGCGTCGCCGCTCATGCGCTGTTGCGGAATCAGGCGCCAGCCCAGGAGAACGATGAAGGCAACTCCCAGCAGCGCGACAGGTACGCCGACCGGTGCGAAGTCGAACATGCTGTAGCCGTTGCCGAGCGTGTCGGCACGATAGCCCGAGATGATGATATTGGGCGGTGTACCGATCAGTGTCGCCAGGCCGCCCAGGATGCTGCCGAAGGCCAGCGGCATCAACAGCCTGGCCGGCGGAATCTTGTACTCTTCGGCGGCCATCATCGTCACCGGCAGCATCAGCGCCAGCGCGCCGACATTGTTCATGAACGCGGAGAGCAGCGTGACGATGAGCGTCAGGCTCGCCAGCAACAGCGTGGGAGAGGGTTGGGCCCGCTTGAACAGCTCAGCGATGCGGTTGACGACGCCGGCATTCTGCAGTCCCTGAGAGAGGATGAGCACCGCGATCACGGTGACCACGGCGGGATGGCCGAAACCGTGAAATGCTTCCGCCTCGGGTACCAGACCCAACAGAATACAGGCGAGGAGGCTGAACATCGCGACCAGATCGTAGCGCCAGCGCCCCCAGGCGAAGAGTATCAGGGACGCGAACAGAACCAGCAAAATCTGAATCTGCGGGGTTGTCATGAGTGTGCGAACCTATCCGGCGTCTGTCGACACGATGCCGATATTGTTAACAGACCCCGGCCGTCCAGTGCAACCGCCCCACAATCCCGACCGGCCACTGCCCTGTGCTGGAGCGGGCCGCTGCGGGAGCGGGCCCGCGCCGGCTGATCCTGCGGCGGGCCCGTGTCGCGGTACGACGATATCAGTACCGCAAATCATCCTTGTCGTAGTGTATTCCCAGTTTCGCTGCCTGCTCGCGAACCGCATTTTGAATCCGGTGGTCGAGGGAGGTTTCTCGTGCTTCGACCTTCTTCGCCGCGTCCGCCAGGTAGCTTTCGCGCTTGCTGCTGAGCGTCTCGATCTCGGCGCGCAACCGGTCGCGTTCCGCGGCTCGCTCCACTATCAGCGCTTTGCGTTCGCCAGGCGCCATCGCCTGCATCGGTGCAGGCAGGTCGGCGCTGTCGATCTCCTCCAGCGCAACGCGACCGCTGGAGACGCCATCGACCAGTTCGTTTTCGCCCAGGAAGTTCTCCGCTCCGCTTCGCGACAGGTTGTAGGTGGCGCGTCTCGCGCGCGATGCCGCGGACGCTTCGTCGTGCAGCTTCCGCGTCGCCCGCATCTTGCGCTGCTGTCTTGCGCGCTGTGCTTGATCGCCGTAGTAGAGGCGGGTGGCGTCCAGCTGCGCCGACAACGCGGCGATCTGTTCGTCGAACGGCGAGTCGAGCGCCAGCGCGCCACCCTGCTGATCGACGCGGAAATAGGTACCGCCGCCAAGCGCCGCGATCTGCTGCCAGATACGGCGTGTCTGCGGGCTCTCTCCGCACTGCACCGCGTTGACGACGATATCGCGCCCGTCCGCTTCGCGCAGCAGCTCCGGATAACGACGCTCGTTGTCGTAATCCATGTGCGGCGGTGCGTCGCCGACCAGAAACACCACCTTGTAGGCGTTCTCGTGCTGGCTCCAGGAGAGCTTGTGCAGGGCGTCGTCCAGCGCCTGATTGACGCTCTCCGGTCCGTCGCCGCCGCCCTCGGCGCGCAGCTCCATCAGTGTGGCGTAGACGCTGTCCATGTCGCTCGACAGATCCTCCACCCGGGTGACGTAGGCATCTCCCCGGTCTCGATAGGCCACCAGTCCCATACGGATCGCCGGAGCGGGATCGCCAGCCGCCATGCTCGCCGCGATCGACCAGATCTTCTCCTTGGCGGCGGCGATCATGCCGCCCATGCTGCCGGTGGTGTCGAGAACGAAAACGACATCGATGACCGGTCGTTGCGCTGCTGCCGCGTTGAGCGGCGCGATGGGTTGTACCGCGTGCGCGGTCGTGGGGCTGGTCTCGATCAGCGGGTAGGCACCGATGGCTACGGCGGTGGCGGTGAAAAGGGTCAGGGCGATCACTCCGTTTTTCATGATAGTCACTCCGGATATATTCAAGAACGCAGGTTCAGTCGCTGCAGTGCGAGCTGAGCCGATTGGTAAGCCTGGGCGAAGGGGTGTTGTGGCTCCGCTTGGTCGCTGCGATGCCAGACGCTCGGGTTGGGGATGAAGATGAACAGCGCCTGGACCAGGAACAGCGACCAGACCGCGAGAAACAGATTGCCGCTCTGCAGCGCCGCCCAAGACGCGGTGGCGAGTCCCAGCAGTACCAGGCCGAGATCCATCAACACCGCCAGCGGGCCGGCGTGCAGATAGCGTGAACGCAGCAGCCAGACGAAGCCGCTGTGCAGCAGTACCGCGCCACTGAGCGGCAGCGTCTGTGTCAGCGACAGCGGACCGATCATCAGCCACAATGCGATCATCGCGACGCGCCCGCTGCGCAGTCGGCTGCGACCCAGCAGATAGATGGTATAGCCCAGACTCAACAGCACACCGACCAGACGCAGTGCGCTCTCGGCAGGTAGCAGCAGTATCGCGCTGCTGTAGCAGAGACTGGCGCCGAGCGCGGCCACGAGTGCCACCACGATCCCCTCAACGAAACTTACACTTTTCATCTAAGCCCCCGCTTCTGCTTTTCGCGCAGCAGCGCGAGCTCGACCTGCTGCTCGCTCACCACGGGGTCGAAGCGGCAGGTGTGCGCTGGCTGCATCTCGACAACCGGCTCCCGCGCGGCCAGCTCGGCCTGTTGTCGGGTCTGCTCCAGGCGCTGGCGACTCTCTGTCAATCTCTGCTCCAGCGCTTCCAGCCCCTGCTGGCACTCCCGCCGTTGCGCCGCTGTCGACTCGATCCGCTGTTCGCACTCCAGCCTGCGACGGATGAGACCCTTGGCCAGCGATTCGGCGTCGTTCTCGAAACAGAGGTCGAGCTCCTGCGCGTAGCCCTCGAGCGAGCGCGCCAGCGACTCCTCGCGGCGCGCCAGATCGCCGCTGCGCCGTTGCAGCCGTTTGAACTGCGCCTCGTCCTCGGCGAGCGCCTGCTCCATCTCGCGCAGCGCCTGCCGCAGCAACGCCTCCGGCTCCTCCAGCTGGTCGAGCAGCGCATGCAGGTCGGCGCGCAGCAGTCGGGAAACACGTCTGATCAATGCCATTTCATCTCTCCTCGGTTTGGCCCCTGGCTCTACACTAGGGCGCCGCGGGCAGAGCGAACAGACAGGCTTTGGTAAAATCCGGCGGCTGGGTTTTTACCAAAAATTTACCTGGCGTCGATGGCCCGGCTGCTAGACTCGTTGCTGCGGGCCATCACTGCTCCGCCTGGAAAACGCAATCCGCATGTCAAGCAAACCACGCCTGCTGATCATTGAAGATGAAGCACCGATCCGTAACGGACTGGTCGACGTCTTTCTGTTTCATGGATTCGAGGTGGAGAGCGCCGAGGAGGGGACGCGGGGTCTGTCGCTGGCGCTCGCCGGCAACTACGACCTGGTGCTGCTGGACCTGATGCTGCCCGGGCTCAACGGCTTCGATCTTTGTGAGCGCTTGCGGGCGGCGCGGCCAGACCAGCCGGTGATCATGCTGACCGCGCGCAGCAGCGACGAGGATATCGTCCATGGCCTGACGCTCGGCGCCGATGACTACGTCGCCAAACCCTTTTCGGTCACCCAGCTGGTGCTGCGCGTGCAGGCGGTGCTGCGCCGGACCCGGCCGCCGGGCGAAACCCGGCAGTCGATCCGTCTGGGTGAATCGGTCGAGATCGATTGCGACAACCTTGCGGCGCGCACGCCGGCTGGAGAGGTGCGCTTTACCCGGCGGGAGATGGAGATAGTGCGCTATCTGGCCTCCCACGCCGGTCGGGCGGTGTCGCGGGAGGAGCTGTTGGAGGAGGTCTGGGGCTACGCCAGGAACCTGGGCCTGGAGACCCGCACGGTCGATATCCATATCGCCAAACTGCGGCGCAAGATCGAACCGGACCCGGGCTCGCCGAGCTTTCTGGTGACCGTGCGCGGCGTCGGCTACCGGCTGCTGCAGGGGCCTTGAGCCGGTGCGCGGCGGCTTTCGATCGTTGCACAGGTCCGCGCTGCGGCGGTTGTTGCTGCTGCTTTTCGTCGCGCTGGCGACACCGACTGCGGTGCTGGTCTGGCAGGCGCTCTCGGAGATGAAGTGGGAAGCGCTGCATCGGCATCGGTTGCTGGCCGAAGAGCTGGCGACACGCATCGATCAGGCCGCCGCGAAGCTGATCGCCGGCGAGGAGCGGCGCCCGTTCACCGATTTCTCCTTTCTCAACGTGGTGGGCAGCGGTGGCAGTGCCAATCTGCTGCAGCGTTCGTCGCTCGCGGCCTGGCCGCCGGTTGCGCCGATCGCCGGCACGCTGGGCTACTTCCAGATCGACGCGGCAGGCCGCTTCAGCACCCCTTATCTGCCACCGGATCATGAGCGTGCGGCGCGTTACGGTCTCTCCGCGCAAGAGAGCGAACAGCGACTCGCGCTGTCACTGCGCATTCACCACATTCTGCGGCAGAACCGTCTGGTCGCCGCCAGCCCGGTGGCAGCGCAGGAGGGGCGGGCGCTCGAACCCGAGGCCGCCGCGCCGACGATGCCCAAAGCCGCTGCACCGGCCAGGTCGAAATCGGAGCGCTCGCCCGAGCCCGAAACCGCTCTGGTTCAGTCGCAGGCCGCTTTCGATCGGCTGGCGAGCGCGCCGAAGCGGAGTCAGCAGCGCAGCGTGGCGGTTCCTTCCCAGGGCATCGCGCGGCTGGAGGAGCTGAAGCTGGAGCAACCCTTCGCCGATGCGGATGCGCCGCAGGCTTCGTCACGGGAGAAGCTCGCAACCGGCGCCGGCGCGGCCGCTTCCCGCGTGCGCAAGGAGCGCGGCCAGCTGCCCGATCCGGTGGTCGATCTGGCGGATGAGGCCGGCGACTGGCCGTCACGTATTCCGGTGAGGAGCTTCGAGAGCGAACTCGATCGTTATCGCTTCAGCCGGCTCGAAGACGGCCATTTCGTGCTTTTTCGCAACGTCTGGCGCGACGGACAGCGCTACATACAGGGAATCCTGCTGGCTCAGCAGCCGTTTCTCCAGGGGCTTGCCGGAGGCCTCTTTCAACCCTCGCTGCTGGCCTTGATGAGCGACCTGATGGTCGCTTATCAGGGCGACCTGCAGCAGCTGTTCGGCAGCGGCGAGCGTTACGACTACCTCTCCAGCCGCGAGATGCAGGGCACGCTGCTCTATCGCACCGCGCTGTCGGCACCGTTCGACGATATCGACCTGCTCTTCAGCGTCAGGCAACTGCCGCCGGGGGCGGGTAGCGGCGTAATCATCTGGAGTGCCGCATTGCTGTTCGTGGTGCTCTGCGGCGGCCTGTTGATGCTCTATCGCCTGGGCCTGAGCCAGATCGAACTGGCCCGGCAGCAGCAGGAGTTCGTCTCGGCGGTGAGCCACGAGCTGAAAACACCGTTGACTTCGATCCGTATGTACGGCGAGATGCTGATGAAGGGTTGGGTCGAGGAGCAGCGGCGCGAGCGCTACTACCGCTATATTTTCGACGAAGGGGAGCGCCTTTCGCGATTGATCGAGAACGTGCTCCGTTTCGCGCGCATGGACCGCGGAGAGCAGCGTCTGGAGCTGGTGGAGTATCGATTCGGCGGGCTGCTGGAGGAGATCCGGCCCAAGCTGGCGGCGCAGGCGGAGCAGGCCGGATACACGCTCAGGCTGAGCTGCGAGGAGCAGGCGCAAGGCGCGCTGCTGCGGGTCGACGCGGACGCGCTGACCCAGGTACTGATCAACCTGGTCGACAACGCACTCAAGTTCTCGGTAGGTTGCGCCAGACGCGAAGTGGAGCTGGGTTGCCGCAGCCTGGATCGCGATCGTCTGCGGTTATGGGTGCGCGACTACGGTCCCGGGGTCCC
This sequence comes from Gammaproteobacteria bacterium, assembly GCA_020445335.1. GTDB lineage: Bacteria > Pseudomonadota > Gammaproteobacteria > Chromatiales > Chromatiaceae > HKST-UBA178. The sequence goes on from JAGRGU010000125.1 coordinate 30,920, forward strand.
AAGGGACCAGCGCCGCAAGATCTTCGCCATGTTCTACCGCAGCGAGGACGAGATGACGCGCGAAACCCGCGGCACCGGCATCGGGCTGGCGCTGGTCGAGCGCCTGATGAGGGCGATGCACGGCTCTGTCGGGGTGGTCGAGCGTGACCCCGGCGCCGAATTCCAGCTCGATCTGCAGCGGCGCTAACGGTGGCGCGGATTCCGCCCGCTATTGCGACAGATCGACGTTCTTGCCGGCCGACAGCAGCTGTTCGGTGCGCACGCCGAGGTAGTCGTAGAAGCTCTTCGGGTACTTTTCGTAGTGGCGCTCGCCGACGTAGCGCAGCGTCTCCTCGAAATGGTAGCTGTAGAGCATCCCGTCGATGCGCGAAACCTCGCGTCCCTTGTCGTAGAGCACTATGCCCGGGCGGTAGCTGAGGCCCAGCCGTTCGGCAAAGGCGCGTGGCGTGGTCCTGTTGCCCTCGGGGTCGATGATCTCGTCGTCGCTGCGGGCGTCCAGCCGCACGAAGGTGAAGCGCTTCAGCACTTCGCGCACGCTGTCGCGCTGCAGGTGTCCGTCGTGCAGTTCGTCGCAGCGGTCGCAGCTTGCGTCCTCGAACAGAATCGCCAGCGGCTCGCCGGCCACCGCCTGCAGATCGCTCAGCGTCTGCAGCTGGGGATGGTCGCGGAAGCGGTACCGCGGCTTGGCTGCGCGGGCCTCGACGAACTCGGCCAGCGAGCTTTGCAGATAGGCCTTCTCTTTCACATAGTCGAGCGCCTGGCCGAAATCCTGCGGCGAGCGGTAGCCGTTCAGCCGCAGCACGCTCTTGTTTTCATGGTTGAGAAAGATCACCGTCGGTGTGTAGCGAACCTTGAGATGCTTCGCCAGCTCCTTCTCCGGGACGCTCAGCTCGGCGTTGAAGGCGATTTCGCGGTCGCCTTTGATGTTCAGCTGGATCACGTCGAAGTTGGCTTTGATGTACTCGGTGCGCTCGCCGCCCTTGAAATTCTCCTCCACCATGCGGAAGCAGTAGGGACAGTTGTTGAGATGCATGAAGAGCATCACGTGCTTGCCGGCGCTGCTGGCATCGCTGACATCCTCGGCAATGTCGAGAAAGCTCTCCTTGAACCATCCCGGGTGTTCGAACTGCTGACCGCCGGTCACCTTGCCTCTGGCGTTCTCCGCGCCGAGCGGGGCGCTGAGCGAAAACAACAACGCCAGCAACAGTGTGATAACGGGGGTGGATAGGGATCTCGGCATGTCGCTCTCCTGGCGCTGGTGCGGATAGTGCAAAGTGTCGCCATCGCGCCTGTTGCGTCAATCCCGGAAAACTGGGACCTTGTTGGGGTTTGTACCTATACTCGGATGGCGGTGAAGGTGCGGCTGTCCATTTTTTGCAGTTGCGGCCGCGCCGGTATAGCCGGCGGCACATCTGTTTCAGACGCCCGTCCGAGCGTTTTCAGCCCGGTCCGCCAGTATTCGGCTCGAATGTCCGATTCAGGGGTGACCGGCCGGCCACCCTGTCGACTTTCACCGCACTCGATCACTGCTTCTCGGATCATCGGGCCGCACCGTTTGCTCCCTGCACGCTCTAGGAGGCCGCCGGTTGCAACGGTCTCCGGGCGGTCGCCAACGACCTGCTGCATGTCGCATAATTCCGGGTAACCTCGAATTTGCTCAGGCACTTGAGAGCATGCCAATAGAGCGCCAATGAGCAGCGGCTGACGCAATAGGGGTAGGGGAGCACAGAATGAGGGAAGAGCATGGCTAAAGGGTCTCCTCACAGATCGCCTTCGCTGCGTGCGCTGGCCTATGCGCAGCTGGAATCCTCACCTGGACGCCAACTCTCGACGATCAACAAACTCGTTGTTGCGCTGATCCTGGTGAGTGTACTGCTTGGCATCGCCGGAACCGAATCGCTCGTTCAGGCTTCGCTTGGATTGCTCCTGCCGATGACCGAACTGGCGCTCGGCCTGTTCTTTCTGATCGAGCTGGCGCTGCGTACATGGGCGGCTGGAGTACGCTCGGAGTACGCTGGACCGAAGGGTGCTCTGCGCTATCTCGCACAACCGCTCTCAATTGTCGATATTCTGGTGGTGGTGTCGCTGCTCGCCCCTTTCTTTGGGCCCGAACTCGCAATATTGCGGCTGCTGCGTATCGTGCGTCTGATCGCCCTGGTCAAGTTCGGTCGCTACTCGGTCGCCCTGCGTCGGCTGTTCTCCGCATTTGCACGTCGCCGCTATGAACTTCTCATGAGTCTGGTGATCGCCAGCCTTGTGTTTCTGATTGCGGCCACCGGCATGTATGCGATAGAGGGAGGTATCCAGCCGGAGGCTTTCGGCAGCATACCGCGGGCACTGTGGTGGGCGCTCACCACCTTGACCACGGTGGGCTATGGTGACGTATATCCGGTAACACCGCTGGGCCGGGTGTTCGCGGGGCTGATGGCGGTGGCTGGCATCGGTTTGATCGCCATGCCTACCGGTATCCTGGCTGCGGCATTCACCGAGATGGGGGATCGAGGTGAGACCGCCGCGGTCGCCACTGCCAGGGATTCGGCCACCGAAAAGATCGAAAAATGACGATGGTGCGATGCAGATCGTAAAAACCACGACCGCTCCTTACCCGGTTGCTTGCGATCCCGCCAGCACGATCGGGCACCTGGCCCATATTGCACCTCGATCGGCAACGACGATATCCACGACGACGTTTTCAGCAGATCGTTTGTCAGTCACCCCGGTCGGAACCGCCCGCGTTTTTAAGCTTCAGTTCATTTAGCTCGTCCACACTGGCCTCCAGAGGAAATAGGGAGGCAATCATGCAACAACAGATCAAGGTTTGGGATCCGCTGGTGCGGATTTTTCACTGGGGCACAGCCGCCGCTTTTGCTGTCGCCTATCTGACCGAGGACGACTGGCTGAGCCTGCACACGTTGGCCGGCTATCTGGTTCTGGCGGCGGTCATCACCCGCGTGCTCTGGGGTTTCATCGGTACCCGCCACGCGCGTTTCACTGATTTCGTGCGCGGCCCGTCAAGCGTGCTGGGCTACGTCCGCGATATTCTTCACGGCCACCCCAAGCGTCATCTCGGTCACAACCCGGCCGGCGGGGCGATGGTCGTCGCGCTGTTGATCTTAATGGTGCTGACCAGCCTGTCAGGATTGGCGCTCTACGGCGGGGCCGAGCTGGCCGGGCCGCTGCGTGAGCTGATGGCCGGGGCGCCACCATTCTGGTTGGAGGCATTGGAAGAGGGCCACGAGCTGCTGGCCAACCTGACCCTGTTGCTGGTGCTGCTGCATGTAGGCGGGGTGATCCTGGCCAGTCTGCAGCATCGCGAGAACCTGGTCCGGGCGATGTTCACCGGTATCAAGACAAGGGGGAGCGAATGAAATACATAAGCTGTTTGATGCTGGCTGCGCTGTTCGCAGCCCCTCTGCAGGCGGCTGGCGTGAAAGAGCTGCTGAGCGAATACCAGGTCGGCGCCGGGCGTCCGTTCAGCGCCGAAGCCGGCAAGCAGGCCTGGCTGCGTGAAGTGCCGGCGCCCAACGGTGGAGCGGCACGCAGCTGCGCCAGCTGTCACACCGCCGATCCCGGGGGCACCGGCCGGCACCTGCGCACCAGCAAAACGATCGAACCGATGTCGCCACGGGTCAACCCCAGGCGCCTGACCGACAAAGCCAAGATCGAGAAGTGGTTCAAGCGTAACTGCCGCTGGACCTGGGGCCGTGATTGCACGCCGCAGGAGCGTGGCGACCTGCTGCTCTTCATCCAGTCCTGACCATCGTCTTGTTGTAACGGAGAATCGAACATGAAAGTGTCTGTACGTTATCTGACCGCTACCGCGGTGTTCACGCTGCTGGCAGGTGCCGGCGTCGCCAGCCTGGGCATCACCCCAACCACCTTGTTTGCCGACGGCTGGGGCGAGCGTGGCGAATGGGGCGAACGCGGCGAATACCGGGAGCGCGAGGAGCATGAGCGACGCGAAAAGGGGCGTCACCGGCGGGATGTGCTGCCGGTACGCAATGCCCAGTACCAAGAGGAGTGCGGCAGTTGCCATTTCGCCTATCAGCCCGGTCTATTGACATCCGACTCCTGGTACGCACTGATGCAGGGACTGAATGATCATTTTGGCGACAACGCCGAGCTCGATCGCGGCACCGCGAAGTCGATCGAATCCTATCTGCTGGCGAACGCCGCCGACAGCAGCGGCTATGGCCGTTCGCAAGGCTTTGCCTATGGCAACGACCAGCCACCGCTACGTATCACCGACACCCGCTACTTCCGGCGCAAGCACCACGAGGTGCCCGATCGGCTGGTCGCGGGTAATCCGGAGGTCGGCAGCTTCGGCAACTGCCAGGCCTGTCACGGCGGCGCCGAAAAGGGTAACTTCGACGAACATCAGGTACGCATTCCCGGCGTGGGCCGATGGGACGATTGAACGGCTGGCTGCTGTGGTTCGGCATCGCTCGGCCTTAACTCGATGGCGTGCTTTTTCGTCGGTAGAGGTACATCCCAATCAGGTGAGAGTTCGCACTAAGCGCCAGGGGTAAGGCGGTTTATACTGCCTCTACGCCGAAGGCCGCACCACAGGATCAGACTATTCGGGATCACGCTGGTGAATACCAACGGGTTGGATACCAGCGCCAGTTCTGCGCTTTTCAATGTATCGGCGGTATCGTTGCCACTGGCACGGCGCGGCCCAGCGCGGCCGATTGAGTCCAGTTCCGACAAAGGGAGATCGATTGATGCGCTACCTGTTTTATCTGCTGCCGTTGTTTCTGGCCGCCTGTGAGAACGGATCGCAGGGGGTTGCCCTCGGCACTCTGGAGCGTGACCGCATCGCTCACGTAGCCACTTCGTCGGAGGTGGTGGTAGCCCTGCCGGTGGCGCCGGGCAGTGCAGTCAGGCAGGGCGACCTTCTGGTCCAGCTCGACGATACTTTGCGCAGGGCTCAGGTCGACAAGGCGACCGCGGAGGTGGCCCAGGCACGAGCCGCGCTTGCCAAGTTGCGCCATGGTGCACGGGCCGAGGAGGTTGCGGTCAGTCGGGCCAGGGTGGCAGGCGCGCGTGCCGCCCTGGTGGAGAGCGAGGCGAGTTACTCGCGTATCCGCAATCTCGCAGGTCAGCGCGCGGTCAGCCGGGCCGATCTGGACAAGGCGCGCGCCGCACGCGACGCCAACCAGGCGGCGCTGGTCAGCGCCGAAGAGGAGCTGGCGGTATTGACCAACGGCGCCCGGGCCGAGGATCTGGAGGCGGCCCAGGCAGCGCTGGACGCGGCGGTCGCCATCCTGGCGTTGGAGAACAAGCATCTCGCCGACCTGCATGTCACGGCTACCCGTGACGGGCTGCTCGACACCCTGCCATGGAATCTGGGCGAACGGGTCACCGCCGGCAGCCCGGTGGCGATCCTGCTGGCCGGCAAGGCGCCATATGCACGGATCTATGTACCCGAACCCTATCGCGCCCGGCTGCGGCCGGGGGACTCACTGACAGTGCATGTGGACGGATTGGAACAGGCTATCACCGGGCAGCTGCGCTGGATCGCCAGCGAGCCGGCGTTCACCCCTTACTACGCGCTGAACCAGGAGGAGCGGGCCCGCCTGATGTACCTGGCCGAGGTACAGCTGCCGGAGAGCGAGTCCGGGCTGCCGAATGGAATGCCGGTACAGGTGGATATGCCGTGACCGACTGGGTGATTCGCGCCGAAGGGCTGGGACGCAAGTTTGGCGAGGTGCATGCGGTGCAGGGGCTCGATCTGGCGGTCGAGCGCGCCAGCATCTACGGCTTTCTGGGGCCCAACGGCAGTGGCAAGACCACAGCCATCCGCATGTTGACCGGGTTGTTGCGACCGAGCGCTGGTTCGGTGTCGGTGCTGGGCCACAGCCTGCCGGACGAGGCCGAGACGTTGCGCCTGAAGATCGGCTATATGACCCAGCGTTTTTCGCTGTACGACGACTTGACCGTGCTGGAAAACCTGGCTTTCGTCGCCAGCGTCTACGGGTTGCGCGGGGCGGATCGTCGCCAGCGCATCGCGCAACTGCTCGAAACCTATCAGCTGCAGAGCGTCGCCCAGCAGCTGGCCGGCGGCATGAGCGGCGGCCAGAGACAGCGCCTCAGTCTGGCGGCGGCGACCCTGCACCGTCCGGAGCTGCTGTTTCTGGACGAACCGACCTCTGCGGTCGATCCGGAGAACCGCCGGGAGTTCTGGGAGCAGCTGTTCGACCTGTGCGATCAGGGTGCCACCATTCTGGTTTCGACCCACTACATGGATGAGGCGGAACGCTGTCACCGCCTGGCGATTCTCGAGTCCGGCCACAAATGTGCCGACGGTACTCCGGATGCGCTGATGCGCGAGATGGGGGTGCAGGTGGTCGAGATCGCGGCTGCCAATCCCCGGCGCCTCAAGCAGGCACTGCTGACGGTCGATGGGGTGGTTTCGGCGGCACAGCTCGGATCCCGCCTGCGGGTGCTGGTGGATGCGCATATCGACGACCCGCTGGGATTCCTGAGGCAGCAGCCGGCAGTTGCCGCGAACGATCAGTTGGAGAGGGTACGTCCCAGCCTCGAGGATGTCTTCGTCACAAGTACCGGCCAGGGAGACCCGGGATGAACGGGCTGTCGAGGGTAGCGGCCATCTTTGCCAAGGAGCTGCGTCAACTGCGGCGCGACCGCATGACCTTCGGCATGGTGGTGATGATCCCGTTGATCCAGTTGTTGCTGTTCGGTTTTGCCATAAACACCAATGTACGCCACATTCCGGCCGGTGTAGTCGATCTCAGCGGCGGCGCCATCGGCCGGATCCTGCAACAGACCGCTCAGGCAACCGGAGTGGTGAGCTTTACCGGCTACTTTGACGATATCGCCACCGCCGAGATGGCACTGGCCAGCTCCAGGGTGCGCGCGGTGTTGATCATCCCTCATGATGTCGGCGAACGCCTCGCGCGCCACCCCTCGCTGGGCTTCGGACGTCCCGCCTC
>JAGRGU010000020.1 GCA_020445335.1 Gammaproteobacteria bacterium
CTGGTGAACCTGGGCTGCGCCACCGGCCACCCCAGCTTCGTCATGTCCAACTCCTTCACCAACCAGACGCTGGCGCAGATGGAGTTGTGGAACAACAGCGGCGCCTACGAGAAACGGGTCTACACCCTGCCCAAGAAGCTGGACGAAGAGGTGGCACGCCTGCATCTGGCCAAGATCGGCGCCAGGCTGACCGAACTCTCCCCCGCTCAAGCCCGCTACATCGGCGTTGCGGCAGAGGGTCCGTATAAACCGGATCACTACCGCTACTGATCCCGCCGGGCGGTAGCGCAGAAGCCGATCCTGCACCCATCCGGGTGCAGGATCACCAGCTATTCCCATTTCAGGCCAGCCTGCATGAACGAACCACGACTACCCCAGCACAATTTCAGCCTCGAACTCTTCCCGCCCAAGACCGATGCCGGCATGGAGAAGCTGCAGAACAGCGTCGCCCGCCTGCGGCGCCTCGAACCGCGCTATTTTTCGGTCACCTACGGCGCCGGCGGCTCCACCCAGGAGCGCACTCTGGAGACGGTCGAGTGGCTCTGCGGGCAGGGCATAGAGACAGCGCCGCATCTCTCCTGCATCGGCTCCTCGCGCGATCAGGTGCGCGCCATACTCGCCCACTATCTGGCAAAGAACATTGACCGTATCGTGGCACTGCGCGGAGACATGCCTTCGGGCATGGGCGCGGCCGGTGATTTCCCGCATGCCAACGACCTGGTCGAGTTCATCCGCATGGAAACCGGCCACCGCTTTCGCATCGCGGTCGCCGCCTATCCGGAGTTTCATCCCCAGGCACCTGATGCCGCCAGCGATCTGCGCAACTTCAAACGCAAGGTCCAGGCCGGCGCTGATGAAGCGATCACACAGTACTTCTACAGCCCGGACGCCTACTTCCGCTTCGTCGACGAATGCCGCGCGCTGGGGATCGATATCCCGATCGTTCCCGGCATCATGCCGATCTACAACTACACTCAGCTGGCGCGCTTCTCAGACGTCTGCGGTGCTGAGATCCCGCGTTGGATCCGCAGGCGCCTGCAGGGCTTCGGCGACGACGTCGACAGCATCCGCGCGTTCGGCGTGGAGGTGGTGACAGAGCTATGCCGCAAACTGCTCGATCAGGGCGCACCGGGGCTCCATTTCTACACCATGAATCAGTCCGGGGTGATCGAGAAGATCTGGAACGACCTGAAGCTCTCCGAAAGCTGACACCGCACCGGCGATGCGCTCGATCCGAATCTACACCCCTCAGCCGCTGCAGGCGCAGAGTGAGAGCGAGCTGGAGCCGGAGGCGCGGCACCATCTGCTGCAGGTGCTGCGGCTGCGCAGCGGTGACTCGATCACGCTGTTCAACGGCGACGGCCACGACTACCTGGCCCGGCTTACACATGCCGACCGCAAAGAGGCGTGGGCCGAGATAGTGCAACGCTCCGCGCCGGAACCACCCGCGACGCTCCGGATCCGGCTGGCGATCGCGGTTTCCAAGGGTGAGCGTATGGATTTCGCAATCCAGAAGTCGGTCGAACTGGGAGTTGCGGAGATCACCCCACTGATCAGCTCAAGATCGGTGGTGCGCCTGTCGCCGGAGCGGATGCAGAAGCGCCTCGATCACTGGCAGCGCATTCTTGTTGCCGCCTGCGAGCAGTCCGGCCGCCGCCGGCTGCCGCAACTGAACCCGGTGCAGGAGTTCGGCCTCTGGTGCAACGCGCGGATTGTGGATCCGGTTCCGGCGCTGGTATTGGACCACCGCGCTGAGTCGACACTGGAACAGCTGCCCGAACCAGGTTCAGAGATCGCGCTGCTGGCGGGTCCCGAGGGCGGATTCTCCGCGGAAGAGCTCGCAGCGGCATCCTCTGCCGGGGTACGCGCAGTGCGTCTGGGACCGCATGTCCTGCGCACCGAAACCGCACCGCTGGCGGCGCTGGCGGCAATTCACGCGCTGTGGGGGGATTTTCGCTCCGCATCTTCAGCGGAGGTGTAGGCCGGCAAAACCGGCCGCCTCATCGGGTACTGACGGATGCTCCGCCGCAGATGCCGTGAAACTGGTTACCGCAGCAGCGCCTGCAGCGAACTCTCAAGTGCATCCAGGTCGGGAATCCACGCCTCGGTCTCGCCGACCCTGACCCGTTGGCGCAGGAAACGCACCTCGTCTCCCGCCTCCAGCGGATCCAGCGTCGTCTCGTCCACTCTGATAAGGCGCGGTATCGATTGCAGCAGAAACGCGGTGAAGGGGCGCGCGGAATCGCTGTTGACCGTGCGTAGCAGCGCGATGCGGGCGCGATGACCTACCTCGATATCCTCGCTCCCGAGCAGCGCGTCGAAGTTCACCATAGGTACTGGAATATGGCGCCAGACGACTATTCCCGAGAACCAGTCGGGTGCGCCACGGATGATCTGGTCCGGCTCGCGGTAACCTATGACTTCCGACATCAGGCGGTTGGGCAGCAACAGCTGTCCCTGATGCAGCGGTAGCAGCACGCCCCTGATGCCGGCCGTCGTCTCCAGACCGGTCATGGGCCCTCCTCCGCAAGCAGCGAGTAGATATTATCCAGCAACTCGCTCTCCTGATACGGCTTGCCAAGGTAACGCTTGACTCCGAGATCGAGCGCCAGCTTGCGGTGTTTGTCGCCGGTCCTGGAGGTGATCATGATGATCGGGATCGACTTCAACTCGTCGGTATTGCGCATGTGCCGTGCCAGTTCATAGCCGTCCATGCGCGGCATTTCGATGTCGAGCAGCATGATGTCGGGTAGCTGCTCCTGCAGTAGCGCCACGGCGTCGACGCCATCCTTTGCCGTGATCACCTTCATACCGTTGCGCTCCAGCACACGCCCGGTAACCTTGCGCACGGTAATCGAGTCGTCGACCACCATTACGGTGCGCTGGCGGCTTTCGCGTATGGCCGGCGGCAGCGACACCTGCGACGGCAGCGCCTGAGCGACATCCATGCGCACCAGCGCGGTGACATCCAGAATCAACGCCACGCGGCCGTCGCCGAGAATGGTGCCGCCGGAGATCCAACGTACGGTACTGATCTGCGGACCCACCGACTTGACCACGATCTGGCGGTTGCCGATCAGGCCGTCCACCTGCAGAGCGACGCGATGATCGCCGGCACGTACCAGCAGCAGCGGATACCACTTGCGCTGCTCGGTGGGGTTGAACTGGCCGACGTTAAGCAGCGACCCGAGATACTGCACCCGGTACTCATGGTCGGCGTAGCTGAAGGCCCCGCTGCGTCCGTCGTAGTAGTTCAGCAGCTCTGTTTTGCCTAGCCGCACCACGCCCTCGATGCTGACGTGCGGCACCGCGTAGATCTCGTCGCCGAGCTCGACCAGCAGCGCATCGCTGATCGCCAGCGTCAATGGCAGGCGAATGACGAAGGTCGTGCCCTTGCCCCGCTGGGAGTCGATATCGAGCGAACCTCCGAGGTTCTTCACCTCCTTGATCACCACGTCCAGCCCCACGCCGCGGCCCGAGATCTGGGTCACTTCGCTCTGGGTACTGAAGCCGTGCTCCAGCACAAACTGGATGATGTCGCTCTCGGGCAACTCCGCCTCGGCAGCGAGCAGACCATTCTCGATCGCCTGGCGGCGAATCGCGTCGGTATCCAGCCCGGCACCATCGTCGGCGATGCTGAGCACCACATCGTTGCCCTCGCGTATCAGGTTAAGGTCGATACGGCCAGTGTGTGGTTTGTCCGCCGCCTCGCGCTGCGCAACCGTTTCGATACCGTGCGATACCGCATTGCGCAGGATATGTTCGACCGGACCAATCATGCGGTCGAGGATGCTGCGATCCAGTTCACCCTCCGCGCCGCGAATACGCAGCTCCGCCTGCTTACCAAGGGTCGCAGCGGTCTGCCTGACCAACCGCTGCAGTCGCGGCACCAGCTGCGAGAAGGGGACCATGCGGGTGCGCAACAGACCATCCTGCAGATCGTTGGCGACCCGTGCCTGCTGCAGCAGCAGCGTCTCCGCCTCCTTATGCAGATCTTCGAGAAAGCCGTTGATATTGGTCAGATCGTTGACCGTCTCCAGCAGGCTTCTGGAGAGCTGCTGGATATTGGAAAAGCGGTCCATCTCCAGCGGATCGAAGGTCCGCTCCGGGGTGTCGCGCTCCTCTTTCTCGCGCTCGAAACGAAACAGGATCTGCGCTTCCGTCTCGATATCAAGGCTGCGCAGCTGCGCACGCAGGCGCTCGACAGTCTGCTCGAGTTCGTTCAGGTTGAAACCGAGCGTGGTGTTCTGCTGCTCGATCCGCGAGCGGTAGATGCTCACCTCGCCGGCATTGTTGACCAGCTTGTCGAGCAGGTCGGCCGGCACCCGGATCTGCTCCCGGCGGCCTGTCGGTGCACGTTGCTGCCCGGCAGCGGCGGGGGACGCCTCTGCCGCCGGCTGTGATGCCGCTGCGGGAGTGACAGCCGCAGGCTCCGCCGCCACTGGCGCAACGGCTGGCGCCGCCATCGGCTCCGCCGGCTCGGCACTGCCCGCCGAAAAACGTTCGATTCGCGCGATCAGGTCGTTGCCGCGCCGTACCCTCGGGGCAAGCGAGAGATCGTCGATCTGCTCCGCCAGTCGGTCCGACACGGCCTGCGCCAGCTCGATCAGATCGGCACGGTTCCCCGCTCCCCGCTCGGTCTCCGCAACCAACAGAGTTTCGAAGGCGTGGCTGAGATCGCCCATGGTCATGATCCCGGAAAGGCGCGCGCCACCCTTCAGCGTGTGCAGTGTACGCTGCAGATCGCTGACCGGCGCGTCGCTCTCGGGCGCCTCCCGCCACGCCTGCAGCCCGCTCTCGATAGAATCGAGCAGCTCGCGCGCCTCTTCGACAAAAATCTCTATCAGATCACTCTCGCCCTCGATCTCATCGAAGACGGGCTCTGCCGCCGTAGCAATCGCACTCCGAGCCGGTTCGACCGGCGCGACAGATTCGCCTGCCCCCTCGGCCGGCAGTTCGGACTCCGGCCTCTGGAGTTCCTCGATACCTGCATCGGCCATCACCGGCGCCGCAGACTCGGCACTCTCCGGCTCCTGTCCGAGTGCCGCCGCCGTCTCCGCTTGCGCGTCGATACGATCCAGCAGCGGCTCCCACTCGGGCATGCGCGAATCCGGCACGTTGATGACGTCCAGGATCGCTGACATGCAGTCAGTGCACACTTCGAGCAACCCCAGAAGCCCTTCGTCAGCCAGCGCGTGACCGGCCTGGAGCCGCTGGCCGATCATCGACTCGAGCTCGCTGCTCAGGGTGGCGATGGATTCGATGTCGGTCATCTCGGCGCTGCCGTGCAGCGTGTGCAGGGCACGGGTGATGCCCGCGCCGCTCAGCTCGCATGCCGCGGGGTCAGCCCGGCAGTCGCGAATGAACGCCTGCACCTCCTGAATGTGGCCAAGCGTCTCCGGCACGAAGATGGCGGCGAGATCGGGGTCCATTTCGATGGCGGCGGGTGGAAGCTCCGATTCGCCTTCGGAGGCGGGCTCCCCGACACTCTGCCCAGGCTCCTCGTTCGATTCGAGCCCAGCCTCCGGCTCGACCAGATGGTCGGACTCGACCTGCTCTTCCAACTCGAACTTCTCGTCCGGCGCCGACGCCGCATCGCCCTCGGCTGCGGCTTCGGCGTGCTCCGCTTCCTTGCCTTCGGCCAACGCGAAGGCCCGCGCCATCAACGCATCGTAGTCGGACTCCAACGCGCTTCCCGAAGCCTGATTGTCGATCAGGCCCGGCAGCACCTCCAACGCCTCTCGCATCACCGCCAGCAGCGCCGGGGAGCAGTCGGCGGTACCGTCGATCACCCGGTTGAGCATATTCTCGATCGACCAGGCGAAATCGCCAATCAGTGTCGCACCGACCAGGCGACCGCTCCCCTTCAGGGTGTGAAACGAACGTCTGGTGGTCTTGAGCGCCTCCTGGTCGTCGATATTCTCGCACCAACGCGGCAGCTGCTCCTGAATGGTCCGCAGCTCTTCGCCCGCCTCCTCGAGAAAGATCTCCTGAATCTCCGGGTCCAGCGCATCGGCTACCGCTGCGACAACAGGTTCTGCAACCTCCTGCTCCCGGTCGACCATCTCGTGCGGCAATGGCGCAACCTCGTCGACCACTATCTCATCCACGTGCTCGACAAACTCCTCGCCCGCAGCCTCCTGCTGCTCTGTTTCAAGCGGCGCCTCGATCTGCGTGACCGGCTCTATGACACCCAGGCTCGCGAGTGCCTGTTCGGCAATCCGCAAAATCTCGGGCTGCACACCCTGTCCCTCGGTCACCCCCTCCATGTAGTACTCTACCGAAGTGAGGGCATCGGCGAAGCGATTCAGCGACTCCTGCGGCGGCAGCTCGCCCTGCCGTGCCACCTGTTCGGAAAAGCTCGCCAGTCCGCGCAGCAGTTCGGCTGCCTCTCCCAGACCCATCAGCTTGAACGCGCCGGCGACCGAGAGGAAGCGCGCCGGCACTGCCTCCAGCAACTCTGGGCGCTGCGGGTTGGCGATGAACTCCAGGATCGCCTCGCGGTTTCTCGCCATGTCGACTTCTGCTTCGCGAATCACCGAGTCTGCCAGCTTCTCGAACTCACCCTCGGGCAGCATACTGCCGCTGCCATCAGGATCGCTGCGTCCCACACCCAGATTCGTGCGGGCAGCACCGAGATTGTCCAGCGACGTCTCGATAAAGAGGATATCCCCCGCCATCGCCATCAACGTCGCTTCGTCTATATCCTCCTGCGCCTGCTTCAACGCATCGATCTTCTCCGCCTGCCGTTTCAGGCGTTCGCGCAGCGCGCCCTGCCCGATCATGCCGAGCGTATCGGCAACCTTGCGCATCGGTGCTTCGAGTTCATGCAGTCTGGCCTGATCGCTCTCGGCGCTGCGGATGAAGAGGTCGAGCCCATCCTTGATAGTGGTCAGATCCGAGCCGATAGCGGTGCGCAGCGAGCCAAGCAGATCCTGATCGAAGGCCTGCAACGACTGCCGCTCCTGGTCTATCTCCTGCTGACTGAAGAGCCCTTGTTTGAGGCCGAATGCGTCGCGTACCTCTTCGAGCAGGTGGTTGTTGGACGAGGAGCTGGCGACATAGTAGAGGAAGTTCTTAAGCAGCTCGTTGGTCGGCGCCTGTGATGCCAGCTCCTCGCCAACGTCGATGATGCGTTTGATCTCCCGGTCGAGCTTGCCGAACATCTCCTTGAAGGCGAAACCGGGCTTGTTTCCGCCCTCCTCCCGCAGGCCCTCGGTTACCGCCCAACCCGCCTTGAACATGCGCTGCACCTTCTCGGTGCCGGCGTGCTGCGACAACTCGGAGAGCACCGTACCGATCGTCTGCAAACCGGCGTCGACATCGGTCTCGCGATACCATTTGATCAAGCCTTTGTGGTACTGCTGGCGCAGCCTGTGGGCGAGTTGCTGCAACTCGGGGTTGGGCGTGCCACTGAGCTGGTTGCTGCCCAGAATCTGCTCCAGTTCTGGCGCGAACAGAGCCACTTCGGAGAGCAGTGATGAGTCTCTCGCGGCGCGCAACTCGTTGAGCATCGGCAGTACCAGCAGCGGTATGTCGCGGCTGCCACGCTCCAGCTTCTCCAGATACGAGGGGAGATGCACCAACCCGAGCATGAGCGTCTCGATGGCGGCATCGCGCTGACTGGTCTGCCCGTCGCGAATCGCGATAGCCACCAGCTCCATCTCTTCGGCAAGCATCGCCGCGCCGTACAGCTGCATCAACTGCAAGGTTCCCCGCACCTGGTGCAGGTGATCGATGCAGCTCTCAATCGCTTCGGGGCCGGCGGTTTCTTCGGCGAAATCCTCCAACGCGCGGCTGGACTGGCTGAGCAGTGCATCGAGCTCGGCTCTGATCCATTTCAGCTTGCTATGGTCGTGAGCATCCCTCATGGCGGGCTTTCAACTCCTTGACTGTGACGTTGACCCGGGCCTGGCCGCGGATGGATTAACTATCCGGCACCCCTTATTCGGGCAGACGAAAACCTGCCACCGACTGCTGCAACTCTGCGGAGAGATCCGCCAATACACCGATAGAGGCGGCGGTCTGGCTGGTGCTGTCCGACGTCTGCGTGGTGATCTCGCGGATAACCCCCATCGTCTGGTCGATCAACGCCGCAGAATCGGACTGCTTCTGCGCCGACTCTGCCACCGCGCTGATGCGCTCGGAGATGTGCTGCGAGACGTTCTCGATCTCCTTCAACGCCTCGCCCGCATCCTCAGAGAGCTTGGCGCCGTAGACCACGTCCCTGGTGGTGTTCTCCATCGAAGAGACCGCCTCGTTGGTATCCGCGCGAATGGTCTTGACCAGCGCTTCGATCTGCTTGGTGGCATTACTGGAGCGCTCCGCCAGCCGCTGCACCTCGTCGGCCACCACCGCAAAACCGCGTCCCGCCTCGCCGGCCATCGCCGCCTGCATCGCCGCGTTCAACGCCAGGATATTTGTCTGGTCGGCGATATCATCGATCAGTTCGACGATGTCGCCGATCTCCTGTGAGCTTTCGCCGAGCCGTTTGATTCGCTTCGAGGTCTCCTGAATCTGTTCGCGAATGGTGTCCATGCCCTGAATCGCGTGCCGCACGGTGCTCGCGCCCTTAGCCGCGATCTCGACCGAACGCTGCGCGATCTCCGAGGACTCTGTCGCATCCGAGGCCATCTGGTCCATCGCCAGCGTCATCTCCTTGATCGAGTAGGTCGTCGATACCAGCTGTTCGGACTGATGATCGCTCGCCTCCGCCAGGTGCATCGCTGTGGCACGGCTCTCCTGCGCCGCGCTGGAGACTTTGGTCGAGGTATCGTTGATGGTGGTCACCAGCGAGCGGAGCGCTTCGATGGCGTAGTTGATCGAGTCGGCGATCGCTCCGGTTACATCCTCGGTCACTGTCGCCTTCACTGTCAGATCGCCGTCGGCCAGGTCGCCCATCTCATCGAGTAGCCGCAGGATGGCCTGCTGATTACGCTCGTTCTGCTGCTTGCTCTCCAGTTCGCGCTCCTTGGAACGACTTATCTGCTGCCACATGATCAGCAGCAGGAAGAGCGCACCGACGACGCTGACCAGTGCCACCATCAGCGGCCCTGCCTGCAATCCCGCAACGCTGACCCTTCCCGGGCCCTGGCCGTAAGCATCGATCAGCGCCGATGCCGCAGCGCTGACCCGGTCGGCGTTGTCGCTGATCTCGGCCGCGGCCTGCAGCGCCGGCAACAGCGACGGGGCGGCCGCAACCAACTCTCCGGCGCTCTGTTGTACAGTGTTGAAGATGTCACCGATTTCGCGCAGCTTCTGCGCTACCAGTGGATTGTCGAACTTCGCCCGCCGCAGCGACCCCAGCAGCGACTGGTAGCTCTCAACGTCGCCGCGAATCCGTTCAACCGTTGCCTCCGCGTCCACGCCGACCCGCAGAATGTTGGATACGCTCTTGTCGATTCGCTCCGCCAGCAGCATCTGTTCGGAGACTCTCGCCACCTG
The DNA here is from genome assembly GCA_020445335.1 of Gammaproteobacteria bacterium. Taxonomy (GTDB): domain Bacteria; phylum Pseudomonadota; class Gammaproteobacteria; order Chromatiales; family Chromatiaceae; genus HKST-UBA178. The sequence goes on from JAGRGU010000020.1 coordinate 9,445, forward strand.
CGCCGCATCCATCTCGTGTTCGAGCAGCAGTTCGGTCACCTCACCTGAGCGCGCCTCCAGCGCGGAAACCCGCTCACCGATGGTCGTGATCTGGCTGCGCACGGCCAGCACCGACTCCTGATTGGCGAGAATGTCCTCTCCGTTCTGCTGCAGTCGCTGCCAGGCCGCGTCCATCTCCCTGAGCTCGGCGGCCACGCCCTCGGGCGAGGCGGGAATCCCCTGTGCAGCCACGCCCTCCTTCAACTCCTGCACCAGCGTGGTAAAGCCGTCCACCCCCTCGCGCAGGTTGCCGAACTCCTCCCTGTTGCCTGCCGCGGCGGCCAGTGCGCTCTTTTCGATACGCTGCGACACCACGCGCTGCTCCGCGGCACGCAGGCGATACTGCTCTTCGTTACCACTCTCCTTGGCAATATGGACGACGAGCGCGACCAGCAGTACCACCGAGATCACCAGTCCCAGGGAAAATACGATCAGGGGTGCTCTGGATGTGCTGCCACCAACTCCCTGTGCGGTCGGTCTATTCATTTCAATTCTTCTCCCATGCGGGCTTCAATTCGATTACTGTCGTTCATACTCGTTTCCGTGATTGAAGTCTGTCGACTCAGAGCGCAGCCATCTGAAAGCTGTCGTTTGCGGCCAGTTTGCGCACGTTGAACACCGGCCAACGCTCGTCGGCCAGATCGAAACAGTCGGAGCAGTAGTCGGCCAGTCCTGTCGGGGGTTGCTCGCACGTACTCCGCTGCTCCGGGCGGAAGTGGCGTATGCCCAGCACACCCCCCACCAGCAGGCCCACCCGTACCCCATCGTGGTCGATCACCAGCACCCGGCTGCGCTTGCCGATGGTGATCGCCTTGCCACCGAGAAAAACCTGCAGATCGACGATGGGCAACAGATTGCCGCGGATATTGGCGATCCCCAGCATCCACCCCTGCGTGCCGGGGACCCTGGTGACCGCGGCGGGCAGATTGAGTATCTCCTTGACATCGTTCAGACCGGCAACCACCGACACCCCCATGATGGTGAAGCCGATCCCGTCCCAATGCGCGTAACTCTCTTCGTATTGCGGCACGCCCTCGGTCAGGCTGCCGGCGCGCGCCTCGTAATCATGCAGCAGGGAGATCAGATCTGCCGCGGTCATCATTGCTTCTGCTTCAGACATTGAGCACCGCGCTGACCTTGTCCAGCAACTCCTGCGGAGCGACCGGCTTTACCACGTACTCGCGCGCGCCCTGGCGCAATCCCCAAGCCTTGTCTGTCTCCTGTCCTTTGGTCGAGACCATAATGATCGGTATTGCCGCGGTCTCCGGTTTGCGGCTCAGCTCCCGCGTTGCCTGGAAGCCGTTGAGGCCGGGCATGACCACATCCATCAGAATCAACTGAGGCAGCGATGCCAGTGCGGTACTGACCCCTTTCTCACCGTCTTCCGCGGTGATGACGCGATAACCGCCACGCTCCAGTATGCCCTTCAGAATGTGCGTCTCGGTCGGCGAGTCGTCCACGATCAGCACCGTCACCGGTGTGCCATCCTGCAGTAACACGGCTTGAGCCTGCTGCAGTTCCGGTTTGTCTCTCTTGAAGAATCGTCTCATTTACTGACCATTCGGTTGTCGTAATCTTTTTATCCGTCGCTGCAGCGCAGGGATCAGGCTACCTTCAATGCGTGGCGCTTGATCGCACCCAGCAGTTCGTCTTTGGTGAAAGGCTTGGTCAGGTACTGCTCGGAACCGACGATGCGCCCCCGCGCGCGATCGAAAAGACCATCCTTGGAGGAGAGCATGATGACGGGGGTATGCTTGAATTCGTCACTGTTCTTGATCAATGCACAGGTCTGATAGCCATCCAGCCTCGGCATCATGATGTCGACGAAAATGACGTCGGGACGACTATCGGCGATCAGTGCCAGCGCTTCGAATCCGTCGACCGCGGTGATCACGCTGCAGCCGGCCTTTTTCAACAACAACTCCGCGGTCCGGCGGATCGTCTTGCTATCGTCGATCACCATGATTTTCAGGTCGGAGACATCTCTGTCGAGATCGTTTTCCACGCTCAAAATTCCTCCATTTGATTTCTGCACCCCGGCGTCGCCGCACCTAACCCGGCACGGCGGCGGAAGCGAATCCCCAATTGGCGGATCCCTGCCTGTGGCTGCTGGGGGTAACGCCCGGGTACGGGAATGCGGTGTAAAATATCGGCCCCGCGTCGGCTTTCTTTAAATGACGATAGCAACTGGGGTTTGCCTCCGCAATAAGGAAAACCGTTCCACTCCGGACCGACAAAACTCACACGCTCGGGTATCATATCGGCATGACTATTTCACTCGGCGTGGTTATGGATCCGATCGCCACCATAACCATTAAAAAGGACAGTACATTCGCGATGCTGCTCGCAGCCCAGGCTCGTGGTTGGGAGATCTGGTACATGGAGCAGGGAGATCTGTACCTGGCGGACAACCAAGCCGCCGCGCGTATGCGACCGCTGCGGGTCAAGGACGATGCCGCCGGCTGGTTTACACTCGGTGAAGCACGCCATGCCCCGCTGCAACAGCTGGATGTGATTCTGATGCGCAAGGATCCTCCGTTCGACATGGAGTACATCTACACCACCTATCTACTGGAAAATGCCGAACAGCAGGGTACGCTGGTCGTCAATAGCCCCGCCAGCCTGCGCGATTGTAATGAAAAACTGTTCACCAGCCTGTTTCCTCAATGCACACCTGAGACCCTCGTCTCGCGCAACCATGAACAGGTTCTCAATTTTGTCCACAAGCACGGCGAGGCGATCATCAAGCCGCTGAGCGGTATGGGGGGCGCATCGATTTTCCGCGCCCGTGCCGACGACTCCAACATCAACGTCATCATCGAAACGTTGACCGACAACGGCCGCCGTTACACGATGGCACAACGCTTCATCCCCGAGATCAACGCCGGCGACAAGCGTATTTTACTGATCGACGGCGAGGCGGTCCCCTACGCGCTGGCGCGCATCCCCAAACCGGGCGAAAACCGCGGCAACCTGGCGGTCGGCGGCACTGGAGTCGGCATCCCGCTGTCGGAGCGGGATCACTGGATCGCGCAACAGGTCGCGCCCGAGCTGCGTTCGCGCTCGATACTCTTCGCCGGCCTTGACGTCATCGGCGACTACCTGACCGAAATCAATGTCACCAGTCCTACCTGCATTCGTGAGCTGGACGCCCAGTTCGGTCTCGACATCGCGGCCCAGCTGCTCGACCGTATAGCGGAGCGTCTCCAGCGATGAGCGCTTCGAGCGCACCGGGCCGGCGCTCGCTGCTGCTATCGCTGCTGCTGAGCCTGTTGCTGGGCTGTGACGCCGGCACCTCTATACAGAATCGTCAGTTCCTCGCTTTCGGCACGCTGATGGAACTGACCCTGGCCGGGGTCGACGGGCAGCGCGCGGACCGGATCACGGCAGTGATCGAAAACGACTTCCACGCCCTGCACCAGGCCTGGCACGCCTGGGATCCTGGGCCTCTGGCGCTGTTGAACCAGGCGTTCGCCGATGGCGAACGGGTGGCGCTGCCCAAGGTGGTAAAACCGCTCCTCCTCGCCAGCCGGACCCTCTCCACGCGCAGCGACGGACTGTTCGATCCGGCCATCGGTCGACTGGTCGATCTGTGGGGGTTTCACCGCGACGATCCACGTGACAACCGGCCGCCATCTCCGGAGGCGATCGCAGAACTGTTACGTCAGCACCCCAGCATGAAGGATCTGCGCCTGGACGGCGAACAGGTCTCATCCCTCAACAGCGCGGTGAAGCTCGATTTCGGCGCCATCGGCAAGGGCTACGGTATCGACTTGGCGGTCGAGCGCTTGCGCAGCATGGGTGTGGAGAACGCGATCGTCAACGGCGGCGGTGACCTGCGGGCGATCGGCGACCGCGGCAACGGCGCGCCCTGGCGAATCGCGATACGCCACCCCGATGGCGAACACCTGCTCGGCAGCATCGAAGTCTCCGGAGACGAGAGCGTCTTCACCTCGGGTGGTTACGAACGCAACTACTACTGGCGGGGAGAGCGCTACCACCACATCATCGATCCGCGCAGCGGCTATCCGGCCAGGGGCACAGCTTCGGTCACCGTGATCCACAGCGACGCCACCACCGCCGACGCCGCCGCCACGGCGCTGTTTATCGCCGGCCCCACGCAGTGGCAGCGAATCGCCCGCCAGATGGGCGTGGGCATGGTTCTGCTGTTGGCCGAGAACGGTGATCTCCACATGAACCCCGCAATGCGGGCACGGGTCAAGCTGACCGACGAGAGCGGCACCAGAATCCATCTCAGCGCCCCTTTCCCGGCAGCCACGATGGCGGGTGAGCAGTGAGCACGCAGCCACCGAATGCCGGGGTCAGCGCCAGCGACCGCATGGGACTGACGCTGTTCGTCGCGCTGGTGATTCACGCCATGCTGATACTCGGCGTCGGCTTCAATTTCGAGAACCCGAAGAAGCAGCCGGCGGCGGATCGCACGCTGGAGATTCTGGTGGTGCGCCACGCCGACAAGCGGGAGCCGCCCAAGGAGAGCGACTTTCTCGCGCAGCTCAGCCAGCAGGGAGGCGGAACCGAGCGGGAGCGGATCAAACCCACCGTGCAGGCGAGCCCACAGGCCGCGCTGACCGCGCCGCAACCGGCGCCGGAGCAACAGCCTGCGGCCGCGCCTCCGCCCGAGCCGGCCCGCGAACTGCTCACTCAGCAACAGCCCGCCGAGCGCAAGGTTCGCATCAGCGAAAGTCGAAAACCGGTCAAGGTACGCAAGCAGAAGGTGAACGCCGACCAGCTGCTGGCCAGCACCAGCCGCGAGATCGATCGCCTGACCGCGCAGCTGGACCGCAAGAACCGTGCTCGCGCCAAATGGCAACGGCACAAGAAGCTGACAGCCAGCACGCGCGAGTACAAATATGCCAACTACCTGGATGCCTGGGTACGGAAAGTCGAGCGCATCGGTAATCTGAACTATCCCGACGAGGCGCGCAGACGCAAGCTCTACGGCAACCTCATACTGCATGTCGCGCTGCTGCCCGACGGCTCGGTGAAAGAGATCAACGTCAAGAAGTCGTCCGGGCACAAACTGTTGGATGACGCTGCGATCCGCATCGTGCGCCTGGCCAGTCCTTTCGCCGCCTTTCCACCGGGTATCCGCAAGGAGACCGACGTGCTGGACATCATCCGAACCTGGCAGTTCCGCAACAACAATCAGCTCTCCTCATCGAAATAGACACGCGATACCGCTACAATTGCTCCATGAACGGCGGTTCCAACCTGACCAACCACCTGCTGATCGCGATGCCCAGCCTGAAAGACGGCAACTTCTCGCAGACCGTCTCCTATATATGCGAGCACAACGATGAAGGGGCGATGGGGATAGTGCTAAACCGTCCGACCGATCTGCAGCTCTGCGACCTGCTGGATCAGCTTGAGATAGAGGCGCGTAAAAGCGACGATTGCCGCCAGCCGATCTACCTCGGCGGACCGGTGCAGACCGACCGCGGATTCGTGCTGCACGACCCTGGCCAGGAGTGGGACTCGACCGTCGCGGTCAGCGACAGGATCAACATCACCACCTCGCGCGACATTCTCGAATCCATCGCCCACGGCCAGGGTCCGCGCCACGCGCTGATCGCGCTGGGTTACGCCGGCTGGGGCGCGGGACAGCTCGAGTCCGAACTGAGCAACAACGCCTGGTTGAGCGGTCCGGCAGATCTGATCAAACTGCTGGAGATGCCGGCGGGACGGCGCTGGAGCGCCGCCGCGCAGATGCTGGGTGTGGATATCAACCTGCTGTCCGGTGAAGCCGGACACGCCTAGCAGGTCGTTGCCAGGGTGGCCACGCTGCTGGGCTTCGACTTCGGCACCGCGAAGATCGGAATCGCGGTGGGGCAGACGGTCACCGGCACCGCCACGCCACTGGTTACTCTGCGCACGGTCGGGCAGCAGCCGGACTGGACTGGAATCGGCGAACTGATCCGCGCCTGGCAACCGGACGCACTGGTGGTCGGACTGCCGTGCGACAAGGAGGGCGTGGAGACCGAGGTCGCGCCGCGCGCGAAACGCTTCGCCCGCCAGCTCGGCGGGCGTTTCCAGTTACCGGTGCATATGATCGACGAGCGGCTCACCTCGATGGCCGCACGCAGCAGCCTGGGGCGCAGACCGAAACGTATCGAGGAGCTGGACGCGGTCGCGGCAGGACTGATCCTCGAGACCTGGCTGAGCGAGCAGCGCTAGCGACCCGGACCCTAAAGCGTCCATGACGATCGCGCCGTGCGGAACCACAACTGTGAGCCGGCCGCTTCGACAGGCATTGTGACAGAGAGAGCAGCGTGAACGACAAGTCTCATCGTGAAACGATCTTCGCCGAGCAGGCGGAAATATTGGAGCACCAGGAGTGCGCCGGCGATCAGTATATCCTGCGGGTCGCCGCGCCCGAGTGCGCCCGTAAGGCGTTGCCGGGCAGCTTCGCGCATCTGCAGGTGGCTCCCGCCCGTCCGCTACGGCGGCCGATCTCGATCATGCGCAGCTCGCCGCAGCAGGGGTGGGTGGAGTTTCTCTACAAAGCTGTCGGAGAGGGGACGCGTCTGCTGGCCAGGCGCAAACAGGGTGAGACTCTGGACATGCTTGGGCCGATCGGCAAACCTTTCCGTTTCGACCCGGAGCGTCCGCGGCCGCTATTGATCGGCGGCGGAGTCGGTATGCCGCCGATGATATTCGCCGCACAGCAGCTCAAGTCGGAGGACCGTTTCAAATCCTTTGTCATTCTCGGCTCGGAGGTCCCTTTCCCCTTCTCGGCAAAACCTTCGGCCATACTGATGCCGGAGATGCCGGCCGGCGTCATAGGTGCCATGCCGCTGCTCGATGACTGGGGGATCGCCAGCCGGCTGACCAGCCTCAACGACTATCCGGGCTGCTTCCAGGGCTACGTCACTGACCTTGCCCGCATCTGGCTTGAGGCGCTCGATCCCGAGCAGCGGGAGCAGGTGGAGATTTTCTCCTGCGGTCCCCACCCGATGCTGCAGGCAGTAGCTGCACTGGCGGAGGAGTTCTCACTCCCCTGTCAGGTTTCGCTGGAGGAGTTCATGGCCTGCGGCGTAGGCGGCTGCGCAGGTTGCGTGGTAGCGGTGCGGGAGGAGGATGGCAGCGAAGCAATGAAGCGGGTCTGCGTCGACGGTCCCGTATTCGAGGCCGGAAGGGTATTTTCCCGGACCTGAACCGGATCCCTGCCCGAGCGGCCGATGCCGCGCGGATTGCTACAGCTCGAACTCGTCGACCAGCGACGCGGAGCCGAGGCCGGAGTCGCCGCGCCCGCCATCGCCCCCGCCCAGCTTGATCATCAGCCGTACTTCGTTGGCCGAGTCGGCATGCAGGATCGCATCCTCGTGGGTGATCTCGCCCTTCAGGTAGAGATTGTAGAGCGCCTGATCGAAAGTCACCATTCCCTGCTCGGTCGAGCGCTTCATCAGATCCTTCAACTTGTGCACTTCTCCCTTGCGGATCAGATCGGCCGCCAAAGGGGTATTGATCAGCACCTCGACCACAGGTCGACGGCTCTTGCCATCGGGGCGCCGCACCAGCTGCTGCGCCACAATCGCCTTCAGATTCAGCGATAGATCCATGAACAGCTGATCGCGTCTGTCCTCGGGAAAAAAATTGATAATGCGGTCGAGCGCCTGATTGGCGTTGCTCGCGTGCAGCGTTGACAGGCAGAGGTGCCCGGTTTCGGCGAAGGCGATGGCATGGTTCATCGTCTCGCGGGTGCGGATCTCGCCGATCAGGATCACGTCGGGTGCCTGCCGCAGGGTGTTTTTCAGCGCCACCTCGTAGGACTCCGTATCTATGCCCACCTCGCGCTGCGTGACGATGCAGCCGGCGTGGTTATGGGCGAACTCGATCGGGTCCTCGATGGTGATGATATGACCGCTGCTATTGCGATTGCGGTACCCCAGCATCGCCGCCAGCGAGGTCGACTTGCCGGTTCCCGTGGCGCCGACAAAGATCACCAGACCGCGTTTGGTCATCGCCAGATCGTTGATGATCGGCGGCAGCAGCAGTTTGCCGATCTCCGGGATATTGCTCTCGATACGCCGCAGCACCATGCCCGCGGCGTTGCGCTGGATGAAGGCGCTTACGCGAAACCGCCCCACCCCTTCGGCACTGATGGCAAAATTGCACTCCTTGGTGCGGACAAACTCCTCGCGCTGATCCGGATTCATCAGACTGGTGACCAGTTCGCGCGCCTGCTCGAGGCCGAGCCGCTCTTTGGAAACCGGCAGGATGCGGCCATGGACCTTGATACAGGGAGCCATGCCGACGGTGATAAACATGTCGGAGGCGCTCTTCTCCGACATCAGTTTCAACAGCGCTTCGAAATCCATGTCCGATTTCTCTCGATAGGTACACTCGCGGGGACCGAAGCGTCCCTTCGACACCCGGCGATGCCCGCGTTTCAGGAGGTGAACAGCTCTTTGTTGATCGCCTTCGACTGCGCATCCAGCCGACTGATCATACCGCGTTTCACCAGCTCCTGCAGGTGCTGATCGAGGGTCTGCATGCCGTGCGCCTGACCGGTCTGAATCGCCGAGTACATCTGCGCGACCTTATCCTCACGGATCAGGTTGCGGATCGCCGGCGTGCCCACCATGATCTCCCAGGCCGCGGTGCGCCCGCCGCCGATCTTCTTCATCAGCGTCTGCGCGATCACCGCGCGCAGCGACTCCGACAGCATCGAGCGCACCATGCCCTTCTCACCCGCCGGAAAGACGTCGATGATGCGGTCGATGGTCTTGGCCGCCGAGCTGGTGTGCAGGGTACCGAATACCAGATGGCCGGTCTCCGCCGCCGTCAGCGCCAGGCGAATGGTCTCGAGATCGCGCAGCTCGCCGACCAGAATGATATCCGGGTCCTCGCGCAGGGCGGAGCGCAACGCTTCGGCGAAGCCCAGCGTATCGCGGTGCACCTCGCGCTGGTTGATCAGACATTTCTTGCTGGTATGGACGAATTCGATCGGATCCTCGA
>JAGRGU010000126.1:0-18596 GCA_020445335.1 Gammaproteobacteria bacterium
GCGATTTCGATGCTGGGCGATATTGCACTCAGACAGAAGAGTTTCGACGAAGCGGTCACTCTGGCCAAGCGTGCGCAAACTCTTTTCGCCGACCGTGGCGTCGGCTATGAACTCGAGGCGGTCGCGCTGTTGCAGCAGGAGAAGGTGGCGGAGTCGCTGCTTCTGTTCGAGCGGGCATACGAAGTTCAGCCAACGGCCAAACTGGCGTTACAGTTGACCCGTCTGTACCGTGCTCAGAACCAGAACGACAAGGCTGTCGCCCGGTTGGCCGACTGGCTCGGCAAGCGCCCGGAGGACGCCGGAACACGGGCAATGTATGCCGGGCTTCTGCAGGCGCTTGGCAGAGAGACCGAAGCGATATCGGAGTACGAACGTGTCCTGGAAACGGTGCCGGAGCAGGTCGTAACGCTCAACAATCTGGCTTGGCTCTACCAGAAACAGGGTGACCGGCGGGCTCTGGAGATCGGCGAGCGGGCCTACCGGCTGGGTGCCAAACAGCCAGAGATCGTCGATACCTACGGCTGGATTCTGGTTACCTTCGATCAGCCCGAAAAGGGGCTCGAAGTGCTGCGTGAAGCGATGTCAAAAATGCCCGACAACCCGGAAGTCGCCTACCATGTCGGTTTCGCACTGCACAAACTGCAGCGAAACGACGAAGCGCGGAAGATCCTGGCGCGTGTTGTACGGGATCACGCCGATTCGGATGCCTCCAACCAGGCCAAATTATTGCTCGAAAAGATCTGAGCCTGTTGATCTCCTACGGCAGGTTGACCGGCTGGGGTGGTTCCCAGTCAGTCGACCTGTGTTCCGCGATAACCTTGGTGTAGATTCCGCCACGTACATTGAAATCGGCGCTGATGCGCATGAAGCGGGGTTGGATCGCTGCAACCAGATCATCGAGAATCTGATTCGTGACAGCCTCGTGAAACGCGCCTTCGTCGCGAAACGACCAGATATACATCTTCAGCGATTTCAACTCGACGCAGAAACGGTCGGCAACATACTCCAGCGTGATCTCGGCAAAATCGGGCTGACCGGTTTTGGGGCAGAGGCAGGTGAACTCCGGGACTCTGATTCTTATCGTGTAGTCGCGCTGCGGCTGGGGATTGGCAAAAGTCTCTATCTCTTTATTGGGCTGGCTGGGCATTTTGCTGGCTGCTATCGGTGTGGAACTTCAAATCCGGCGGATTATACGGAAGTTGTCTGCGGCGCAGAAGAATAAAGCGTGACCGTGTTCCGGTATTGCGTTGTTGATAAGTAATATTAATCAATAAAAACAATTATTAAAATTATATATTTAAAGTTTTATCAAGCATCAGTTGAAGCTTGTGTCACCGCCTGCCTCTCTGTATCTTTAGCGGCCTATGCGCCTGGAAAAAATAAAACTCGCCGGTTTCAAATCCTTCGTCGACCCTACGCTGGTTCCGCTGCCCGGAAACCTGGTGGGGGTGGTAGGGCCGAATGGCTGCGGCAAGTCGAATGTGATCGATGCCGTACGTTGGGTCATGGGCGAGAGTTCGGCAAAAATGCTGCGCGGCGAATCGATGGCGGATGTCATCTTCAACGGTTCCACTTCGCGCAAACCCGTGGGCACTGCCAATATCGAACTGGTATTCGACAACACCGACGGCGGCGCCGGCGGCGAATACGCGCAGTACAACCATATCTCGGTCAAGCGACAGGTTTCACGCGACGGCCAGTCGAACTACTTCATGAACGGCGTGCGCTGTCGGCGGCGTGATATCACCGATCTCTTTCTGGGTACCGGACTCGGACCGAGAAGCTACTCGATCATCGAGCAGGGCATGATTTCGCGCCTGATCGAGGCCAGGCCTGAAGAGCTGCGCGCCTTCCTGGAGGAGGCAGCCGGCATCTCGAAGTACAAGGAGCGCCGCAGAGAGACTCAGAACCGGATCGACAGAACCAGAGAAAATTTAAGCAGATTAAACGACTTAAGAGATGAAATAAGCAAACAACTTGAGCATCTGAAAAGGCAGGCTGCGACCGCTGAACGCTACAAGCAGCTGAAGGAGCAGGAGCGTCGGTTGCAGGCAGAACTGGTGGCGCTGAGATGGCGTTCGATGAGCGAGGATCTGGCACTGCAGGACCAAGGGATAGCCACTCTGGAGACCGACCTCGAAGCGGCCATCGCCAGGCAACGGCGTCTCGAGGCAGAGATCGAACAGGAGCGCGAGCGGCACAGCGAGGCCAACGACCGGTTCAACGCCATTCAGGGAAAGTACTACTCCGTCGGCAGCGACGTGGCACGGGTGGAACAGGCGATCCAGTTTGCCAAGGAGAGCAAGGCGCAGATCGAGCAGGACCTGCGCCAGACCGAGGCTTCCTGGTCCGCGGCAAGCGACCATCGCCGGCAGGATGAGACGAGGCTGGCTGAGGCTGATCACGATCTCGAGCGGCTGGAGCCGGAGCTGGCACAGCTGCAGGAGATCGCCGAGAGCGCGGCGGAGCAGCTGCTGGTCGCCGACGAGGCGATGCAGGAGTGGCAGGCGCAGTGGGAGGAGTTCAACCGCAAGGCGGCGGAGCCGGCGCAATCGGCCCAGGTTGAGCGCACGCGCATCAATCATCAGGAGCAGCAGGAGCAGAATATCCAGCGCCGAATGGAAAAGCTTACGGACGAGCTTGGCAGATTGGATCACGTCGAACTCAGCAGGGAGATCGCCGTGCTCGAGTCGCGCCAGCAACAGCAGCAGCTCAAGGGCACGGAGATGCAAGCGCAACTCGACACGATCGGCACCGATATCGGCAATCTGCGCAATGACCTCAACGAACAGAACGCGACGCTCGACTGCCACCGGGATCAACTGCAGCAGGCGCGCGGCCGGCTGGCGTCGCTGAATGCCCTGCAGGAGAATACGCTTGGCAAGGATGGCGAGACGGTCACCCAGTGGTTGCAACAGCACGGCGCGGAGCGCGCCTCCCGCCTGGCGGAGCGGATAGAAGTGGAGAGCGGTTGGGAGCAGGCGGTCGAGACCGTGCTTGGGTTTCACCTGCAATCGGTCTGCGTGCAGGATCTGGAACGTTTCACCGACTCGCTGCAGCAACTGGATTCGACCTCGCTGGCGCTGTTCGAAGAGGGCGAGAAGGCACGATCCTCCGCCACCAATGCCAATGCGCTGAGCCAGCGCGTGAAATCTCCCTGGCCCCTGGAGAGCCTGCTCGCCGGGGTGACGACGGTCGAGTCGCTGCAGCAGGCGCTGGCGGGAAGATCGCGGCTGCGCCCCGGCGAGTCGCTGGTCACCCGCGATGGGATCTGGGTTGGAGCGCGATGGCTGCGTCTGGCCAGAGGGACGGACGGCGCGGCTGGCGTGCTGGAGCGGGGCCAGGAGATTCGCGCACTGGAGCAGGAGATCGCACGTCTCAGTGAGCTGACAGAGTCCGGGCTCCGAACGCTGGAGCAGAGTCGGACCAGGCTGCAGCAGAGCGAGGCAAGCCGCGAACAGCAGCAGCGGGAGTTCAATCTGCAGCAGCGCGAACTGAGCGAAATTCGCTCTGCACTGGGTGGCAAGCGCGCGCGCGAAGAGCATCTACGGGGTCGCGAGAGTCATGTTCGGGAGGAACAACGCGAACTGGCGCTGCAACTCGAGCAGGGACGCGAAGAGCATGAGCTGGCACGCGAGCGGCTGCATACTGCACTGCAGGAGATGGAGACGCTAAGCGAGAGACGCGATCAGCTGGTGCAGCAGCGGGACGAGCTGAGCGGCCGATTGCAGGAGAGCCGCGAGGCCGCCTCCAGCCATCGCGCGATGGCGCACGAGACCGCGTTGCGTGTGCAGCAGATCACGACCACCCGCGATGCGCTGCGGCAGAACATGGCGCGCATGCAGGAGCAGCTGCAGCAGTTACAGCTCCGTCGGCAGTCGCTCGAAACCTCTCTGGACGAGCGTCAGGGGCCGCTGCAGGAGCAGGGCGTGCAGTTGGAGCTGCTGCTGCAGCGGCGCCTGGAGGTGGAGAGCGAACTGGCCGAGGCACGGCATTCGCTGGAGCAGATCGACGCCCATCTACGCGAACTGGAGCAGCAGCGGGCGGCGGCCGAACAGAAGGTGCAGCAGCAGCGCAATACACGCGATCAGGCGAAGATGCAGCGCCAGGAGGTATTGGTAAGAGCGCGCACGCTGGAGGAGCAGCTCAACGAGAGCGGATTCCGGCGCGGAACGCTGTTCGAGGAGATGCCTGCCGATGCCGATGTGGAGAATTGGCAGGAGGAGGTGGTGCGCATGGACGCACGCATCAAGCGTCTAGGTGCGATCAATCTGGCGGCGATCGAAGAGTTCCAGGAGCAGTCCGAGCGCATGACCTACCTCGACGCCCAGCATGCGGATATCAGCGAATCACTGGAGACGCTGGAGAACGCGATCCGCAAGATAGACCGTGAGACCCGCACCCGCTTCAAGGAGACATTCGATAAGGTCAATAACGGCCTGCAGGAGAAGTTTCCTCGGCTGTTCGGCGGCGGACACGCCTATCTTCAGCTGACCGGCGAGGATCTGTTGGACACCGGCGTCACCGTGATGGCACGCCCGCCGGGCAAGCGAAACTCCAGCATCCAGCTGCTCTCCGGCGGGGAGAAGGCGCTCACTGCGGTGGCGATGGTATTCGCGATCTTCGAACTCAATCCGGCCCCCTTCTGCATGCTCGACGAGGTCGACGCGCCGCTGGATGACGCCAACGTCGGGCGCTTCTGCGATATGGTCAAATCCATGTCTGATCGGGTACAGTTCATATTTATCACCCACAACAAAATCACCATGGAGATCGCCACGCATCTGATGGGTGTCACCATGCACGAACCCGGCGTATCGAGACTGGTCTCGGTCGATGTCGAGGAAGCGGCGCAGATGGCGGCGATGTAATGGTGTAGACGACCGAGCCCGACCCTGGATTGCGCTGTATGGACGCCGACATTCTTCGACTGATTCTGTTTCTTGCCGGTATCGCGCTGATCGTCGGCATATACTTCTGGGATCGTCACAAAAAGATCAACGTCAGAGTCAACGCCATCCACAAGGCAGAGCACAAGCGCAAGGAGCGCGAAAACGACAAACCGGAGATACGTCGCGAACCGGTCTGGCAGGAGAACGCGGCCATAGCGGAAGAGCCGCAGATGGACGAGCGGACGGTGCAAGAGATCGACGAATCGTTGCGCAAGCTTGGCGAACTGGTGCAGGAGGAGGGGTCGGATAAGCGCAACTCGCAACAGTCGGGAGCGGGCGAGCAGACGGCCTTCGAATTCACCACGGACGAGGCGGCACCCAGCAGCGGAAGAGGCAGCGCCGTGCCGACCAAAATCATACAGCTGAACGTGCTGGGACGCCACGGCGGCATCAGCGGCGACAAGCTGATGCAGGCAGCACGCGATCTGCAGCTGGAGCCTGGCGAGATGCAGATCTTCCATCGTTACGACGAACAACGAAACGATGCCCGCGCGCTCTTCAGCGTTGCCAGTATGGTCGAACCCGGTACCTTTCCGTTCGACGATATGCGCGACTTCGCCACCCCCGGCGTCACGCTCTTCGCGCAGCTGCCGGGCCCGCGCGATGGCCTGGAACTGTTCACACTGATGCACGAGAGCGCGCTACGGCTGGCGGCGCTGCTCGACGGCGAGGTGCTCGACAGCAGCCGCAGCGCGCTCAGCAAGCAGACGGTCGAGCATATGCGCGAAGAGATCAGCGAGCACGGCCGGCTGGTGCGGCTCGCGCGCAGCCACTGATGCCGATTCCCGCTGCGGTTCAAGCGCGCGCGGCCTGGTTGCGCGACGAGATCGACCGCCATAATCATCGCTACTATGTTCTCGACGACCCGACCATCAGCGACAGCGGCTACGACCAACTGCTGCGTGAACTCCAGGCGCTTGAGACCGCACACCCCAGCCTGATTACCCCCGATTCGCCAACCCAGCGTGTTGGTGCAGCGCCGCTGGCCGCCTTCGCCAGCGTCGCGCATCGGCTGCCGATGCTGTCGCTGGGCAATGCGCTGGACGACGCCGAGTTGGGTGAGTTCGACCGGCGGGTGCGCGAACGGCTGGAGCGCGATGGTCCGATCGTCTACGCCGCCGAACCCAAATTGGATGGTCTGGCGATCAGTCTGCGCTACGAGTCGGGGCGGCTGGTGCAGGCGGCGACCCGCGGCGATGGCAGTCAGGGTGAGGAAGTGACCGCAAATGTACGCACCATCCCGTCGGTCCCATTGCGCCTGTTGGGCTCTGGCTGGCCAGGGGTGATCGAAGTGCGCGGCGAAATCTATATGCCCACGGCCGGTTTCGAGGCACTCAACCGGGAGGCCGAACGTCTCGGCGAAAAGGGATTCGCCAATCCACGCAACGCCGCCGCCGGAAGCCTGCGTCAGCTCGACCCCCGAATCACCGCCCGTCGGCCGTTGGCGATGGTCTGCTACGGTTTCGGCGAAATCGAGGGCGGTGACATCGAACCCTGCCACAGTGCCGCGATCGGCCGCCTGCCCGAGTGGGGACTGCGCATTTCGCCCGAGCTGCGCCGGGTCGAGGGGCTGCAGGGGTGTCAGGCCTATTTCAACGACATCCAGCAGCGGCGCTTCCAGCTTGGATATGAGATCGACGGCGTGGTCTTCAAGGTCGATGAGTTCGCGCTGCAGCGCTCGCTCGGCTTCGTCTCCCGCGCACCGCGCTGGGCGATCGCACGCAAGTTTCCCGCCCAGGAGGAGATGACCGAGCTGCTGGCGATCGACCTGCAGGTGGGACGAACCGGCGCCGTCACGCCGGTGGCACGGCTGGCTCCGGTCAACGTCGCGGGGGTGACCGTTACCAACGCCACCCTGCACAACGCGGCGGAGCTCAGACGCAAGGATATTCGCGTTGGCGACACGGTGATCGTCAGGCGAGCCGGCGACGTCATTCCGCAGGTGGTCCGTGTGGTGCCCGAGCGACGGCCTGCAAACAGTCTGGAGTTTCAGATGCCCAGTGACTGCCCCGAGTGCGGCTCTGCGCTGATCCAGGACGAGGCGGGGGTGGTTCTGCGCTGCAGCGGTGGACTCTACTGTCCGGCGCAGCGCAAGGAGGCGCTACGCCATTTTGCCTCGCGCAGGGCGCTCGATATCGAGGGACTGGGCGACAAACTGGTCGATCAGCTGGTGGAGAGCGGGCTGGTGGCGTCGCCGGCCGATCTCTACCGGCTCGACCGTACGCAGCTGGCCGCGCTGGAGCGAATGGGCGAGAAATCGGCACAGAATCTGTGGGATGCCCTGCACAAGAGCCGTGCAACGACCCTGCCGCGATTTCTCTACGCGCTCGGTATCCGCGAGGTGGGGGAGAGCACCGCTGCGGCTCTGGCGCACGAATTCGGATCGCTGGAGGCGTTGATGGAAGCCAGCGAGGAGCAGCTGCAGCAGGTCGAGGATGTCGGTCCCGTGGTCGCCCGGCATGTCGCTACATTTTTCCGCCAACCGCACAATCAGGAGGTGATCGAGGCGTTGATGGCAGCCGGGCTTCGCTGGCCAAACGCGGCGGCGCCAGCGGCCGCTCTTCAGCCCCTGAAGGGGAAGACGATGGTGCTGAGCGGCACGTTGAGCCGTCCCCGCGCCGAGATCAAGGCAGAACTGCAGCGACTCGGCGCCAAGGTGAGCGGCAGTATCTCGGGCAGGACCGACTATCTGGTGGCCGGCGTCGAAGCCGGCTCCAAACTGGCAAAGGCGGAGCAACTGGGCGTGACGATCCTCGACGAGGCGGGATTGGAGGCGCTGCTGGCGGCGGAGAACGAGCGTGACTGAGACCATCGAAAAACTGGAACCCCGCGCACTCTGGCGCTCCTTTCAGCAGTTGACACAAATTCCGCGCCCCTCCCATCACGAGACCAGGGTGCGCCGATTTCTGCTCGACTTCGCCGCCGACCGAGGTCTCGAGGCACTCTCTGACACTGTCGGCAATGTCATCATTCGCAAACAGGCGAGTCCAGGATACGAAACGCGACCGGCGGTCGTTCTGCAGGGACATATGGATATGGTGCCGCAGGCCAACAGCGACAGTGACCACGACTTCGCCCAGGATCCGATCCAAACCCGAGTCGACGGCGACTGGGTGACCGCCAGCGGGACCACGCTGGGCGCGGACAACGGCATCGGTATTGCGGCCATGCTGGCAGTGCTGGCCCAGCAGGATCTGCAGCACGGCCCGCTGGAAGCGCTTTTCACCAGCAATGAAGAGGATGGCATGGACGGCGCTTTCGGCCTGCGGCCGGGAACGCTGCAGGGAGAGATGCTGATCAACACCGACGCCGAGGATGAAGGTGTGCTGTTCATCGGATGCGCAGGTGGCGCCAATGCGGATACACGATTGCACTACCAGCCGCAACAGCTTTCCGGCGAGCGGTGCGGCTGCGCCATTCGTATCGGCGGACTGCGCGGCGGACACTCCGGAGTCGACATCCATCGCGGTCGTGCGAACGCGGTGGCGCTGCTGTTCCGACTGCTGGCGGCAGCGCCGGTGGAACACGAACTCTGCCTGCAGCGCGTCGACGCGGGCAATCTGCGCAATGCGATCCCGCGCGAGGCTTCGGCGCAGCTTGCGCTCCGGCCGGAGCACGCGGCCGACCTGGAACGGATTTTCGACTCTCTGCGACGGGAGATCTCAGCGGAGTATCAGGTCGCCGATCCAGCATTGGCGATCGATTTCGAGCTTCAGGAGTGGGGCGGGCAGGGGGCTCTCGACTCTGTCGCGACAAGGCAGCTGATCGGCGCGGTCAACGCCTGTCCCAACGGCGTACTGCGTATGAGCGATGCGATGCCTGGGATGGTCGAGTCCTCCAACAACCTCGCCATCGTGCGCGTCGGCGACGGCGAGATCGAGATCTTCAACCTGATACGCAGCTCGGTCGACTCCGCGCGCGGGGATATCTGTTCGCGCATTGCCGCGCTCTTTGCGCTGATAGGTGCTGAGACCCGGTTCGACGGCCACTACCCGGGATGGCAGGCGGATACCGGCTCCGGACTGTTGGCGCTAGTGCAAGGTGTCTATCGCGAGACCTTCGGCGCTGATGCCAGCGTGAGCGCCATTCACGCCGGCCTGGAGTGCGGAATTCTCGGCGCCTCCCACCCGGGGCTCGAAATGATCTCGTTCGGACCGACCATTCGCTTCCCCCATTCGCCCGATGAGCGGGTCAATATCCCCTCGGTCGTGAGGTTCTGGCAGCTGCTGACCGGCGTGTTGGCAAAGCTGTAGTAGAATGGCGCGAAGAACTGGAGAGCAGCTATGGATGAATCGCAGAAAGAACGTGAAATTCTCAAGGTAATGCGTAAGGTGTTGAGTTCGGTGATACGCGAAATCACCCCGCCGCCAGGTGCGCGTCACCCGCTCTCTCAGGGTACCATCGAGGATGTTCGTAACTGCCTCGGTCTGATTTCGGCGCGCGAGCGGGAACTTGCCGACGCGGCTGGAATTGCCGCCGAACGACCCCATTTCAGTGATGAGCCGCCCGCGGCCAAGGTGATTCCGATGACGCAGATCGGCAAGACAAGGAAACCCGGGCAAGAGGAGGGTTCCTGAGCGGAGGCAGATGCCATCCGCTGTTTCGCCGCCGGCTACGATCAGCGATGCGGCACGCTGGTGATGACCGTCCGATGTTCGAAGTAGACCGTGAAGCCGTCGTACACCCAGCGGCTGATCGGTGGCTCGCCCACCGCTGCGATCTCGCGTTGCGGTGCGCCGAAGCGCTGACGCACGGCCTGCATATCCATGCCCCGATAGGGCAGGTGGATGCCAGCCGGGCGCTTCTCCATAGCATCGATCAGCAAAGTGTCGGCAGGGACGGAAAGCGGCGCCAAAGGCAGCAGTGTGGCGGCGAGCAGTAGGGTGGAAAGCTTCATGGCGGCAGTACTCCTGTCCTGATATTCTTCGTTAAAATATACCATTTCGCCGGTCGGTAGTGTGCAGCAAGCCACAGGCTGCTCTCTCGAACCGGTCGGTTGCGGTAAAACCACAGCAGGGCTCAGCGCCTGACGGAATTCATGTTCAAGCCTCTGGAACTTTACATAGGCCTGCGCTACACGCGCGCCAAACGCCGCAACCACTTCATCTCCTTCATCTCGCTGATATCGCTGCTGGGAATCATGCTGGGGGTGGTCGCGCTGATCACCGTGCTGTCGGTGATGAACGGTTTCCAGAAGGAGGTGCGTGAGCGCATTCTGGGAATGACCTCCCACGCCACGATCAGCGGTTACCAGGGGGATCTGCAGAACTGGCCGCAGGCGATCGAACTTGCACGACAGCATCCCAACGTGATCGGCGAGGCCCCCTTCATTGAAGCGCAGACCATGCTCACGCGCGCTGGACGGGTCAGTGGCGCACTGCTGCGAGGCATACTTCCCGACTACGAAGCGCAGGTCTCCGATGTCGGTGGGCACATGGTCGAAGGGGATCTCGGCAATCTCGAGGCGGGCAGTTTCGATATCGTTCTGGGCAAGGAGTTGGCCGCGCTGCTCGATGTCTCGGTCGGCGAGAAGGTCACGGTGGTGACGCCGCAATTGCGGGTGACGCCTGCCGGGTCGATGCCACGCCTGAAGAGTTTCACGGTCAGCGGCATATTCGAGGTGGGAATGGGCGAATACGACCGCGGCGTTGGATTGATCCATATGCAGGACGCCGCCAAGCTGCTGCGCATGAAAGAGGAGGTCAGCGGGGTGCGGCTGAAGCTCGACGACCTCTATCTGGCGCCGCGGGTCTCGCATCAGCTCGCCAATCAGTTGCCAGGACATTTCCGCGTCAGCGACTGGACCTACCAGCACCGCAACTTTTTCAGCGCACTGCGGACCGAGAAACGGATGATGGGGCTGATTCTGTTTCTGATCGTCGCCGTGGCGGCTTTCAACATCGTCTCGACGCTGGTGATGGTGGTCTCCGACAAACAGAGCGACATCGCCATCCTGCGCACCCTCGGCATCTCACCCGCCAGCATCAGCGGCATCTTCATCGTGCAGGGCGCGGCGATCGGCGTGACCGGCACGCTGGCGGGCGTACTCGGCGGCATCGTACTGGCGCTCAATCTGGAGCAGATCGTGCAGTGGATCGAGAGGATGTTCGGAGTCAGTTTTCTCGATCCGAATATCTACTACATCAGCCGCCTTCCCTCCGAGCTCGACTGGCACGATGTCAGTGTGATCGGCATCGGCGCCTTTCTGATCACGCTTGGCGCAACGCTCTACCCGGCCTGGAAGGCCTCCAGAACGCAACCTGCCGAGGCGCTGCGCTATGAGTAGCGAGCTGGTGCTGCAGTGTCGCGGGGTTGCACGCACCTTCAGCGAAGGAGGCCTGCGCGTGGAGGTGTTGAAGCGGGTGGACCTGGATCTGCGGGTGGCGGAGCGGGTGGCGATCATCGGCAGCTCGGGATCCGGCAAGAGCACGCTGCTGCACTGCCTGGGCGGGCTCGATCGCACCTCTGCCGGCGAGGTTCTGATCGGCGCAACCGCGATCGGATCGCTCGGGGAGCGGGCGCGCGGCAGGTTGCGCAACGAGATGCTCGGCTTCGTCTACCAGTTCCATCACCTGCTGCCCGAATTCACCGCGCTGGAGAACGTGGCGATGCCGTTGCTGATTGGCGGGATAGCGGTCGAAGCTGCACGCGCCCGGGCCAGCGAGATGCTGACACGGGTCGGACTGGAGCAGCGCCTGACGCATAAGCCGGGAGAGCTCTCCGGCGGCGAGCGGCAGCGCGCGGCGATCGCGCGGGCGCTGGTGAACCGGCCACGCTGCGTGCTGGCCGATGAACCGACGGGGAATCTCGATCGTAAAACAGCCGATCTGGTCTACGGGTTGATGCTGGAGCTCAACCAGGATTCCGGCACCAGCCTGCTGGTGGTGACGCACGACATGACGCTGGCCGAGCGCATGGACCGGGTGTTGCTGCTCAACGACGGCGTGCTTCTTGAGCAGTCACAGCCGCTGCGCTGAATCGCGTCGCTGCTGCCGCCGCCGTTGGATATAGCGGATGACGTGCAGGCGCCAGAGGCCGCGCACGATGCAATATCCGACCACCGCGGCGACCAGGGCGCAGACGAAACTTCCCAGATAGAGCGGTTGCCAGATCATCGACATCTCTTCGGCGATCGATTCAAGGGTCCACTCGAAGGATTTTCCATGCGCAGGGGTGCCCAGCAGCAAGATGCCGACAAGGTAGTTGAAATAAAATATGGGCGGCATGGTGATCGGATTGGTTATCCAGACCAGCGCCACCGAAATCGGCAGATTGACACGTGCCGGTATCGCCGTCGCCGCCGCCAGCACCATCTGCAGCGGTACCGGAATAAAGGCCCAGAAGAGCCCGACCGCGAATGCGCCGGATACCGAACGCCGGTTCAGATGCCACAGGTTGGGGTCGTGCAGAAAATCCCCGAACATCCGCAGATGCTTGTGATTGCGGATCGACTCGTGATCAGGTGCGAATCGCTTTATCAGATGTCTCGGCACTGACACTCCGCGCGTGGCATTGGGGCAGGTTTATAAATAGTTTATTGAAGCATGGCGATCCGGTTTTGGCCATAGTGGCTGATGACCGCGACTGAATAATGATAGGATCTAAAACCCTAACCCCTGTTACCCGCCAAATAATTTACTGAGCGTCAGGGGAGTCGATGCAGAGATACCCAGGGAAGGGTCAAGTTGCACTATTCGCTCGCGTTTCTGTTGGGAGCCGTGCTGCTGCAGTGGCAGACGGAGCTGCCGCCGGTGCAGTCGTTCGCGCTGCTGCCGGTGATGGCGGTTGCCGCCTGGCGCCTGCGGCTGCTGCGCATTCCGCTGGTGATTCTGGCAGGCTTCCTGTGGGCTGCAGCCGATGCGCAACTCTCCCTCCAGCAACGGTTGCCGGTTGCCTTCGAGCAACAGCAGATCGAGGTCGGTGGACGCATTGTCGATAGCCCGCAATACGGCGAGTCAAGCCAAAGTTTTCGGTTTCTGATCGAGCAGGTCACCGATCATCCGAATTTCCCGGTACCGATGCTGGTGCGCCTGAGCTGGTACGATCGCACCTTGTCCCTGGCACCCGGGCAGTACTGGAATCTGCAGCTGCGACTGAAAACTCCACGCGGCTTGATGAATCCCGCTGCGTTCGACTATGAGGGGTGGCTCTTCAGCGTGGGTATCGCCGCCAAGGGATACGTGCGCGACGCCCCGTCCAATCGGCAGGATGAGGCTCGATTCCGGACAACCGCGCTACATCGGCTGCGCGAGAGGATTCGGTCGCAGATCGCCGGTCGGCTCGGCAACCGGCGCGCGGGTGCGGTGCTGCGCGCTTTGACGATCGGCGATCGCAGCGGCTTCTCCGATGCCGACTGGGCGCTTTTCAGAAGTAGCGGAACCAGTCACCTGATCGCCATCTCCGGGCTGCACATCGGCATCGCAGGCGGTGTGATCTTCTGGCTGACCGGCAGCCTGTGGCGCCGGTCCCCTCGTCTGTGCCTGCGCTTCCCGGCACAACAGGCGTCGGCCTGCGGCGCCATCGTCGGCGCCTTCTGCTATGCGGCACTGGCGGGCTTTCCGATTCCCACCCAACGCGCGCTGCTGATGTTGCTGGTGGTGATGGGCGGGCTGCTGTTACGGGCCGGCGTGCGGCCGCTGCACGGTCTCGCGTTGGCGCTGATCCTGGTTGTAATGATCGATCCCATTGCGCCGCTCACGCCTGGGTTCTGGCTCTCATTCGCGGCGGTTGGCGTGATAGTAGCCGCGCTGCAAAATCGGACCGGGAGATCTTCGCGAGTCGCAGATCTGATTCGGATCCAGTGGCTGATCTCCATTGGATTGGCGCCATTGATTCTGTTCTGGCAGCAACATCTCCCCGCCGTAGCGCCGTTGGTCAACCTGATTGCCGTGCCGCTCTTCTCGCTGCTGATCATCCCGCTGTCGCTGATCGCGGTTGCGGTGTCGCTGCTCTCGGCGGGGTTCGGCGCCTGGCTGATTCTCGTCTGCGGCTGGTTGATCGAATGGAGTCTGCGACTGATGGAACTGGCAGCCGAGAACCCGTGGCAGCTGCCGCTTCCCGGCGCGCGTTCCGCCTTGCACTGGCTGGCACTGACGGCTGGTGTGCTGCTTCTGCTGCTGCCGCGTGGTCTGCCCGGACGCTGGCTGGGTTTGATTCTGCCACTGCCGTTTCTGCTGGTTCCGGGCAGCGTGCCAACGCCGCCCCATGGCGGTTTCTTCGTCACCATGTTCGACGTCGGGCAGGGCATGGCAGTCGCCGTGCGCACCGCCAACCATACTCTGGTTTATGATGGCGGCCCGAAATACTCCCCTGAGTTCGACGCCGGCACGGGAATCGTCGCGCCTTATCTCAAGGAGCTTGCTATCGAACGCATCGATCGGCTGGTGGTCAGCAATGGCGACGCCGATCACAGTGGCGGTGTTGCCGGACTGCTGGCGCAGATCCCTGCAGTCAGCATCGTCAGCGGCGAACCCGGGCGGTTGCTGGCGCACTCCAGCAGTCGATGTCGCGCCGGCGACAAATGGCGCTGGGATGGCGTCGATTTCTCGCTGCTGCATCCGGATGAAGAGTCCGCGCGCTGGCGCGGTAACGACGCCTCCTGCGTACTGCGGATCGAAAGCGCAGCAGGCAGCCTGCTTATCACCGGTGACATCGAATCACCCGCCGAGCGCAGGTTGATCGACTGCTGCAGGGAACGGTTGAGGGCAGATATCGTCACCGTACCCCACCACGGCAGCGCCACATCGTCGACCCGGCCGTTCGTCGACGCGGTGGCTGCCGACTTCGCACTGGTCTCAAGCGGTTACTTGAATCGTTATGGTTTTCCCAGAGCCGCGGTGGTGGAGCGCTGGCTGTCCTCCGGAGCGCAGCTTGCCACCACCGCCGAGAGCGGTGCGATCCGGCTCAGGGTACTGCCGAAGGTTGGAGTCGCAGGACCGATTCGCCATCGCCAACAGGGGCGACGCTATTGGAACTACCCACCGCCCTGAGCGGTGCTCCGGGTTAGAGGACGGGGCACTAATGCAGTATGATAGCGGGGTATATTTGCCGGCCAACGGGAGGCCGGTAGCAACCTTGAGGAGCGATCACGGTGTTTGAACTGGTTAAAGCCGGTGGCTGGCTGATGGTGCCGATCATCGCCTGTTCGGTGATCGCGATGGCGATCGTCATCGAACGGCTGTGGATGCTGCGCACGAAACGGGTGGTGCCGGAGGATCTGGTCGCCAGGGTCTGGAAGATGCACCGCCAGAATCAGTTGAACAACAGCCAGATCACCACCATCAGAGACAGCTCTCCGCTGGGCCGGATCGTTGCCGCTGGGCTGGTCAATCGCAACTACTCGCGTGACGTCATGAAAGAGGCGATCGAGGATATCGGCCGTCAGGTTGTGCATGAACTGGAACGCTATCTGAATACGCTCGGAACCGTCGCCTCGATCACGCCGTTGCTGGGATTGCTGGGCACCGTTATCGGCATGATCAAGGTATTCTCCGCCATCACCGTTGCCGGTGTCGGCAATCCCACAGTACTGGCTGGCGGTATCTCTGAAGCGCTGATTACCACCGCCGCCGGTCTCAGCGTGGCGATTCCGAGCCTGATGTTCCACCGCTATTTGAGCGGCCGCGTGGCACTGCTTGTGGTGCGGATGGAGGAGGAGGCGCTGAAGATCATCGAAGTGATGCAGGGCGAACGGGCCCGGGACGCGGGGTAGCAGCGGGTGAATCTGCAACCCGACAAGAAGGCCGGCATAGAACTCAACCTGACGCCGCTGATTGATGTGGTCTTCCTGCTGCTGATCTTCTTCATGGTCTCGACCACCTTCGACAAGGAGTCGCGCATCAGGGTCAATTTGCCCGAGGCCACCACCAAGGATGAACAGCAGAACGAACGGCGTGTGCTGGATATCATCGTCGATGCCAAGGGGCACTACTACGTCGACCAGGAGGAGGTGCTCAATCGTGAGCCCGAGACGCTACGCCGGGCGATCGAGAAGGCTGCCGGGGAGCGACGCGATCTGCCGGTCATCATCACTGCGGATGCCCAGGCCACCCACCAGGCGGTGATGATCGTCATGGACGTGGCCAGTCAACTGGGACTGACGCAGATGACTTTCGCGGCGAAGATTCCTCCCGAACAGAACTGAACAGCGCATGTCGATCGAAAAGGATTGGGAGGCGAGGGGCCTTCGGGTAAGGCTCTTGATGCCGCTCTCCTGGCTCTTCTGTCTGCTCGTATGGATACGCAGGTCACTCTATCGTTTCGGCCTTCTGCGCAGTTATCGCGCACCGGTTCCGGTGGTGGTCGTCGGCAATATCACCGTCGGTGGAACCGGCAAGACACCGCTCGTGGTGTGGCTGGTTGGACACCTGTCGAATCTGGGTTATCGCCCAGGCATCGTCGCGCGCGGCTATCGCGGCAGTTCAAGCCAATGGCCTTTGAGCGTCGATGCCTCGAGCGACCCCCGCGTGGCCGGCGACGAGCCGGTACTGCTCGCGCGCCGTACCCTCTGCCCGGTCTGCGTGGGTCCGGACCGACCGGCAGCCGTGCGCCAGCTCCTGGAGCGCGACGATTGCGATATCATCGTCACCGATGACGGCCTGCAGCACTATGCGTTGCGGCGGGATCTGGAGATCGCGGTGGTCGACGGCGAGCGGCGGTTTGGCAATGAACTCTGCCTGCCGGCAGGCCCGCTTCGCGAACCGCTCTCGCGACTGCGCAGCGTCGATATGGTCGTGGCCAACGGCGAGGCGGTGAGCGGAGAGTTTCCGATGCGGCTGTCGGCCGTCACCGCGGTCAATCTGCAGGACAGCGCGCTCAGCAGGTCGTTGGAAGACTTTATCGGTGGTCCGGTACACGCGGTCGCGGGCATCGGTAATCCGGCGCGGTTTTTCGCCACTCTGCGGCAGCTAGGGCTGGATGTGCGTGAGCACCCCTTTCCGGATCACCACGATTTCAACTACCGGGAGATCCAGTTCAACGATGAGTACCCGGTGCTCATGACCGAGAAGGATGCAGTAAAATGCACCCGTTTCGCCAAACTATGCCACTGGTATCTCAAGGTGGATGCCGATTTCGAGGCCGATTTCAGCGGCCGTCTGACACAACTATTGCAAGAGGTCGTCAATGGATAAGCAATTGCTGGATATTCTGGTCTGCCCGCTCTGCAAAGGTCGGCTGGTGCATCAGAAACAGGCAGGGGAGTTGATCTGCCCGGTGGACCGGCTCGCCTATCCAATCATTGATGGTATTCCCGTCATGCTGGAGGAGGAGGCACGCCAACTGCCGGCGGACGAGGAGATCGAGCGATGAGCCCTGCAGCGGTAAGCGGCTGATGGCGTTCAAGGTTGTCATCCCCGCGCGCTACGGCTCGGCACGCCTGCCGGGCAAGCCCTTGATGGAGATCGCCGGCAGGCCGATGATCGAGCATGTCCACCAGCGGGCACTGGAGAGCGGTGCCGAACAGGTGGTGATCGCAACCGACGATCAACGCATCGCCGATGCCGCGTCATCGTTCTCGGCGGAGGTCTGTCTGACAGCGCCCGAACACCGCAGCGGCAGCGAGCGTATCGCCGAAGTCGCAAGACGATACGGCTGGTCCGACGATAGCGTGGTCGTGAATCTGCAGGGGGACGAGCCGGGTATGCCGGCAGGGCTGATCGATCAGGTGGCCGCCGATATGCTGCGGCACCCGGATGCCAGCGTCACGACACTGGCGGCGGCGATTGAAACCCGGTCACAACTTTTCGATCCGCATCTGGTCAAGGTGGTGACGGATGCGGCGGGCTACGCGCTCTACTTCAGCCGCGCGCCCATCCCCTGGCATCGGGATGAGTTTCTGCATCAGCTTGAACGGCTGCCGGAGCATACCGCATTTCTCCGGCATATCGGGCTCTACGCTTACAGGGTCGGCTTCCTGCAGCGTTACGTCGACTGGGATCCCTCGCCACTGGAACAGGCCGAGTCACTGGAGCAGCTGCGGGTGCTCTGGCATGGCGAACGCATCCATGTCAGCCTTGCCGAACGGTTGCCGGGACATGGTGTCGATACGATTGAGGATCTGAAGCGCGCGCAACGGGAGATGGGAGCGAAGGGGCATGGGTAATTCACTTCAGGATCAACTGATCGGCGCTGGATTGATCGACCGCAAGAAAGCCAACAAGCTGAAATCGGAGCAGAACAAGCAGCAGCGCCAGAAGCGTAAATCCGGCCAGCCCGAACGCGTTGCGAATGACTCTTCCAAACAGCAGGAAAAAGACGCCGCGGCCCGGGACAAGGCACTCAATCTGCGCCGGGAGCAGCAGCGGGCACAGCGGGCGATCACGGCGCAGATCCGTCAGTTGGTGGCGACACACGGCGTGGCCGAAGACAAGGAGGCGGAGATCGGCTTCAACTTCGTCGTCGATGGCAAGGTGAAGAAAATCTATGTCTCGCAACAGTCGAAAATGGCCATCGGCAACGGCAAGCTCGCCATCGTCAGGGTCGATGGGCGTTTCCGGTTGCTACCTTCACAACACCTCGACAAGGTGCGGCAGCGCGATCCAGGCTGCATTCTCCTGCACAATGCGCCGCAACAGCAGGAGCGCAGTAGCGAAGCGCACGACTATCCCGACCATCAGGTTCCGGATGATTTGATGTGGTGACCAC
>JAGRGU010000126.1:18635-19699 GCA_020445335.1 Gammaproteobacteria bacterium
TCGTATGACCTTGATATAGTTAATTAGAATGTTGAATAGTAAAGTAAAAGTACTCTTCGTATGCATGGGAAACATCTGCCGCTCGCCAACCGCACACGGCGTTTTCGAACGTCTGCTGGCAGAGGAGGGGTTGCAGCACCTGATCGAGGTGGACTCGGCCGGTACTCATGCCTACCACGTCGGGCAGAGTCCGGATCGCAGAGCGCGGGAGAGCGCGATGCGACGCGGCATAGATCTCAGTGGACAGCGCGCCCGTCAGGCGGTCAGGGAGGATTTTGGCGTTTTCGACTACATCCTGGCGATGGATCAGGACAATTTCCACGGACTGCTGAAGATCTGCCCACCCGGCCAGGAGGAGAAGATCCATCTGCTGATGGACTATGCGCCGGAGTTCCGTACCCGCGAAGTACCGGATCCCTACTACGGAGGCGAAACCGGGTTCGAAAAAGTTCTGGATATGGTCGAAGCCGCAGCCGTGGGTTTTCTCTCCGAGTTGAAACGTAAGCACGGCTAGAGTTGCAACACTGTTGCTATTTGCCGGATGTATTGCAGTTGAGTAGTATAATCGAGTTTTGGGATAGTAGGCATAATTAATATATTAATTATGTAGTTATCATAATAATGAAAACCTATTTGTGATGTTTTGAAGTAGGGCTTCGTTTTTGTATTGCATGGATTGCAGTGAATGTATCCAGAAAACTATTCTTGCCAATCTGGGTTTTTCCTGTTGACACCGGCTGAATAAGGGATCAAATTCAGCTGTTTTTGCAATTCTCCCGCATATATATATTGACACCAGATTCTTTGCTGGTATGGTCTGCGCCAGCAAAATCCGGGGCGTTGGCACACCCGGTTAGATCTCAATTACCGGCACTCTGTTTGCCGGGATCACCAGGACAGAGAAATGACAGACCTTTCCCGTTACAGAAATATCGGAATCTTCGCCCATGTGGATGCAGGCAAGACCACAACCACCGAGCGAATTCTCAAGCTCACCGGCAAGATCCACAAAACGGGTGAGGTTCACGACGGCCAGGCAACCACCGACTTCATGGAGCAGGAGC
>JAGRGU010000127.1:0-14956 GCA_020445335.1 Gammaproteobacteria bacterium
AGGTAGAGCAACGCAGGAGCAGTTGCCGAATGCCGGGCCGGATCGGCACGACATGGAGGTCTCAGAAGAGAGAACCGGAGAGTGCTGAAAGGCCCTGAAATGATCGCGCCCGATGACAGAAGCCGTACCTGAAAAGTTCTCCCGCGATATGGGGCTGACGGAGCGCGAATTTCTGCGCACGCTTCCGGCGGCAGTCGCACCATTGGCCTATCGTATCGAAGGGCGGGTTGTCACCGTCGATCATCCACAGGGGGAGATCATCTTCCGTCTGCATCAGTCGCGCGAACGTAGAATTGCCTCGCTTTCGTTGCCGGTGACGCGGGTGGATTTCTCTTTTGCCGGCCTCGATGAGGCGATACGTGCCCGCTTTCTGGAGCGTTTCGACCTCTGTTTTCATCGTGGGGGAGGGTAGATTGGTCGCCTGCCGGAATCGTGGGCTGACCTCAACTTTCCAACTTTCATACCGCCATTATGCGGTTCTGATAAATGTCAGGAGAGGGGTGCCCGGGTCAATCTTGGATTGCACGGCAACGGAACCGGACGGAGAGGGGTAGCGTGATGGCAGAACAGAAGTTCAAGCAGCGGGTGCAGGCGATTGGCGACCATATGGTGGATGCCTTCCACTACCTTGCACTGTTCATCATCGGCGCAACGATCGTCTGGTCCGCTATCGTCGAGTATGTCTTCATCATGCAGAAGGGCCATGCCGCGCTGAAGGACATACTGCTGCTGTTTATCTATCTCGAACTGGGCGCCATGGTGGGTATCTACTTCAAGACCCACCGTCTGCCGGTGCAGTTTCTGATCTATATCGCCATCACCGCGCTCTCGAGACACCTGGTGATCGACGTGCAGCAGGTTTCGGAGAGTTTCCACCTCTATCTGCTGCTTAGTATCACCGGGGCGATCGCGATACTCGGACTGGCGGTGTTGATCCTCACCTACACAGGACACCGGTTCGGCAGGCCGGAGGATGAGGTGGTGCAGGCGGACTCCGGCAGGGACGCAACCGTGCGCACACCGGACGCGGAAAAGTGACGGAGTGTGATGCATCCTGGTTGGATGTTCGTTATTCGCTGACGAAAATGCTGCAACTGCGTTAGAATGCCTATCGAGGTGGACAGCAGCACTGTGAGTCCGGAACGGAACCCGAAAATATCGAATAAATAACCAATTAACAGATAGTTGTCTGCATTGAGGTGGTAGCCGACATTGACCGGTCGGTGGTGGAGTCGGCAACTGCCCGGGTCAGAAAGCGCGCAATGCAGATGACTTCAAGCGGAATGGTCGGGTGTGAAGAGAGATACTACGAATGGCGGTATAGAGGATCACAAGAGCGGTGCAATTGCCAATCTTGACAATCTCTACCGCATTTTTACGGTCCCGGAGACGCCGTACTCCACGCTGGGGAAGATCGATCGGGAGATATCGCAGAACCTGACCGGCTTCCTGCGGCAGCATATCGTCGCCCACGAGCAGGACCTGGCGAAGATCGAGAAGGAGTTTTCCAACCCCGAGATTCCCGAGCAGCCGACCTTCGTCTCCGACTACACCCATTTTCTGATGGATACGCTGGTGGCCCAGTCGGTCAATACCGCCGCGCCAGGCTTCGTCGGCCACATGACCTCCGCGCTGCCAAGTTTCATGCTGCCGCTCTCGCGGATCATGACCGCGCTCAACCAGAACCTGGTCAAGATCGAGACCTCCAAGGCTTTCACACCGCTGGAGCGACAGGTACTGGGCATGCTTCACCACCTGGTCTATCAGCGCGATACCGGCTATTACGGCAAATGGATGCACAACCGCGATGCCGCGCTGGGCGCGTTCTGCTCCGGCGGCACCGTGGCCAACATCACCGCCCTGTGGGCGGCGCGCAACAATCTCTTTCCGGCGACCAAGGGGTTTGCCGGTGTCGCCCAGGAGGGGATGCACCGGGCGTTGCGCTTCTACGACTGCAGAGATGTCGCGGTGCTCATCTCCCGCCGTGGTCACTACTCTTTCGGCAAGGCCGCCGATGTGCTTGGCATCGGGCGGCAGTCGTTGATCGCGATCGATACCGATAGCAACAACCGCATCGATATGCGCAAGCTGCGCGACAGTTGCCGCCGGTTGAATCAGCAGGGCGTGCGCATCCTCAGCCTGGTAGGCATCGCCGGAACGACCGAAACGGGCAACGTCGACCCGCTGGCCGATATCTCCGAACTGGCCCAGGAGTACCAGTGCCATTTTCATGTCGATGCGGCCTGGGGCGGGCCGACGCTCTTCTCGGAGCGCTACGGCCGACTGCTCGACGGAGTCTCGCTGGCGGATTCGGTCACCATCGATGCGCACAAACAGCTTTACGTCCCGATGGGCGCCGGAATGGTGCTGTTCAAGAATCCCACTTCGCTCTCCAGCATCGAGCACCACGCAGAGTATATTCTGCGGCGGGGTTCCAAGGACCTGGGCTCGCATACGCTGGAGGGGTCGCGCCCCGGTATCGCGATGCTGGTGCACTCCGCGCTGCAGATCATCGGTCGCAAGGGGTACGAGCTGCTGATCGATCAGGGCATCGAAAAAGCGTGCGAGTTCGCCGAGCTGATCGAGGCCGATGCCGATTTCGAGCTGATCACACGCCCCGAGCTGAACCTGCTTACCTATCGGTATGTTCCGCCGGAGTTGCAGCGGCGACTGCGCAACGCATCGTCCAAGGAGCGCGAGTCGATCAACAAAGCGCTGAACAAGATCACCCGACGTATACAAAAACTGCAGCGTGCCGCCGGCCGTACCTTCGTCTCCCGAACCCGGCTCGAGCCGAAACGCTATGGTGGCCAGTTGATTACCGTCTTCAGGGTGGTGCTGGCCAATCCGCTGACCACGATGGACACCATGCACGAGATTCTGGAGGAGCAGCGGGCGATCGCCGCGAGCAACAAGAAGATCGTCCAGCACCTGGCCAAGCTGCTGCAACGCATCGCGGCCTGAGCGCCGGCAAGTTGGACGGCGGCTGCGCTTCGGCTGATCTCTGCGATCCGGGCCGCTGATCGGGGCGACGCGGCGGAGCGTCTGCCGGCTTGAGACAGGGCGCAATGCCCTGCGGTAAATTCCTCCCGCTCGCTCCCGACCCTACTGCTGCAGCGTCAGCGTTTGCAGGATCTTTTCGCAATCTTTGGTCAGGCCCGTTCTGGCACGCGGGCTCATCCGTTCGCTGTAGGCGACCGCGCGCTCCACCGCATCGGCGAAGCCGGCACTATCCTCGATGCCTGCGATCGTCGCTCGGTGTCGTTGGCGCCAGCGGAGGAAGTGGGGCGCGATCCTCTCGGCGTATCCGGCGATGGCCCGATCGCACTGCGGTTTAAACAGCAACAGCGACCTGATGCGGAGATGATCGTGGCGTGACGCCTCCTGCGCGGGCGGCGCCGGCAGGGACTGGAGCAGCAGCGCAGCCAGCAATGCGGCCTGTGCTCCCCTGCCTGCGAGGGGCAGGGTTTCAGCCATCCAGACGCGGGCCGGCTGAAGCCAGCTGCTGTGCAACTCTGCCGCCGCCGGGGCTGGAGCGTTTCAGCCAGCGTTTGTCGAAGCGGTGAAAGCGCTTGCCGTAATCGGCGATGATACGCTGCACATAAGCTTGGGTCTCGGCGTAGGGTGGAACCCCCCTGTATTGCTTGACCCTCTGTTCACCGGCGTTGTAGCCGGCCAGCGCGTGCTCGACATTGCCCTCGAAGTAGGCCAGCAGCCAGCGCAGATAGGCCATTCCGCCGCGCAGGTTCTGCTCCTTGTTCCAGCTGTTGCGTACCCCGAATCGCTCCGCGGTGGCGGGAATCAACTGCATCAACCCTTGTGCGCCGCTGTTGGATTCGGCGCGGGGATCGAAACCGGATTCGGCCGAAATCACTGCCAGCACCAGATCCGCATCGAGCTGGAAGTCGAACGACAGCCGCTCCACCAGGGCGACGATCTTGCGGCAGCCGCTGCTGCTGCAGCGCTGCTTCAACCAGGGCGCCTTGGCGACATGAGTGCAGCCGGTCTGTTTCGGGGCGACCACGTCGACGACGATACGCTTGACCAGTCTGGCGGCATAGTCGTCGCCGTTGCTGGCCGCGCGGTCGAGCCAATAGGCGGCGGCGACGTCGTCCTTGCGGATGCCGTGCCGACCGTTGGCGTAGATCCAACCGAGACTGCGCTGGGCGTCGCTGGAGCCGCGACCGGCTGCACGGCAGTACCAGACGATCGCGGAGTCGATATCGCGCTTGATCCCTTCGCCGTGCTCCAGCGCGGTGGCCCACTCCAGCTGCGCTTTCAGGTCGCCCTGTTGCGCGAGCTTCTGAATCTGCGACAGCGGCAGGCGGCGGTAGTCGTTGTCACTGCCCACCGCCGTGCTGCTCAGGAGCACCGACAGCAGCGCGATCAAGGTCGGAAAATATCTGGATTTCAGCAACATAAATCCACCCGTTTAGCGGGAAAACCTTCTTCTGTGCGGATTTATGCAAGAAACCAGCCACGATAAAAAACCATAAAAAAACAGACAGTTTGCCGCTTTCGCAGGCAGATCCGGAGGCCCGGCTGTAAGAAATCCTGACGCCCGAACCGTACGGGTTGCGGCGACCGCTCTAATCCCGCTGCCTGGAGGATGCGCTTTGCGGCAGCAGAATGTTGAGCAGGATGGCGGTGATGGCGGCGAGTCCGATCCCCTTGAGGGTGAACTCGCCGATGTCGAACTGCATGCCGCCGACACCGAACACCAGTACCAGCGCGATGATCACCAGATTGCGTGGTTCCGAAAGATCCTGCGAGTTGCGCACCAGCGTATTCATGCCGACCGCGGCGATGGCGCCGAACATCAGCGTCAGGATGCCGCCCATGACCGGCGTCGGAACCGTCTGCAACAGCGCGCCGAGCTTGCCGGAGAACGACAGCAGGATGGCGAAAGCGGCGGCCCAGGTCATGATCACCGGGTTGAAGGCACGCGTCAGCGCGACCGCGCCGGTCACTTCCGAGTAGGTGGTGTTGGGCGGTCCGCCGAACAGCGCGGCGCCCGAAGTGGCGAGTCCGTCGCCCAGCAGGGTCCGGTGCAGGCCGGGCTTTTCGAAGTAGTCCTTGTTGGTCACCGCGCCGATCGCGGCTATATCGCCGATATGTTCGATCGCCGGTGCGATGGCGATCGGCAGCATGAAGAGGATCGCCTGCAGATTCCACTCCGGTGTGGTGAAGTTGGGAACGGCGAACCAGGCCGCCTGACCGACGGCGTCGAAATTGACTATGCCCAGCGCCAGCGAGAGCAGGTAGCCGACCAGAATACCGACCAGGATCGGAATCAGCCGCAGCATTCCCCTGCCCAGCGCGGCGGCGCTCACGGTGGCCGCCAATGTCAGCATCGAAACGATCAGCGCGCTGTTGCCCGCCACCAGCTCGACGCTGCCGTCGCCGCTCTTGCCCAGTGCCAGGTTGATCCCGACCGGTGCCAGGCTCAGGCCGATCACCATGATCACCGGACCGACCACGATCGGTGGCAGGAAGCGGTGTACGAATCCGGTTCCGCGCCAGTAGACCAATGCGCTCAGTACCATGTAGAGCACGCCGGCGGCGAGCAGCCCGGCCAGCGTCGCCGCAATGCCCCAGTTCTGCACCCCGTAGATGATCGGTGCGATGAAGGCGAACGAGGAGGCGAGAAATATCGGCACCTGGCGGCCGGTCACGAGCTGGAAGATCAGCGTACCCAGGCCGGCGGTGAAGAGCGCGACGTTGGGATCCAGTCCGGTCAGAATCGGCACCAGCACCAGCGCGCCGAAGGCTACGAACAGCATCTGGGCGCCGAGCACGGCAGTACGCAGCGGTGAGTCGGTTTGGTTCTCAATCATGGCTTGATTCGCTTTGTTATGAAATTGGTTGCCGGCATGTCCGTGGTGGGCCGCCGCTGGCCGCTACTTGGTGCCGAAGAGCTTGTCGCCTGCGTCGCCGAGACCGGGAATGATGTAGCCCTGTTCGTTGAGTCGTTCATCCACCGCGGCGACGTAGAGGTCGACCTCCGGATGGCTCGCCTCGACCGCGGCGACCCCTTCGGGCGCCGCGACCAGAAAAAGCCCTTTGATATGCCGGCAGCCGGCCCGCTTGACCATGTCGACGGTGGCGTTGAAGGTGCCGCCGGTAGCCAGCATCGGGTCGACGATGAGCGCGGTCCGATGCTCGATATCGAGCACCAGTTTTTCGAAGTAGGGGACCGGCTGCAGCGTCTCCTCGTCACGGTAGAGCCCCACCACGCTGATGCGCGCGCTCGGTATCAGCTCCATGACACCGTCCAGCATGCCCAGGCCGGCGCGCAGAATCGGCACGATGGTGACCTTCTTGCCTTTTACCTGACTGACCTCGACCGGTCCCGCCCAACCCTGAATCGTGGTGCGTTCGGTGTTCAGATCCTTGGTCGCCTCGTAGGTCAGCAGCATGCTCACCTCGCTGGCGAGCTGGCGGAACGCGCGGGTACTGACATCACGCTTGCGCATCAGCCCGAGTTTGTGTTGTATCAGCGGGTGTTCGGTAACATGGAGAGTCATAGGCGATCCTGTTGCAGCCTGCTGCCGTCCCGGGTGGGGGTATTGCGACCGCCGCGATTCTACCAGGATTCGCCGTGCATGAGCAGTCGCAGCGGGGAGGGGATTGTGGCGGAAGACGAGGGCGTAAAGAGTACGCGCACAGCGCCGGAAGGCGGGGGGATCGGTGCGGTGGCAACCGGCAGATGGCAGTTCTGGATCGATCGCGGCGGTACTTTCACCGACGTGGTGGCGCGCGCGCCCGACGGCGGGCTGCGCAGCTGCAAGCTGTTGTCGGAGAACCCCCGCCGCTACCGGGATGCGGCGATGCAGGGGATCCGCGACATTCTCGGCCTGGCGCCATCCGCGCCGCTGCCGGTGGCGCGCATCGAAGCGGTCAGGATGGGGACCACGGTGGCGACCAACGCACTGCTGGAGCGGCGCGGAGAGCCGACACTGCTGGTGATCACGCGGGGCTTCGGCGACGCGTTGCGCATCGGCTACCAGAACCGTCCGCAGCTCTTCAAGCTGGCGATCGAACTGCCGCAGATGCTCTACGCCGAGGTGCTCGAGGTCGAGGAGCGGATTGGCGCAGACGGCGCGCTGGTGACGGCGCTGAACGAGCCGCTGGCACGCGCGGGTCTGGCGCGCGCCTACGCGCAGGGGTTGCGTTCGGTGGCGATCCTCTGCATGCACGGCTACCGCTACCCGATGCACGAGCAGCGCCTGGCCGAGCTCGCAGGTGAGGCCGGCTTTTCGCAGATCTCCGTCAGCCACCGGGTCAGTCCGTTGATGAAACTGGTCAGTCGCGGCGACACCACGGTGGTCGACGCCTATCTGACGCCGATCCTGCGACGCTACGTCGCGCGCGTCGACGCCGAGCTGCGAGGGCTGGCGGAGCAGGGTGGTCGACTGCTCTTCATGCAGTCGAGCGGCGGTCTCACCGATGCGCACAGTTTTCAGGGCAAGGATGCCATTCTCTCCGGTCCGGCGGGGGGCGTGGTGGCGATGGTCAGCACCGCGCGGGCCGCGGGATTCGAGCGGCTGATCGGCTTCGACATGGGCGGCACTTCGACCGACGTGAGCCACTTCGCCGGCGAGTACGAACGCTCGTTCGATACCGAAGTGGCCGGCGTGCGGCTGCGTGCGCCGATGATGCGGATCCATACGGTGGCCGCCGGCGGCGGATCGATCATCCGTTTCGACGGTGCCCGCTACCGGGTCGGCCCGGAATCGGCCGGTGCCGAGCCGGGGCCCGCCTGTTACCGCAACGGCGGTCCGCTGACGGTCACCGACTGCAATCTGCTGCTGGGGCGCATCCAGCCGGACCATTTCCCCAGCGTGTTCGGCGACAACGGCGATCAGCCGCTCGATCTGTCGACGGTGAAGCGGCGTTTCGCGGCGCTGGCCGACGAGATCGGCGCCGCGACCGGCAGCCGCCCGCGACCGGAGGCGGTCGCCGAAGGCTTCCTCTCGATCGCGGTCGAGAACATGGCCAACGCGATCAAGCGCGTCTCGGTGCAGCGCGGCTACGATGTCTCGGACTATACCCTCTGCTGCTTCGGCGGTGCCGGCGGGCAGCACGCCTGCCGGGTGGCGGATGCGCTGGGGATGCGGCGCATCTATCTGCATCCGTTCGCCGGGGTGTTGTCCGCCTTCGGTATGGGCATGGCGCAGCAGCGGCTGCTGCGCGAGCGCGCCCTCGAAGTGGAGCTGAGCGCTGCGCGGCTGCCGCAGATCGAGTCGGCGCTGCGCGAGCTCGGCGACCAGGCGTGCGCAGCGCTTGCGGCGCAGGGGGTGGCACCGGCGGGGATCGAGCGACGCCTCAGCCTGCAGCTCAAGTACCAGGGGTCGGACAGCTGCCTGGAGATCGTGCATGCCTCGCTGGCGGCGCTGCGCGAAGGGTTCGAGCGTGCCCATCGGCGGCAGTTCGGGTTCGTCGATGCGGGCAAATCGATCATCGTCGAGGCGGTCCGGGTGGAGGCGATCGCCGCGGTTCAGGGATTCTCCGTTTCGCTGGGTGTTGCCGCGGGGACGGACCGGGGGGCGTTGCAGCACCCGCTGTGGATCGACGGGCGCAGGCGCGAGGTACCGTTCCGGCAGCGCGCGTCACTGTCTGTCGACCAGCCGCTGGCGGGACCGGCGGTGATTCTCGAAGAGAGCGGCACGATCGTGGTGGAGCCCGGCTGGCAGGCGACGCTGCATGCGCAGGGTCATATCCTGATGCAGCGAACGCAACCGCTGCCGGCGCGTGTGGCGGTGGGGACCGACGTCGATCCGGTGATGCTGGAGATATTCAACAACCTCTTCATGTCGATCGCCGAGCAGATGGGCGTGGTGCTGGAGCGGACCGCGGCTTCGGTCAACATCAAGGAGCGGCTCGACTTCTCCTGCGCGCTGTTCGACCGACAGGGCGACCTGGTGGCCAACGCGCCGCACATGCCGGTGCATCTCGGTTCGATGGGGGAGAGCATCAGGCGCGTGATCGGGAAGTGGCGGCAGCGGATGGCGCCCGGCGACGCCTTCGTCCTCAATGCCCCCTACAACGGCGGTACCCATCTGCCCGATGTGACGGTGATAAAGCCGGTGTTCGTCGACGGCGAACCATCTCCGGCGTTCTACGTCGCGGCGCGCGGACATCATGCCGATATCGGCGGCATCACTCCGGGTTCGATGCCGCCGGACTCCACCTCGGTGCTGCAGGAAGGGGTGCTGCTGGACAACCTGAAACTGGTCGAGCGGGGGCACCTGCTGGAGCCTGAGATCCGTGCGTTGCTGCAGGGAGGTGATTGGCCAGCGCGCAGCGTGGAGACCAATCTGGCCGATCTGCGTGCCCAGCTCGCCG
Organism: Gammaproteobacteria bacterium; assembly: GCA_020445335.1. Lineage (GTDB taxonomy): Bacteria > Pseudomonadota > Gammaproteobacteria > Chromatiales > Chromatiaceae > HKST-UBA178. The sequence continues at coordinate 9,349 of JAGRGU010000127.1, forward strand.
CCTGCGAAAAGGGGATGCAGGAGATTCTGCGCATGGTCGACCATTTCGGCTTTGCCGCGGTCGCGGCCTATATGCAGCACGTGCAGCGTAATGCCGCGGCGATGGTGCGCCGGGTTCTGGGGGTGCTGCAGGCGGGCAGCTTCAGTTGTGAGACCGACGATGGCAGCCGGGTCTGTGTGAGGATCACGCCGGATCGGGAAGGCCGCCGGGCGGTGATCGACTTCACCGGCACCAGCGGCCAGCATGCGGGCAACTTCAACGCCCCGCTATCGATCTGCCGGGCGGCGGTGCTCTACGTCTTCCGTTGCCTGATCGACGACGAGATTCCGCTCAACGAGGGCTGCCTGCAGCCGCTCCATATCATCGTTCCCGGCCACTCCATGATCAATCCCGACTACCCGGCGGCGGTCGTCGCCGGCAATGTCGAGACCTCGCAGGTGATCGTAGACACGCTGCTCGGCGCGCTCGGGGTGGCGGCCGGTTCGCAGGGGACGATGAACAACTTCATCTGGGGCGATGGCGACTACCAGTACTACGAGACCATCTGCGGTGGCGCCGGTGCGACGCCGGATCGTGCGGGTACGGACGCGGTCCACACCCATATGACCAATTCGCGCCTGACCGATCCTGAGGTGTTGGAGTGGCGCTTTCCGGTGCGACTGGAGAGCTTCGGGATACGTCGCGGTTCGGGCGGGGCCGGACGCTTTCGCGGCGGCGACGGTTGCGTGCGCGAACTGCGATTCCTGCGGCCGATGAGCGCGCATATCCTCGCCGGCCATCGTCGCGTGCCACCCTACGGTCTGGCGGGGGGCGGACCGGGCGGGGTCGGGCGCAACTTCGTGCGCCATCGGGACGGGCGCGTCACCGAACTGGGGCACAAGGGGAGTGTCGATGTCGCCGCCGGTGACCTGTTCGTCATCGAGACGCCGGGTGGAGGTGGCTATGGCGCTGTTGACCCCGGGGAGGGTTCGGATCCCTCCCTCTTCGCCAAATAACCGTATGATTTTGAGTCCCCGACAGGGGATCTTCAAACCCCTCGCTTTTAGGCGAAGGATAGTGGGGTGGAAGGTATGCTCTGATGTATGGAAGCCTGCAAGCGCCGACGAACGGTTGCTGGTGTTCCGCGCCAAGTGCGGCGTCGCATTCGCACACCGCAGACGATCCACGCCGGCCGGGCCCCTGCGCTTTTGGCGTCCCGGCAGCCCCGCGCACGCTGTGCAGGGCTTCACGAGTGCCGCTGAACGAGGCGCAATTTGCAGTCAAATGCTGTCGGTCAGCACCAGATACATTGCATCCACCATCTCCATCGCCGTGGCGTCCAGCGCCGGCAGCCCCACTTCGGGTGGGAGTCCGGCAATCTGCCACACCGGCGCGCGGATGGAGCCCACGATCTCTTCGAGCAGCAGATCCGAGTCGATTCCGCTGCTGATCTGCGCCGCGATATGCAGAATGGCGACTTCGCGGGCGAGCTCTTCCGTCACCGACTCGGGCTCCATCAGGTACCGGTAGGAGTCGACAAACGTCGGGGGAAGCTGCCAGGCCTTGACCAGTTCGGCGGTAAGCTGAATCGCGTCTATGCCGATCTGCTGCTGCTCCTGCGTCAGGCGCGCTTGCAGCCCCTTGTCTGCGTGACTCAATGCCGCGCGCGACTCTGCGGGGTACTTGCTGAATAGCACCAGATGCCCTATGTCGTGCAGCAATCCCCGCACGAACATGCTCTCCGCGTCGCGCATCCCGGCGCCTTCGGCGATCGTTTTTGCCAGAAATCCACACTGCACGCTTCGGTACCAGAAGGTGTTGATGTCGAGCAGCTCATTGCTCAACCCGTCGAACGCCCTGGATACGCTTGCCGCGAGCACCAGGTCGTGAATTCTCTGCATACCCAGTATGTTGACCGCGCGCGATACCTTGTCGATTTCTGCGGGGAAGCCGTAGAACGCGCTGTTGGCGATGCGCAGTACGCGGGCTGCCAATGCGGGGTCCAGCAAGATAACTTCGGCAACGTCGTTCATGCCAGCGTTCTCGGACTGCATCACCTCGCGCAGGCGGAGGTACACGTCCGGTGACGACAGAAGTTCCAGTGAGTCGTTCAGCAGTTCATCGAGTTGCAGTGATGCAGACATAGTTCGGTTCGCGGTTAGGGTAAGTCCATGTTGATGATTAGCGGCCGGCCAGACTTTATCTCAATCCCCGTTCCGCGCTTCGCCGGCAGAAGGTTCCGGGGAGACACGCAATACCATTTTGGAGACCCGGTCAGCGGTTGCCGCCCAAGACCTCGAAGATGTCGCGCGCCCCCTCCGAATCCGGCGAGCCGCCCCACCCAAAAAACAGGCCACGTTCGCGCTCCTTGCTTCTTCTGCGCTGTTCCAGCAACTGCTCGGAGGCGTGCGACAGCGCTCTGGCTTCGGTCGCCTGCAGTTGCGCCAGGCGCTGCCTCTCCCGCAGGGCCAGCTCTCTGTCGATGCGTTTATCGAGCCTGATCAGTCCCCGGTCATCCGGAAGTATCCGTAATCCGCGGCGCACCAATCGCTTGGCATTGGTCAACTGCTGCTTCTTGAGCGAAGCCGACGCCAGTTCGATGTAACGCTTTCCAATCCTGTCGATACCCCGCTCTGCATCGCTATTGTCCGGCTGCAGCGCGAGCACTTTGCGGTAGTAGTGGAGCGCGTTTTTGTCGGGCGGAGTGGTAAGCCGATTCTCGGCAAACGCCTTGTCCGCTTCCTGCAACCAGGCCGCTATGTTTTTTTTCTGTACGCTGGCCTCGCCCTCCGTCCGGGGGGCGGCTTCCGTTTCGGCAGTCACCGCTTTGTCATGGTCCTCCGCCAGCCCCTTCCTTACTGTATCTTCACCCGCCGTCACTGTCGTCGTGCGGGGTATGGAAACGGCAGAAACAGCTCCCGAATCTGCCGCAGCCAAACCCCAGGTCATCCCCTGTGTCTGCTGCAACACAGCCGGCGCCGCCTCGGTCGCGCCCTTTGCCAACCCAGCTTCGGCGACGGTATCTTCGATTACCGTCGAATCCTCCATTACGATTGCGGAAGCCGCATCAGGTGATACCGTAAAGACGACATCCGCACCGTTGCCACTGCCGCGCCTCTCTCCGGAGAACCTGGTCGGCTGGTCAGCTGGCTCATCGCCTTTGCCGATCCCGGCCCGGGCTTCCACCGTCACCGGTTTCAGCGCAATCGTCCCCGAAGTCGCAGGCCCGGATTCCACACCGTTCGCACGCTCGCCCCCGTCCGCTGCGAAATCCGCTTCAGCAACAGCCCCCGCATCCCCGGTAACGGGAGGAGCATCGGCTTCACCCGGGTTGGCAAACGGTTGACTTTCAGCGTCAAGCCGACCTGCCTCTTCAGTGACCTCCAGCAGGATTCCGGGTTGCGAGGAGTACAAAAGACCGGTCTCGCCCTCCGGCTGCTCCGCAGCGGTCTCCGATGCGGCGGACTCCGAAGCCGGCATATCGGCGTTTGCCAACAGCTTGACGTCGATGATCGCCTCCGCCGTCGACAGCAGGTAGTCGATCACCGGGCCGGTGGATTCCAACGCGCCAGGAGAGCCCTCCGCCATCGGTGCCACGGCACCGGCATCAGCTGGAGTGTTCATCGAATCGGCCTGTGATCCAACGACAGCCGTGACCGGATTTACCTCCGCAGCGCCGGGGGGTGAGTCGGCCTGCCGCTCCTGCCCCTTCTGCGGAGCGACGGCAGATTGACGGGATTTCGCACTCTCGACACTCCGGCTCGCGGTGGGTTGCTCCGACCGCTCGGAGCTGATCAGGCCGTTGAAGGCGACGACCAGTATTGCGGCCGCCACGGTTGAGATCGCGAGCCGCCTGGGGAGGCGGGTGTTGGAGAAATCACTCTCAAACAGCTTTGCCGGCCGCCGCACCTGGGCATCCTCGCGCCCGTCGGCATGCGCTGTATTCGAGTCGTCGGTCCGGGGTTCGATATCCTTCCGCCCGCCACCCGCGGGATGCACTTTGGATGGACCAGCTCCCACCGCGTCTCTCTCCTGTTGAACGACCCTGGAGTGCTCCGTAACGGCAGGCACCCGACCCGGTTCCGGCGCCTGCTTTCCAGGCGCATATGCCGTGGCCGGTTCTATGGCGGCTCCTTTGCTGATGAACTCCCGCTCTTCCTCGGTCAGGTAGATGTGCCAGTCGGCAACCATCCCCTCCTTCTCGATCAGCTCTGTTACGCTCCGGGAGCGAATCATCAGCTTGTTCTTCTGCTCCCCGAACAGCGGTAACAGACCCTCGACCTGCATGTCAGCGAAGGTGGAAACGAAATCGCCCGCTTCGAGCCGGCTCTTCCGCTGACGCGCTCCCTGCTGCAGTAAACGGGTGAAGACCTTGTTGATATGACGCGGCAGCCCCTTGCTGAAACGATGCACCAGAAGCGTGATGTCGTTTGCTATCGCCGGGTTTCCACTCCAGCCGGCAATCTTCAGACGCTGCTCGACGTAAGCGCGGGTCTCCTCCAGTTGCAACGGCTGCAGCGTGCAGGTCGCGGTGATTCTCTGGTGCAACTGCTCCAGTTCAGGTTGCGCCAGTTTCTCAAGCAGATTGCGCTGCCCCAGCAGAAACACCTGCAGAACGGGACGATAATCGACATGCATATTGGTCAGCATGCGAAGCTCTTCGAGCGCAGCCAAGGAGAGATTCTGGGCTTCGTCAACGATGAGGAGTGCTTTCCCGCCAAGCGTAAAATGTTTCTCCAGCTGGCGAACCATATCGGCCTTGTTGGCATCACGAACTTCAAGACCAAAGGCATAGGCGACCATGCGTACCAAGTCATCGCCTTCCAGCTTACTGCTGATCAGCTTGCCGACAAGAACGTTCCGTCCTCTGTTGCGCTTAAGAAAATCCTCGATCAGTATGGTCTTTCCGGTGCCGGCATCGCCGGTAATGGTGACCATCCCGTCTCTGCGTTCCAATGCGTCGACCATGCAGTCCCTCGCCCTGCGGTAACTGCGATGGGCGAAAACAAAACTCGGATTGGGAGTCAGTTGAAACGGATCGGCTGAAAACTGGTAATAGGTTACATGCATATCCTTATAGCCCCACCGGTTCACGGCATGGAAAAATCGGCTCAAGCCACAAGCTCCACCACTCTGCTTCTAGCAGGCCGTTGAAATTCTAATCACATCGCGCGATACGGTGTTGATAACAAGACCTCAGAATGGAACCTATCTTGAAATCAATAAGTTCAATCCGCGCGCACTTGTCCACCTATAGCTTGACTCGCGCCAGCCTCTATAAAAATCAATAATCTGTTGTTCTGACTATAGAAAAACGGCCTGTTCGCGGCTTAGAAACGCCGCCGTACTGCAGTTGTCACGGCAGCGTACCGACAACAATGTTCGTGAGTGATGTGTGCGGACATACTTTAAATCCTGTTTTGTCCCGCACCCTGGTCTGCCGCCTGCAATGACCCACGACAGTGTATTGCGCTGTCCGGTCGGTCGCCCGCTACCGTTCGCGCCCCTTTGCAATCACGCACGAACACTGCCAAAGTCTGAGTAAACCGCATTGAAGTCGGCACCGAGATCAGCCAGTGCCTGGTCTACCATCGTGCGGATCGGTCGCGGTGGATGACTTTCGGCACCC
>JAGRGU010000127.1:15087-23800 GCA_020445335.1 Gammaproteobacteria bacterium
TGTGACGCGGTGGTGACAAACTGCAGGGAAATTCTGAGGATCGCAGAGAAACTGCTCGTTGGTTCATTGCATACACGTCAATCCGCGAGCGTTCTCTGGATGATCTGACTGAATTCGGTGATTCGATAGGGCTTGCTGATGACCTCCGCCCAATTGGTGACATTACGATCGATCACGGACTTGCCGTCATACCCGGTGCAGAAAATGATTTTGGCGGTCCGGTTCAACGCCCTGATCGCCAACGCTGCCTCCACGCCCCCCAACTCGGGCATTACCACATCCATTACGACCAGGGATATCTTCTCCTGATTTTCGACATAGGTATCGATTGCATCGACGCCGTTGGACGCCTCGAGTACCGAGTATCCCAGCGACTCCAGCACCTCTCTGCCGAGAATGCGCAGTTCGGCCTCATCGTCGACAAACAGGATATGTTCGCCGCTTCCTTGCGCCAGGCTGTCGGCAGGTGTTTCCTGACTGTCGGATGATGATGAGGTCAGTGGCAGGTAGACATGCATGCGCGTCCCATTGTCGCGCCCGGAGTCGACTTCGACCACGCCGCCGTGGGTCTGCACCGCGCCATACACCATGGCCAGTCCGAGCCCCGTGCCTTTGCCTATCGCCTTGGTGGTGAAGAAAGGATCGAAGATCTTCTTCCTGTTCTCCTTCGAAATACCACAGCCGTTGTCCTCCACGATCATGTGCGCGAATCTTCGGCTCTTGAGCCTGGGGTGCGAATTGACAAAGGCGTCGTCGACGTCGAGTCGCTCCAGCCGCAGCGAGATACGGGGATCGATCTCGTCACGTACCGCGTCCCTCGCGTTGTTCAGCAGGTTCTGGAGTATCTGCTGGATTTGCGTGCTGTCACCGCAAATCGACAACTCCGAGGAGGTGAGGTGCGATTCGAAGCCTATGTTCTCGGGGATGCTGAACTTGTGGAGCCCGATGATCTCCTTTACGAACTCCGCCAGGTCGAAGGACTTCAGTTGGATCGAGCTCTTGCGGGAAAATGCCAGAAGCTGCTGGATCATTTCGGCGGCGCGGAAACTCTGTGTGGATATCGCGTCCAGGTGTTGCAGTACCTTGGGATTGTCGGCGGCATCCGCCTGTGCCAGGAACAGGCGTCCGGTAATGCCGGCCAGCGTGTTATTGAACTCGTGGGCAACGCCGCCCACCAGGGTTCCGACCGACTCCATCTTCTGCGCTTGCAGATATTTCTCTTCCAGCAGCTTCTGTTCGGTTACGTCCCAATAGATGCCCAATACGCCTTCGGCATTACCGTTTTCGTCGAACACAGGCGCCTTGTGCGTATGTACGATGCGCTCTTCACCGGCGATGATGGTCGGCTCTTCGAGCATCTCGGCAACGCCGCTCCGCAGTATTCGCCGGTCGTCCTGCCGGAAGCGTGCTGCAATTTCGATCGGGAAGTGGTCGTTGTCGTTGGTACCGGCGATGCGTTCGGGTGTCGTCCCAAGGTCCGCGGCAAAGTTTATGTTGCAGGAGACGTAGACGGAGTCTCTGTTTTTCAGAAAGAGTCGTTGCGGCAGATTCTCGACCAGCGTTCTGTACTTGCGTTCGCTCTGGCGCAGCGCGATTTCGCGCTGATCGCGCTCCATGACAATGCCGGCGAGCCTTGCGGCCGACTCCAGGTCGCTCAGCTCCTCTTCATCGGGCAGCGCGGTATGGTTGTAGTACATACCAAACGCACCCATCACCTTGCCTTTGCTGTCCTTGATCGGCTCGGACCAGCAGCAGCGCAGTCCGTGAGGAAGTGCAGCGGCCTTGATCTCCGCCCACTTGGGGTCGCTTGCGATATCCTCGACCAATACCCTTTGACCGGTGTAGGTGGAGGTGCCGCAGGAGCCCACGTTGGGTCCGTTCTTGAGACCGTTGACCGCCTCACAATACTCCTCCGGCAGACTGGGTGCTCCGCCGTGAATCAGCTTGCCATCCTTCAGTTCCAACAGCGAACAGCGCATTCCCGGATGACGCGCCTCGTACATCAATGCAATCGCATCGTATATGCCAGCCGCCGGTTGTCCGCTGGCGATCATCTCGAGAATCTGCGAGTGCCGGTTGACAAGGAGTTCCGTCTGTTTGCGTTCGGCGATGTCGCGAAAACTCCACACCCGGCCCACCGTCCTCCCATCGAGAACCTGAGGGACGGAGAGGCGCTCGAAGGTTCTGCCGTCTTTGAACAGCACCTCGTCCCGACTGCTGGCCTCCGGCGTCGCCTGCAACTCCTTGAGTCGCTTGACGAAGGCATCCGGGTATTTGAGCTGTTCCAGGACGAAACCGATCGCCAGCTGGTCGTCCCCGGAACTGCTGATCGATTCCGGAATACGCCACATCTCGAGGAACTTCCGGTTGAAGCTCTGCCACTTGCCGTTGTTGTTGACCACCAGGATGCCGTCAGCGGAAGACTCAAGCGTGGCCAGCTGTAGCGACAGGCTGTAAGCCAACTTCTCATGGCTGGCGTGTGACTCGGTGATGTCGCGGCTGACGCCGATCAACCCGCGCAGTTCGCCGTCAGTGGAGAAGTAGGGCGTTCTCCGCGTATCCAGCAGCACCCGTCTGCCATCGGGATACTCCACCCACTCTTCGTTTTTGAGGGCGTTGCCCGCAGCCAGCATACGCTGGTCTCTCTCGCGGAAAAGCACGGCCACATCTCTGGGAAAGAGATCCAGATCCGATTTACCAACGATGGAGCTGTACCCGCTGCCGACAAAGTCTTCGAATGCCTTGTTGCAGCCCAGATAGCAGCCCTGCAGATCCTTGTAGAAAATCAGGTCGGGAATCGAATCGATGAGTCTTTGCAACAGCTCTTTTTGTTCGGGATATTGTGCTGTTTGTGTTGTGCTCAATTTTCTCTGTCCAGGTAGCAACGGCGCATGAAACTCCCAGCGATCTTCGTCCCTGCACAGCAAATCCTTGTTGCACTCGTTTTATATCGAACATTTATATAAACGCGTAATCCGGATTGGCGTCAAGCATCGCCGAGGCGCACGCAAGCCTGTTCCCCCAGGGCGCCTTCCACTGGCGGTTTTCTCCGGCTGGCCGCGACTCCCGGGGTGCCGGAAGCATGCCCCGGGGTCCTATGACCGGCTATCTCCTGGTATGCGCCAAGGCGAGTTGTCACGCGGCTCTGGCCGTTTTAATCGACTGGGCCGTGAGCAGGATCAGGGGTGTCAATCCAGGCAAATAGGGTACTTATCGCCAAAATATAACAATAAACTTAATATAATACTTGTAACAAGCTGATTAACATTGTATTTATATAGCACTCTTCAAGCAGTGCGGTCTATCCGCCAACTAAATCCGAGGTGCCAATCGTGAAGCGAGTCCTAGTGGTTGACGACAGCAAGACTCAGCAGTTCTATCTGGGCCAGATCCTGCAGGCGAGTGGCTTTCAGGTACTGACAGCGATGGATGGTGAGACGGCGATCGAACTGGCCCGCGAAGAGCATCCGGACCTGATTCTGATGGATGTGGTGATGCCGAGGATGAATGGCTTTCAGGCGACCCGCTGTCTCTCCAGGGATCCCCGCACCGCGGACATTCCTGTGATCATCCTCTCCGGAAAAGATATGGCGTGCGATCGTGTTTGGGGATTGCGACAGGGCGCCCGCTACTATCTGGTCAAACCCGTGGAGAAGCGGGAACTCGTGGCCTGCGTGGAGTCGGTTCTGAAGTACGCCGCCGATGAAACCTGGCGCTCATATTCGATGGATGGCGCTGTGAGCCGCGAACGCACTGCCGTCAATCCCGGCTGGCCCCGCATTCGCATATGAATAACAGCTGAGGGCATCGCCGGCTCTCTCTGTATGCCCTGCCGCCGCGCAACGACCGCGGCTGGCGCCTCGCGCCAGCCCGCCGTTATCTTCCCTCCATGCCATTTTCGCTCTGCAACCACCGGAGCCGCCCTGCGTTGCCCCAGCTGTTGCTGGGCGTATTGAGAATAGAGGGGAAACCGGGCAATATGGAGTCCATGCTATCTGTACTCGGCAAATGCATGTGGCGGCAAAAATAAATAGATCAGTCGTGCCGTACACGCCTCGACCAGCCTGAAGTGCAGTAACGGAACTTTTGAAATTCGCACTACCGTTGTGCCGACTCCCGCAATCGACCGGTTCTCTTCCCGTGTTTGCTGAATCGCCAGCTGGAGTCTGGTCGCCTGTAATAGCGGATGGTACCGACCTGTACAACTCTGACGGAGGGGAATGACTATGCTGCGCGGCAGTGGTTTCAAGTTTCTGGTGTTGGCCCTGGGCCTGCTCTGCGGCGTGGGTGCGGCCGTGGGCGAGACGCGGATCACCTATAAATCGGCCAAATCCACATCGTCCTACTATCAGATGGCGGTACAGATCGCCGAGGCGATCAAGGCCGGCTCCGGCGGCGCGATCATCGCTACCGTCGAGGAGAGCCAGGGGTCGGTGCAGAATGTCAAAGAGGTGGCCAACCGCGGCGCCAACTACGTCTTCACCACGCCGCCGGCGCTTATCAAGCTGGCGCAGGCGGGGGCGAAGATGTTCAAGGATGCCAACCCCAAGTATCAGGAGATTCGCGGGCTGTTCCCGATCCCCTCGCTGACCATGCATTTCGTCCTGCGGGCGGACGCCGGGGTGACCAGCTTCGCCGACCTCGAAGGCAAGAAACTGCTGATCGGCAAGGGCAGTTTCGGCGCGCGTGAAGCGGCCAAGTACCTCGAGTTGTTCGGACTCAAGGGCAAGGTCGATCTGGTCGACGTCGAGCTCAACGCCGCGGTCGCGGCGCTCAAGAACGGACAGATCGACGGTTTCGCCACCGCCGGCTCCTATCCGGCGCCGAACGTGATCGAGGCCGCGGCCGGCAGCAAGCTGCGCCTGCTCAGCCTGAGCGAGGAGCAGGTCGCGCAGACCAAACGTACCCGCCTGGTGATTCCCGCCGGCACCTATCCGGGGATCGACGAGGATGTGGTCACCACCTCGCTGCCGGTCGCTGCCTACACCACCGCCGCGATGGATGAGGAGACCGCCTATCTGCTGACCAGGACCTTCTGGCAGCAGAAGCAGAAGCTGGGCAAGGAGAACGCCTGGTGGAACGCGGTGACGCTTGAAGGGCTCGGCTCCATGGCGGGTCAGCTGCACCCGGGCGCGCGGCGTTACTATCTGGAGACGGGCGTCGCGCTGCCGGAGTAACCGGGCCGCTGATCGTACCGCCTTCGAGGTGTCGCTGCCGCCCGCTGGTTTCGGGCGGCAGCGACACTGAAGAGGCTCCTCGTCACCCAAAGTTGCTGGCTCGATTCCGTTGAACTCCAGACTCGCGACGACTGACCTCCGCCGGACCGTGATGGTGACGCTGGCGGTCACCAGCGTCGGCTACCACCTCTACCTGATCTTCGTCGGCCTGATACCGAACCTGATCAGCCGGCCGATCCATCTCGCCCTGGCACTGCCGTGGATCTTCCTGCTCGGGGAAGCGGGCGGCCGTTGGCAGCGTCGCATCGGCTACGCCTGGGGATTGTTCGGGCTCTATGCCTGCGTCTACATAGCGCTGCAGCGCGATCTGCTGGTCGAGCAGTACGGCTACCTGGAGGGCGCCGGCCAGTACCTGCTGGCGATCGGTCTGATTCTGGTGGTGCTGGAGATGGCCCGGAGGGCGATCAAGCTGGCACTGCCCGCGGTCGCGGTGCTGGCGCTCTGCTACGGCCTGTTCGGTCAGCATCTGCCCGGCGAGTTCGGCCATCCCGGACTGCCGCTGGGCAGTTTTCTGGGCACGCTGACCATCGCCGAAGGGGGGCTGTGGGGGCCGCTGACCGGGGTTTCGGTCAATGTGGTTGCGGTGTTCGTGATCCTGGGCGCGTTCGTCGGCACGGGCGAGGGGGGTACCGCGTTCATGTCGCTGGCGACCCGCGCGGCCGGTCGCTACCGCGCCGGCGCGGCCAAGGTGTCGGTGCTCTCGTCGGCCTTCTTCGGCAGCATTTCGGGGTCGGCTTCGGCCAACGTCGCCTCCACCGGCGCAATCACGCTGCCGACGATGCAAAGGCTCGGTTATCCGCCCAGTTTCGCCGCGGCAGTGGAGGCGGTCGCATCGAGCGGCGGCCAGATCATGCCGCCGTTGATGGGGGCCGGCGTCTTCGTGATGATGGAGTTGCTGCGCATCTCCTATACCGATGTGATGCTGGTGGCGTTGCTGCCGGCACTGCTGTTTTTCTTCGCCGCCTGGGCCGGAGTGGATCTGTTCGCGCGTCGCTACGGCCTGTTCGGCATGGCGCCCGAGGAGATTCCGGCGACCGCGCTGGTAGTGCGCCTGGCACCTTTCTTCCTGCTGCCGTTCGGGATTCTGTTGGGGATACTGTTTTTCACCGGCTATACCCCGCAGTTCGCCGCTGCCGGCGCCATCTTCGCGGCGGCCGCGCTGCTGCTGATCGATCGGCACTACCGCTGCTCGCCGCGCCGCTGGTTGAGCCGCCTGGCGGACGCCAGCATCACCGCCGCCAGGCAGATCGCGACCATCGCCTCGATCATCATCTGCGCAGGCCTGGTGATCGGAGTGCTCAATCAGACCGGCCTGGGCGTCAAGGTGACTTCGGTCATTCTCAGCATGGCGGGTGGCCAGTTGTGGATCGCCTTGCTGTTGACCGCGCTGGCCTGTCTGATCCTGGGGATGGAGGTGCCGACCACCGCCGCCTACGTGATCTGCGTCTCCGTGGCCGGGCCGGCGCTGCAGGAGCTGGGGCTGGCGCCGTTGCAGGCGCACCTGTTCGTCTTCTGGTACGCGCTGCTTTCGACCATCACCCCGCCGGTCTGCGGTACCGTGTTCATCGCCGCCGGCATGCTGCAGACCCCCTGGGTGCCGGTCGCGGGTCAGGCGATGCGCCTGGGACTCGGGCTCTATATCGTACCGTTGGCCTTCATCGCCAATCCCGCGCTGCTCTATCCGGGTGAAGCGCTGCTGCTGGCACTGGCGGCGATGTTCAAGGTTGCGCTGGGCATCTGGATGTTGAGCCGGGCGTTGATCGGCGGTCGCAACGGCGGTTGGAGCGCGCCGCTCTGGTTTCTCTCCGGTCTCGCCGTAATCTTTCTCTACGGCCTGGCGCTCTGATGCCCGAGCCGGTGGGGTACGGATGAGCCTGGCAATCGGGATGCCGCCGCGCTGACTTCCAGCCGTGCGCCCCGCCGTCGGCGGCACGCTTTTCAAGCGTACTCCTGACGCAGCGGATGAGGGGGATGGGAATTGCGTACGCCTGAGGACTAGGCTATTATTGCGGCGTTAATACCGGGCCTTTTTGTGCGATTGCAGCGGCGGGCAAGGGTAGTGAGTTTCGAGAGAAACCCCGTTGACGGGGTTTTTTTATTGCTCTTGCTTCAACCCGGCACGGATTCGCCAGCGGCGAACATCCGGCGAAGTGGATGGATGTTAATGACGAAGTGGGCCTTTGGCCCATTTTTTTTTATTGCGGATTGTTCGATGACGACTGCCAGCGACAGTTTGACCGGCCTGTTTGCCCCGACCGTCGAGGCGATGGGTTACGAGCTGGTCGGGGTCGAGTATCTGGGTAAGGGTGCCGCCGGCGCGGTGCTGCGGATCTACATCGATCGGCCCGAGGGGATCACGCTGGATGACTGCTCGCGGGTCAGCCACCAGATCAGCGGTATTCTCGATGTCGAGGATCCGATCGCCGAGAACTACAATCTCGAGATCTCCTCACCGGGGCTGGACCGGCCGCTGTTCGGCGCGCGCGATTTCGAACGCTTTGCCGGCTGCGAAGCGGTGCTGAAGATGCGCGTCAAGATCGACGGTCAGCGGAAGTTCAAAGGTGTTTTGCAGTGCGTTGAAGGGAGAGAGGTGTTGCTGGCCGTCGACGACAAGATCGTACGGCTGCCACTGGACCAGGTCGACAGAGCCAGGTTGGTGCCGGAATTCTGATTGGGTAGAGAGACGATGAACAATAAAGAGATCCTGATGGTCGTTGATGTCGTTTCCAACGAGAAAGAGATTGACAAAGAGATCATATTCGAGGCCATCGAAGCGGCGTTGGCATCGGCGACACGCAAAAAGCACGGCGGTGAGATCGACGTGCGCGTCGCCATCGATCGGGAGTCGGGCAACTACGTCAGCTTTCGTCGCTGGGAGGTGCTGGCCGAACCGGATGCGGAAGAGGGTTTCAACCCCGAGTCGCAGATCTTGCTGGCGGACGCGCAGGCCGACAATCCGGCGATCCAGGTAGGCGAGTTCATCGAGGAGCCGATGGAGTCGATCGCATTCGGCCGCATCGCCGCGCAGACCGCCAAGCAGGTGATCGTGCAGAAGGTGCGCGAAGCGGAGCGAACCAAGGTGGTCGAGGCCTACCAGGATCGCAAGGGCGAGCTGGTCACCGGCATCGTCAAGCGCATCGAGCGCGGCAACGTGCTGCTCGATCTCGGCAACAACGCCGAGGCGGTGATCCTGCGGGAGGAGATGATCCCGCGCGAGGCGGTGCGCAACGGCGACCGCATCCGGGGCTATCTCTACGATGTGCGTGCCGAGCCACGCGGGCCGCAGCTGTTCGTCAGCCGCACCCGGCCGGAGTTGCTGATCGAACTGTTCCGGCTCGAAGTGCCGGAGGTCGGCGAAGGGCTGATCGAGATCAAGGGGGCGGCGCGCGACCCGGGGTTGCGTGCCAAGATCGCGGTGGTCTCGCACGATCAGCGCATCGACCCGGTCGGTGCCTGCGTCGGCATGCGCGGTTCGC
>JAGRGU010000128.1 GCA_020445335.1 Gammaproteobacteria bacterium
CGCGCGTCTCGTGGATGTTCTTGCCTGTGGAGAGATCCATGATGGTGTCGGCACCCCAGCGGATGCCCCAGGCCATTTTGTCGACCTCCTCCTCAATGCTGGAGGAGAGCGCCGAGTTACCAATATTGCCGTTGATCTTGACCAGAAAATTGCGCCCGATGATCACCGGCTCGAGCTCGGTGTGGTTGATGTTGGCCGGAATGATCGCACGCCCGCGGGCGACCTCGTCGCGCACGAACTCAGGCGTGATCTGCTGCGGAATGCTGGCACCGAAACTGAAACCGGGATGCTGCTGGCGCAGCAGCCCCTGCTCGCGGGCCTCCTGCAGACGCAGGCTTTCGCGAATCGCGACAAACTCCATCTCGGGCGTCACTATGCCTTTGCGTGCATAGTGCATCTGCGACACGTTGGCGCCCGATCTGGCCCGGCGCGGCGGTCGCAGGTGTTCGAAACGCAGATCGTCGAGGCTCGCGTCGGCGGCGCGCTGGCGACCGAAACTGGAGCTCAGCCCGGGCAGCAGTTCGCTGTCGCCGCGCTCTTCGATCCAGCCGCTGCGAATCTCCGGCAAGCCGCGCCGCAGGTCGATTCGCGCCTGCGGATCGGTGTACGGGCCGGAGGTATCGTAGACGGTAACCGGCGGATTCTTCTCCGCACCGAAGCTGGCGGGGGTATCAGAGAGATCTATTTCGCGCATTGGCACCCGAATATCTGACCGGCTCCCCTCAACGTAGATCTTGCGGGAGCCGGAGATAGGCTTTCCCGCCCTGGCGCCGATCTCGGCGGTCGCCTCCAACAGGGTTTCGCTGATTGCACTCATAGACGTTCCGTCCTCGAATTGAATGTTGCAAGGCGAAACAGGGGCAGGTTTGAACTTGGGAAAGGAAGTGTCGCTTCCCTACGCCGGTACTAACCGGGTCAGGTTCAAAGGGTATCTCTCAGCTCCGTCGGCCGCCATGGTCGGGCCGCCGCGAGCACCCCCGCTTCATCGTTCAGTGTTCTAAGTGAAACGCAGCCGGTTGTCAATCCACCGCCGGCAGAGACCGGTCATTTCCCATGCGAGAACCCGAACCGTGCTACGTGCGCTCGATTTACGACACTACAACAGTCCGTCGCGGCGAAACATCTCGCGCACGCCGCGCAACGCCTGGCGGCTGCGCTGCGCATTCTCGATCAGCGCGAAACGCACCGAGTCGTCGCCGAACTCGCCGAATCCGACGCCAGGCGCCACCGCCACACCGGCATCGGCCAGCAGCTTCTTGGAGAATTCCAGCGAACCCATCGCGCGGTAAGGCTCGGGAATCCTGGCCCAGATATAAAGCGTCGCCCTGGGAGTCTGTACCGACCAACCCGATGCGCTGAGGCCGTCGCAAAGGATGTCGCGCCGGCGCTGGTACATCAGCCGCAGATCCTCGACGCACTGTTGCGGTCCTTCCAGCGCGGTGATCGCGGCCACCTGCACCGGCGTGAAAGAGCCGTAATCCATATAGGATTTGATACGCGCCAGCGCCGCGATCAGGGTCGGATTGCCGCATATGAAACCGACCCGCCAGCCTGCCATGTTGTAACTCTTGGAGAGCGAAAAAGACTCCACCGCGATCTCTTTCGCACCCTTGACCTGCAGGATCGAAGGCGCCACGTAACCGTCGAAGACGATATCGGCATAGGCGAGATCGTGAATCACCCAGATCCGGTGCTCGCGCGCGATCGCCACCACCTTTTCGAAGAAGTCGAGCTCCACGCACTGCGCGGTGGGGTTGGCCGGAAAGTTCAGGATCAGCATTTTCGGCCTGGGCCAGCAGTCGCGGATCCCTTTCTCCAACTCCTCGAAGAAATCAACCCCCGACCCGATCGGAACGTGGCGTACGTCTGCGCCCGCAATGACGGTACCGTAGGGGTGAATCGGATAGGCCGGGTTGGGGACCAGCACCGTATCGCCGGCACCCAGGGTCGCCAGCGTCAGGTGCGCCAGACCCTCCTTGGAACCGATGGTGACGATCGCTTCCGTTTCGGGATCCAGATCGGTTTCATAGCGGCGCTTGTACCAGTTGCATATTGCCCTGCGCAACCGCGGAATCCCGCGCGAAACAGAGTAACGGTGGGTATCGCCGCGCTGCGCGGTTTCGATGAACTTGTCGACAATATGCTGCGGCGTCGGTTGATCGGGATTGCCCATACCGAAGTCGATGATATCCTCGCCCCTTGCCCGCGCCCGTGCCTTCAGCTCGTTCACCTCATTGAAGACATAGGGCGGCAACCGTTCAATGCGACGAAACTCTCGGTTCATGGGATATCCGTAGCGGTGGTCAGCGTGAGGTCGAGCAGCTGATCATACTACAGGGGCGAATCTGCGAAACCCCGCATCGATCGCGGTGTTGTCCCGCGATAGTAGCCCAGTGGAGTAAGGGCGAAGTGAACCGGGCGGACCTACAGTGGCGTCAAAGCCGGCTTACGGCAGCGACCTCCAGGAAACGATCAACACCAGCTAAAAGCAGTTATAGGGAGCTTGCAGCAGAAGCAAGTGCCGCTACCCGACCGACCCTGGTTGACCGAAGCGAGGAGCGCTGCGTCAAGTGACGCAAAATGGCGGGTTGGGGCTGCCTGTCGCGGTATATCCGCAACGACAGCCGCCAATGTTTTTCAGATCATGCTCAGTAGTGAGAGCGCCACCATGACGCAGGCGATGAACGCCCCACTCTCCAAAATGATCGCCTTTACACTCAATGAACCGCCTCTCGCCTGCATGTCAATCTCCTTGTCCTGAATGATTGTCGGAAGTATGCCCAACTGCTCTCCCTGCTCCGGAGCGCACCCGCGTCAACCCCATCGATTTAGCGCTTGCGCTCCGTCACAGAAAAAACAGCGGTTGTCAATAACAGGTTGAGCATTAAGCGTGCCAATCGGCCGCCCCCGGTATTGCCGCGGCAGACGGGGGATAGCGGGCCAAACCGCCACCCGCCACGCCAGCGGTAGGGTGTAACAAAATGCGGTAGCTGCTGGCGCTCTTAGCGACAGCTCAAATCATTTGTTAGTAATTCAAAAGGTTGCAGCCAGGAAACGCTGCTCGATCAGGTGTAACCTTACATCCAGTTACACCCGTGATCCGGGATCAAGATGTAACCGCTTGATTGGCTTAAGCCAAGGGCTATGCAGATTCTGTGTATGGGACTTAAGAGTGTACGGGCTTGAACGGTCGGCGCCCCATCACGCCCTGGGAGTATCCAGCGTCTGGCGCACCATCATGCCGATCTGGTTCAGCGTGTATGGCTTGGCAAGCAGATGCCGGACGCCGAAACCCTCTGTCTTGCCACTGTCCATGTTCCGGCTGAATCCGGTGCAGAGGATGATCGGGATATCGGGCCGCAACAGCAACAGCGCCGCGCTCAGACGATCGCCGCTCATCACCGGCATTGTCATATCGGTGATCACGATATCGAAATCACCGGGTGCGGCTTCGAACAACTCCAGTGCCCGGGCGCCATTGCCAGCGGTGGTCACGCTGTAACCCAGCGTCTGCAGCATCTCCCGGGTGATCTCCAGCATAGAAGGCTCGTCATCGACCAGCAGAATCCGCTCCCGGCCCCTGACCGGCTGGCTGTTCAATGACTTTTCCGCTGGCAGATCCACGCCTACGCGTGGCCAGTAGATCTGAAACAGCGCCCCGCCGCACTCTCCCGTACCGACATCGATGTGTCCGCCATGAGAGGAGACGATGCCATGCAGCACCGCCAGCCCCATGCCGGTGCCCTGCCCCTTTTCCTTGGTGGTGAAAAAAGGCTCGAAAATGCGCGGTAACAGATCCCAGGGTACGCCGGGACCGGTGTCCTCGACCTCCAGGCAGATATAGGCGCCGACCGGCAATGTGCCGTGCAGAGTAGTGTTGCGCTGCGATTTCGCTTCGACGTCGAAGAGTCGCACCGTCAAGGTACCACCCCCCTCGCCGATGGCGTGTGCCGCGTTGGTACACAGGTTCATCAACACCTGGTGGATCTGGGTCGAGTTTCCCAGCATCAGCGAACGACTCAGCAACTCGGTTCGGATCTCTATGCTGCTGGGCAGCGATGCCCGCAGCAGTTTCAACGCCTCGTCCACGACGACGCCCACCTCAAGTGGCTTGAAATCGTGCCCATTCTGACGACTGAAGGTCAGAATCTGGCTGACCAGGTCGCGCGCACGCTCGCCGGCCGTAGCGACCTCCGTGAGGTAGCCTGAGCACTTGGGGTTGCCTCGGGCCTCGCCCAACGCAAGATCGGTGAAACCGAGCAGTGGCGTGAGAATATTGTTGAAGTCGTGCGCGATAC
>JAGRGU010000021.1:0-10954 GCA_020445335.1 Gammaproteobacteria bacterium
AGCACTTTGCGCGGTGATATCTAACTTATTGATTTATATGGTGGCCAAGGACAGAATCGAACTGCCGACACGGGGATTTTCAGTCCCCTGCTCTACCGACTGAGCTACCTGGCCGCGTGAGGAGAGGCGTATTAAAGCCGGGACCGGCCATGGAGTCAAGGGATATCGGCCCGCTCAGCCCTGTGGACGGAACTGTTCCGGTGTCTCCGCGCCTTCGCCGAAGAAGAACTGCTCCATCTGTGTTTCCAGATATTCACGCGCCTTGGGGTCGATCGGGCTGAGGCGGTATTCGTTGATCAGCATCGTCTGCTGCCGTAGCCACATCTGCCAGGCCTCTTTGGAGACGCTTTCGAATACGCGCTGTCCCAGCTCTCCCGGATAGGGCGCGCGCTCCAGCCCCTCGGCTTCGCGCTGCAACTTTACGCAGTTAACTGTTCGACTCATCCCGGTTCTCCTCCTGACAATTCACTGAACTCTTCGATCAACCGCGCGACCGGCGCAGGAATGCCCCGCGGCGCGGGGTCAGCGGTGTTATACCAGACTCGTCCGTCACCATCCATCACCGCTCCGTCCGGTCTTTCGCAACGGAGAATCAACGGCTGAATATGCAGCCTGAAGTGAGTGAAGTCGTGTCGTCGCTCAGCCAACCTGCCCGACTCCAAAGCCTCCAGGTCCAGCTGTCGACGGCACCAGGCTGCCGCATCCTCCTCCGGTGCACACTCGGGCAGGCTCCAGAGCCCGCCCCAGATGCCGGTCGGCGCCCTGCGCTCGAGCAGCAGCCGACCCCGTCCGTCATGGATCAGCAGCAGGCTCGACTGTTTTTCCGGATGCACCTTGCGTGGCCTCGCTTCGGGATAGCGGGTCGGCTCACCTGCCGCCAGCGCCTGACAACGATCGCTGAGCGGACACCTGTCGCAGCCTGGATTACTGCGCGTGCAGAGCGTCGCGCCGAGATCCATCACCGCCTGATTGTAGGTGGCGCACCGTCGCTTCGGCGTGAGCTGCGCGGAGAGTTCCCACAGCCGTTTCTGCACGGCAGGTGCGCCCGGCCACCCGGGCAGCGCGAAGCAGCGCGCCAGCACCCTTTTGACGTTGCCGTCGAGGATCGGATGCGCCTGTCCCAGCGCCAGCGACAGAATCGCACCGGCGGTCGAGCGACCAATGCCCGGCAGCGCCAACACCTCGTCGAAGCTGCTTGGGAAGTCGCCGCCATGCTGGTCGCGCACCTTCTGCGCCGCGCGATGCAGGTTGCGCGCGCGCGCATAGTAGCCGAGCCCGGACCAGAGCTGCAGAACCTCGTCCTCGCTGGCCTCCGCCAACGCCTGCAGCCGCGGAAAGCGCTCGACAAAGCGCTCGAAGTAAGGGATCACCGTCGCCACCTGTGTCTGTTGCAGCATGATCTCGGAGACCCAGATGCGGTAGGGGCTCGGCGTCCGCTGCCAGGGTAGATCCTTGCGCCCGAAATGGTCATGCCACTGCAGCAGCAAAGGCGCGAACCCATCACTGTCGATCATCAGTCTGACTCCACCTGCCCTTTGTGCCGACGCCGTGGTGATTGTGCGACAATAGCGGCCGCCAACCAAATGACCGCTATGAAACGAAAATTACTGCGTTCACTTCTACCGCTCATGCTGCTGCCGCTGTTGGCAGCCGCCCGCGAGTTTCCGCTGCCGCTGCCGGGCAACGACGCAGTTGGTCAGCCGACCAGCGTCACCAGTCGCTTCGAGGATACATTGTCGGATCTGGCCCGCAATCACGATATCGGCTATCTCGAAATCAGTGAAGCCAATCCCGGCGTCGATCCCTGGCTGCCCGGTGAGGGGCTGGAGATCGTCCTGCCGACGCAGTTCCTGCTGCCACCGGGGCCGCGCGAGGGGATCGTCATCAACCTGGCCGAACTGCGGCTCTACTTCTATCCCAAGGGGGAGAACCGCGTGATCACCTACCCGCTCGGGATAGGCCGCGAGGGGTGGGAGACCCCCACGGGCGTGACCCGGGTGGTCGGCAAGAAGGCCAATCCCACCTGGACCCCGCCGGAGTCGATCCGCCAGGAGCATCTGGAGATGGGCGACCCGCTGCCGGCGGTGGTGGCAGCCGGTCCGAACAATCCGCTGGGCGCGTTCGCCATCTACATGGCGCTGCCCGGCTACCTGCTGCACGGTACCAACAAGCCCTTCGGCGTCGGCATGCGAGTCAGTCACGGTTGCATCAGGCTCTATCCCGAGGATATCGAGCGGCTGTTCCCCCGTATACCGATCAACACGCCGATTCGCATCATCAACGAACCCTACAAGCTCGGCTGGATCGACGGCGCTCTCTATCTCGAGGCGCACCAGCCCCTGAGCGAGCAGCGACTGGATCGGGGCATCGATACCGCCCTGCTGGAGCAGGCGTTGAACGCGGCGATCGGCGAGAGAAGGCCGTTCATCGACCAGAGCAGTTTGATGGAAGCCGCGCTGACCCACAACGGCATGCCGGTTAGAATCTCGCTACGGCGCTAACCGCGCGCCGCCCGCTGAGAGCCGCTTGCGAACAAGACCGTGAGGTCTGGGAGCTGACCGGGCAGATGGCTTGGAGGGCGGATCGGGGGCGCGGCAGAGGCGACCCCCAATCCGAGTTGCTGCGCTATTTCGACATCGCCTTCTGCATCACACGGTTGCAGCGCTCCGAGCAGTCGTCCGCCTGGTTCTGCGCGGCATTCGCCGCATCCATCGCCGCCGATGCCCGCGAATCGGCCGACTTGGCCGCGGCCATCGCAGCGTCCGCCGTCTCCTGCGCCTTCGCTATATCCATCTGCATCTGTTTCAGTTGATCGGTCGAAGCGCAACCGGAAGCCAGTCCCACCACCAGCGCCGCTGCCGCCAGCTTTGCGTAAGTGCCTTTCGTCATTGTTTGATTACCTTTTCGATCTGAGTCTGCGTGATTGATTGAATCCCAGAAGCCGACAATGGCCAGCCGCTTCGAGTTTATCACTCTCCCCCTCGCTTCATAAGGTCATAACGCTAGTTGAAGAGCCCTTTCAACTTATCCTGCAGCCCGCTGGGGAGCTTTTTCTCCAGCTTGTCGCCGAGCTTCTCCCTGATCTTCTCCTTAACTTTCTCCTTCTGGCTTTCGAGCAGCACCTTGTCCCAGTCGATGGTCACGCTGGGCCTAGCATAGGCGCCGGTCAGATGCACCGGTATGGTGACCCCTTCGAGCTCCTTGAGCCCTTCGCCGCCCTGCCCCTTGGCCGATTTGACCACCACCGCGCGCACCTTGTAGTCCAGATCCTCGGCGACGATATTGACCTTGCCGGCGCCCTCGACACGCAGGTAGGGGGACTTGGCCAGCAGATCCTGGTTGCTGATCACCCCCTTGCTGATGCTGCCGCTGGCCGTGAGTTCGGAGAAATCGGTCTGCAGCGGCTCGTCGCTCTTTACCACCGGTTGACCGGACAGCCTCGCTTTGGCGTCCCTCACCGTCTGCGCCAGATTGAACCCCTTGACCGCGCCATCCTCGAACCTGAAGTCGAACTCTCCGCCCAGTGTCCGCTTGACCGCGCCGAGGGTATTGCCGCTGGTGTTCAGATTGGCGCTGAAGCCCCCTTTGCCGATCAGCCGGTCCTGCCCGCTGAGATCCTTCAGCAGCGGCCCGATCTGTATCCCCGTCGCCTTGGCATTGATCAGCGTGCGCGGACTCTTGCCGGCGCTGTCGATCACCGCTTCGCCCTGGTATCCACCCTGGTAGAACTTCCTGATCTGCTGCTTCAGCGACAACTTGCCATCACGCGCTTTCACCTTAAGCTGCAGCTCTTCAGCCAGCAGCTTGTTGACCGTCAGGCGACCGATGTTGAGCACGCCGTCGAGATTGAGCGCGCGCAGCGTCTCGAGCGGATAGAGCGGCGCTTCGGCGGTGGCCCCCTGCGCCCCGTTCGCGGGGGCGGCGGGTTTGGCGGCGGCGTTCTGCGCCCCGTTCGCGGGGGCGGTGGGCTTGGCGGCCGGTGCCGCCCCGGCGGACGGAGCATCCGCCTGAGTCGGCGGCAGGTATCGATCGACGTCGATGGCGTCCAGGTTGAGATTGAAGCCGATCGCGCCAGCGCGCAGACTGGCGCTGCCATCGATCCGGGTGTCATCAAGGCGCGCCACGATATTGTCGATGCGCGTGGTCGAGCCTTCGGTCGACAGCTGCAGTTTCGCACCGACCCGCGTCAGTGCCTTGGGGTCGGCCATCGCCGGCAGCGCCATGCCGATATCGCCCAGCCATTTGCGCAGATTGAACTCGGCCAGGGCCAGATTACCGCTGAATATCGGCTGCACCGCCAGGTTGCGCCCCTGCAGTTCGCCGCTGAGATCGAGCTCCGCCGCACTCAGCCGCAACCCTTTGATTTCGACCCGGGAACCGTCGAGTGCCGCCGCTATCGCGGCCTGCAGCAGCGCGCTCAGCTTGCCGCCGGGCAGCGTCTCGCCGCTGGCATCCAGCTGCACGCGCAGGTCATTGACGTCGACCACACCGGCCGCCTCGTCAAGCGCCACCACGCCTTTGAGATCCAGTTCGGCCTGCAGCGCCGGTTGATTGGCTTCGAGTCGTCCTTTGAGCGCCAGATCGACCGGACGCCCCGTCTGCACAGCGCCGCTCTCGAGCTGCAGTTGCGTCAGCTGCAGCTGCTGGCCGCTGCGCTGATCATCCCAGCGAATCTCGGCATCGCTGATATCGATGCCGCCGATCGACAACGCGGCCAGACCCGCACCACCATGCTGCCGGCCGGCACCGGTTTCGCCGCCGCTCGCGGCGGCACCGGCAGTGCCCGGTCTGGCGGCGAGATCCTCCCAGTTGCCGCGCCCATCCCGGTTGCGCGCAAGATTGAGCCTGAGCCCCTTCAGCGCGACCGTGTCCGCCTCCAGTCTGCGGCTCAACAGCGGCATCAGCTTGACCCGTACCGCGACCTCCTTCACCGCGGCGAAGGTGTCACCGCTGAAGCCCTCACCATTCCCCAGCCGAATCGCACCGGTCTCCACCCCCAGCCAGGGAAATACCGAAAGGTCGATACGGCCATCGATCTGCAGCTCCCGACCGGTCTGCTCGCGCACTTTGGAGACGATCTCCTGCTTGTAGTCGTTGGGATCGATCACCTGCGGCAGAATCAACACCGCCGCTATCACCAACAGCACGACTATCCCCAGGATCCAACCAAAGACCTTCAAAAGCTTACCCATCAAAGACTCCCGTCATTGCATGAATTTAGAGGCTAGCGCGACTCCGGCACGCATTCGCAACGCCAGCAGAGATGAAACTCCGCTTCGTTGCGTTCGCCGCATCGCGGGCAGATCCATGCCTCCCTACCCGCATCCCGCGCCAAAAAATGGTCCACCAGCTCCCGCGCCCGGCCAAAATCCCGCTCCT
Source organism: Gammaproteobacteria bacterium (assembly GCA_020445335.1). Taxonomy (GTDB): domain Bacteria; phylum Pseudomonadota; class Gammaproteobacteria; order Chromatiales; family Chromatiaceae; genus HKST-UBA178. Next base: position 5,380 of record JAGRGU010000021.1, read on the forward strand.
CCAGTATCCACAGGGGCACACCCGGGGAGACCGGCAGTTCACCCGCCGCCCCCCCGAGAAACTCGCCGTGCACCACGGTGCGGATGTGGTAGCCGGCAAGGTAGTCTGCCAGCAGCTGCGCCTCGAGCCGGTCGCGCGCCTGATATAGCTCTCTCATTGCCGAACGCCTGCATGGCTCAGTTTGACATCTTTGATAATAGAGCAGCGTCGGAATTCCTCAAACACCGCACCGACTGGCAAAGCAACGCCGAATTTCCTATTCTTTTCAAGGTGGGGAGAGACCAACAACAACCCTCGCGACGGCATATCCAACTCAAAAAATACGACAGATTCATTAAACTTTTTCGGGGACCATCCCATGAGCGATAACAATAATAACCGAAGCCTGTGGATATGGAGCATCTCTGCGACGCTGATCGCCATCATCGCCATCGGTGCCTATTTCATGGAGCGAAACGAGCTGATCGATTACCGGCAGACGACCGAATCACAGCAGACACGACTGAACGAAGAGATCACCGGTCTCAACAGCAATATCCAGACGCTGAAGGGCGAAAACGAAGCGCTGAGCAGCTCCGGTGAAAATCTGCGGCAGAAGCTTGTCGTCGCCGAGACCGACATTCAGAAGCTCGACCGAAACCTGAAGAGCACCATCGATGCGCGTGACCGGCTCGACAGCAACCTGAAACTGTCGGAGTCGGCGCGTGAAAAGCTACGCGGCGAGTTCGAGCAGCTCAGCCAGGCGCGCGACAGGATCGCCGGCGAGCTGGAGAGCGCGATGGCGAAGCGGGATCAGCTCGACGCCGAACTCGGCCAAACACAGGCACTGCGCGACAAGATCAGCGGCGAACTGGAGCAGGCATTGACGACCGGCGGCCAACTCAACGCCGATCTGGAGAAGACCAGAGCGGAGAAGGATCGCCTCGACCAACAGTTGGCGCAGACCCGTTCACTGCGCGACAAGATCAACAACGAACTGGAGCAGGCGCGGGCGACGAGTGGACAGCTGAGCGTCGATCTGGAGAAGACCCGCACCGAGAAAGCGCGCCTCGACAAGCAACTGGCCGAAACCCAGGCACTGCGCGACAAAATCAACGAAGAGCTGATGCAGGCGCGCTCGACAGGCGGCCGTCTCAGTGACGATCTGGAGAAGACGCGCGCCGCGCGCGACCGGATCGCCAGCGATCTACAGGCTTCACTCGGCGTCGGCGAGCAGTTGCGCGCCGAGCTGGAGGCGGCCAGGGCCAACCGCGAAGAGCTCGACCGCAAACTGAGCGAGTCGTTGTCGCAGAGCAGTCAGCTGCACGACGAACTGGCCGAGACGCGGAGCGCGCGCGAATCCTACCAACGCGAGCTGGAGGCATCGCTGGCCGCCTCCAATGATCTCAACCGGAAACTCGAGCGCAGTATTCAGGCGCGCGACAAGATCAGCAACGACCTGCAACAGGCGCTGGCCAATGCCGACCAGCTCTCCAGGGAGCTGGAGCAGAGCGAAACCTCGCGCAGAGAGATCAGCTCTGAGCTGGAGAGCGCACGCGCCGCGCGCGACAAGATCGCCAGCGACCTGCAGGCTTCCGTCTCCACCGGTGAAAAGCTGCGCGCGGAACTCGACGCCGCAAAAGCCAATCGCGAGGCGATCGATCGCAAGCTCAGCCAGTCGATCGCCCAGGGCAGCCAGTTGCATGACGAACTGGCCGAGACACGCATCGCGCGCGAGGCCTATCAGCGCGAGCTGGAGGCTTCGCTGGCCGCTTCCGATCAGCTCAATCAGCGTTTGGAGCGTAGCATCCAGGCGCGCGACAAGATCAGCAACGACCTGCAACAGGCGCTGTCCAACGCCGACCAACTCTCCAGGGAGCTGGAGCAGAGTGAGGCCGCGCGCCAGCAGGTCAGCGCGGAGCTGGAGGCGTCGATCGCCGAACGCGACCAGCTCAGCGGCGATCTCGCGCGCATCAAGAGCTCCCGCGAGCAGATCCAGCTGGAGCTCGACGCGCTTACCGCGACGCAGAATCAGTTGCGCTCCGAGCTGACGCAGAGCCAGACGGTGCAGAGCCAGCTCAAGCAGCAGATCGTGGAGAAGGATCAGGCACAAAAACAGTTGCAGGAGGATCAACGCAAGGCGGACAGCGAACGTACGCGCCTGGAGAGCAGTCTTGCCGAGGCCAGAAAGCAGCGGGAGTTGCTGGAGCAGCAGATCAGCTCCGCTTCGGCGGTGATCGCATTCAAGGAGGGGGAGGTCGCCAGTTCGCACAAGAAGGTGACGGAGCTGCGCACCAGCTACCAGCGGATCACCGGTGACTACGAGTCCCTGCTGCGCAGTTTCAACGAACTGGAACAGCTGCGCAATCGGGAGCTGGCGCAGTTCAGGGAGCTGCAGCAGCGACTGGAGCGCCACCAGGTCCGTATTCGCGAACTGGAGGATAGAAGCACCGTCATCCAGGTCCCCTCCGAGGTACTCTTCAATATCTCCTCAATCACGCTACGGCGCAGCGGGCGTGAGACGCTGAAGCTGGTCGCCGAGCTGATCGGAAACTATCCGGGCAGATTGATCAGCGTGGAGGGACACAGCGACTCGGTCCCGGTCGGCAAGGAATCCCCATTCAAATCCAACTGGGAGCTCTCGACCGCGCGCGCGGCCGCGGCGGTGCGCTTCCTGCAGCACAATGCCAAGGTCGATCCGGCGCGCATGCGGGTTGCCGGCTACGGTCCCTACCGGCCGATCGCCAGCAACGAGACCGTCGAGGGGCGCCGCGCCAACAGGCGCATCGAGATTCTGCTGGTATCCGAGCCGGGCGGGCGCCGCCTGCTGCAGTAGAAGCGCACGGAACCCTGCACCGGGAGCGGAGAGGCGCCCGGCCGCCGTTAAATGCAGCCGCACATCCGGGAGACACAGTTCCGCGCCGGCAGTCCATGGGAGTTCGCCGTTCCGGGAGGGGGGGCGAGTCCGCTCCCCACTGCGGGCCGCTGGTCCGGGGGGCGCGCCTGTCGAGGTCCGCTTCCAGGGCGCCCGCTCAGGGCATGAACGAGTTCATCGCCCCCATCGGCCGTGCTATCTGGCGCACATTCTCGCGCATTACGCCGACGCTGCCCGTCATCTGCACGGTACGCTGGTCGATATTCGCCACCGCTCCACGCAGCACCGACATCTCGTTGCGGATGACCTGCACTTCGCCGGAGATCTGGTTCATCGCGCTGGCGATTCGCGGCAGAGAGTGCGACATCGACCCGGTATGGCCATGGATCTGATCCATATGTCCCATATGGCTGTCGAACGCCGCAACACGATCGGTGATCGTCGACATGCTGCGCTCCACATATTTGAGGTGGTCGTGCATCGAATCCATGTTCAAGACGATGCCGTTGAGATCCTGGTAGAGCACGCGGATGTAATAGACGTTGAAGACCGCCACCACGATCAGCAGTACAGAGATTCCGACAATCAACAGATTGGTGATCCAGAAGTGGCGGTGACGCTCGTCCAGATGAATCTGCGTCTCGCGCCCGAGCCGACCCACCACCTCAACGACAATCCTGCGTGCGTCATCCGCCATGATCTCTCTCTGCGCTCCGTCAGGGAAGGAAGGGCATCATCTTGTTGAAGCTGCGCGCACCGCCACCCATGCGGTGCATCTCGCGGCTCATGTTCATCACCTCGGCATCCATCCGGTCCATCGTCATCGCGATATTGCCGACGTTACCACGTACCTGCGTTAGGTAGCCCCTAATCTCGCCGACCGAGCCGCGCATCGACTCCAGGTCATCGGCGATCGTCAGCATCCCCTGGTCCATCAGCGCGGTCTGCGCGTTGATGTCGCCCAGCAGCGCCACCCGCTGCTCCATGCTACCGATGTGATCGTTGACGCGTGCCATGCTCTCGGCGACGGCGTTGAAATCCTGGTTCATCTCGGTCACCACCGCCGAGATGCGGTTGATCTGCGACGACAGCGTCAACAACAGGATCAGAATCGAGATGGCGACGAAACCGAGGATGATGATGCCGGCGCGAATGCTGTAGTTGAGGCGGTCGGCCAGCTTGTTCTTGATATCGATCTGGCTCAGGATGATCGCTTCGAAGGAGCTGACTGCGCGCAGGAACTTGCGCTGCAACACCTCTTCATCCTGCTCCTGAATCTCATTTCTATCGGCCATGCCTCTAACACCCGCCACCGCAGAGTCGTTAATTAAAGAATACGAAACCCGGCGCCATATTTCCATACGGCGCCGGGTGGATTACGGCAGCGGTGTGCGCTAGGGTCGAAGGGGCTGTCTGCGGTTAGCGCTGGCCATACCTCGGCCAGTCGCTGCGCGTCTGACTCCAGCGGCGATCGTCCCGCACCCAGTGACGCTCGCGCCGCTTCTCGGTTCTGATGCGAGGCCGGCTGCTGACATTGTGCTTAAGACTGTAGATATGCTCGCTGGCACGATCCAGCCGTGCCATCATCTTGCGCCGCTCTTTGGCGCTGAGAATACCGTCACGGCTGAACTTGTTCAGCTTCCTGTGCAACCGCCGCTGCTCTTGATTGAGCTGCTTCGTCTCCTTGCGCGTCAACTCGCCGGAGGCAACTCCCTGCTCGATACGTTGCTGCTGGCGTTCCAGGCGGTCTTCGATCCGATCGAACGTGGAGTGCGCGGATACCACGAATGCGGGTAGCACGAGGCTCGGAACCAGCAGTGTTGCCATGATCAATCTCTTCATCGTCGTCTCTCCTCTGTCCATTGTGGATAACACGACTACAGGGTACACAGCGGCGCCTGAACGAACTCTGAACGATGGGCCGCCCGCTGCAGACATGGGCGAATGCGCCGCGTGGCAGTAGACTATCGCTGGATCATCTCATTGCGGGGAGCCAGGCAACCCATGGACAGTTCGGAGTTCGGCATCTGGGCGATGCTCGCCTTCTGGGGCTCGGCACTCGGGGGCGTAGCGCTGGCAATCGCCTGGGCCAGAACGAAAGGCCGCAATCCGGCATCGCGCGCGCAGCTCGAGAAGTCGCTGCAACAGCGTCTGGAGCGGGGCGAGATCAGCCGCCAGGAGTACGATAGACGGCTGACGATGCTGAGTGAAGAGGAGCGGACCGGGCACTGACTCGGGCGTCCGCGAGCGCAATCGGTGCGCGGCGCAGGCTGGCTCAGTGGCCGCTTATCTTGGCGTGCAGGGGCTTGCTCTGCTCGAAACGCTGCAGTTGCTCCTCGCTCGCCGGCTTCTGGTACCTGGCTTTCCACTCGCTGTAGGGCATGCCGTAGATCGCCTCCAGCGACTCATCCTTGCTCAGCTCCACGCCGCGCACATCCGCCGCGGCCAGATACCACTTGGAGAGACAGTTCCGACAGAAACCGGCGAGGTTCATGATATCGATGTTCTGTACGTCGGTGCGCTCACGCAGATGCGCAACCAGGCCACGAAAGGCCGCCGCCTCCAGTTCGGTGCGTGTCTTTTCGTCCACGATTTCACTCCGCTGGTCAATGAAGGAGATGGGGCCATACTAATCATTTCCCCGCAGGGGAAAAAGCATGGCTTGATTGGGGATTGAAGCAACCCCGAGGCAGGCGGGAGTGGAGCGGGTGATGGGAATCG
>JAGRGU010000021.1:10997-21873 GCA_020445335.1 Gammaproteobacteria bacterium
TTCTACCATTGAACTACACCCGCTCGGCAGACGGATTATAGCCACAAGCGGACGCCTTTAACCAGCATCTGCTACGCCTAACGATGATCTCCCGAGGCGGGACCGCCCTCGTACATCGCGGCCACCTCTTCGGCGTAGCGCTCCAGTACTTTGGCGCGCTTGGTCTTCAGCGTCGGCGTCAACAGACCGTTGTCGATAGTCCAGGGTTCGAGCAGCAGCGTGACCCGCCGGATCTTGGCGAAGCCGGGAAAATCGCGCAACGCGTCCTTGATATGACGCAGCACCACCGTGGCCACCTTTTGATCCGCGAGGCTTTCGGGGCGCATCGGGTCGAGCCCGCAATCCTGCGCCAGCCCCGGCCAGAAGTCGGCATCGAGTACCACCAGCGCCGTCAGGTAGGGCTGCCCCTCGCCCACCACCATGACCTGGGAGACCAGCGTGTCGAGCGCGATCGCCAGCTCCATATCGGCCGGCGGCACCTTTTCACCGTTGGAGAGGACCAGGATATCCTTGATACGGCCGGTGATGTAGATGTGCTCGCCTTCGATTCGTGCCTGATCACCGGTATGCAGCCAGCCGTCGGCGTCGATCATCGCCTTGGTGGCGGCATGATTGTTCCAGTAGCCGAGCATCACGCCCGGACTCTTGACCAGCAACTCCTCGTCCTCGCCGATCTTCACCTTGATTCTGCGCAGCGGTACGCCGACGCTGGCGGGCTGGTTGTTCTCCAGCGGATTGACGCTGATCACCGGGCTGGTTTCGGTCAGCCCGTAGCCCTGCAGCAACGGTACGCCCAGCCCCAGGAACACCTTGGCGATCTCCGGCGACAGCGGCGCGCCGCCGCTCACCGTTACCCGCAGCCGGCCGCCCAGACGCTGGGTCACCTTGCCGGCGACCAGACGCCGCAGCAGCGGCCAGAAGAGCAGCGAGGGATGCCAGCGGGCCCGCCCCTGCTGACGCAGGAAACGCCGCCAGCCGACGCCGACCGCGCGCTCGAACAGCCAACGCGCCAGCACCGAACGGCTCGAGAGCTGCTCCTTGAGGCGGCCGTAAATGCGCTCGAAGATGCGCGGCACCGCGATCATCGCCGTCGGCCGGAGGATCTGCAGATCCTCCGCCAGCTGCCCGATGGAACGGGAATAGGCCACCATCGAGCCGGTCATGATCGGCAGGTAGTAACCACCGGTTCGCTCGAGTGTGTGCGACAGCGGCAGAAAAGAGAGGAACACATCCTCCTGGTAGCAGTCGACCACGGCGAGCGCGCCATGCGCCACCGAGAGCATGTTGCTGTGACTCAGCATCACCCCCTTGGGACGACCGGTGGTGCCCGAAGTGTAGACGATGGAGGCGAGTTCATCGGCCCTGCCCTGGCGGCGACGCAATCCGCTCCCCTTCGCCGGCAGCCAATCCTCGACCAGACGTACCCGCTCGTCGCGCTGTGCCAGCTGATGCGCGTTCTCGCCGTTATCCAGTACCAGGACCCGTTTCAAAATGCCCGAGTCGCCGATCGCGGGCGCGAGTCGCCGCCAACGGCCGATATCCTGCACCAGCAGCAGCTTGACCGCGGAATCTTCCAGAATATAGGCGACGCTGTCAGGGCGATCGTCGGTATAGAGCGGCACCACCACCAGCCCCAGCCCGAGACTCGCCTGATCGAACATCACCCACTCGGGACAGTTGCGCAACACCAGTGCCACCCGGTCGCCGGGTTGCAGCGCCTCGCCGGCGAGGGCGTCCTGCCAGCGGGCGACCTGATCGGCCATCTGACTCCAGCTGTACTCGACCCAGGATCTACTGCTGCGATCGTAGCTTTTGTAGGCTGGCCGGTCGCCGGATCGGCGGATGCGTTGCGCGAACATGCCGTCGATGGTCTTGACGTTCTCCGGTGAGATAAGGTCTTCGTTCCACTCGGCCGATGTCATAACTCTCCCCAAAGCCTCTCGTCGCTTATAGCCGGTAATTCTTATGGTTATGCCTGCTGGCAGCAGTTTAGTGTAGAATCCCGCGCGAATACATCCTCAACAACCGTCTGCAACGGTTGCGGTGGAATCCTCTATGCCCGAACCACCCCGACAGCATCGTCACATACGCAGTTTCGTGCTACGCGAGGGACGTCTGACCTCTGGTCAGCAGCGAGCCTTCGATCAGATCTGGCCCAAAATCGGCGTCCCCTTCGCCGGCGCGCCGCTCGATCTGGGGGCGCTGTTCGGCAACAACAACCCCTGTTTCGTAGAGATCGGCTTCGGTGACGGCGAGTCGTTGGCGCAGATGGCGCAGCAGCACGCCGGACAAAACTATCTCGGCATCGAGGTGCACCGCCCGGGGGTCGGCCACCTGTTGCTGCGTTCGGAAGCGCTCGAGCTGTCCAACCTCAGAATCATCCGCCATGATGCGGTCGAGGTGCTGCGGCAACTCGCGGATGCCAGCCTTTGCGGACTCTACCTCTTCTTTCCCGACCCCTGGCACAAGACCCGCCACCGCAAGCGCCGCATCGTCCAGCCGGCATTCGTCGACGAGCTGGCGCGGATTATCCGGCCCGGCGGAGTGTTTCACGCCGCCACCGATTGGGAGGACTACGCCAGAGAGATGATGCGCACCCTGAGTGCGGCGGAGAAGTTCGACAACCAATTCGGCGCGGGTCGTTACGCGCCACGTCCCGACTATCGCCTGCCGACCAAGTTCGAGCAGCGCGGCCAGCGTCTCGGCCATGGTGTCTGGGACCTGATCTTCCAGCGTCGGTGAACCAGGTCATGGAGCAGCTGCGACTACACGATTTCCAGAGCCGAAACCTGCAGCCTGTCGATCTCACGCTGCAGGCGGGCGAGTGCGTCACGCTCGGCGGCCCCTCGGGGTGCGGCAAATCGCTGCTGTTGCGCGCCATCGCCGATCTCGATCCCCACCTGGGGGAAGCCCGATGCGGCAGCCATCTTCAATCACAGACTCCGCCGCCGCAGTGGCGGCGCATGGTGGCGCTGCTGCCGGCCGAGAGCCACTGGTGGGCGGAGACCGTCGGTGAGCACATGCCCGACGTCGAGCCGGAACTGCTCACCGCACTCGGTTTCAAGGCCGATCCGCTGGATTGGCAGGTGACGCGCCTCTCCAGTGGCGAGCGCCAGCGCCTGTCGCTGGCACGCCTGCTGTCAAACCGCCCTCGCGTCCTGTTGCTCGATGAGCCCACCGCCAATCTCGACCAGCAGAGCGGCGCACAGGTCGAAGCACTGGTCGGACGCTATCTGGAGGAGCATGCCGCCGCTGCACTCTGGGTAAGCCACGACGCGCAGCAACGTGCGCGCATCGGCGCTCGTGGATTTCTCATCGCCGACGGCTTACTGAGGACGGAAGCGTGAAGCTGATCGAGCTGACACCGCTGGATCTCTCGATCGCCGCGCTGCTGGTGCTGGCGCTGGCGGCGCTCTCCTGGCGTCTGCGGCTCGGCGTCGAGCGACGGTTGCTGGTCGCCGCCACGCGCAGCGTGCTGCAGCTGATGCTGATCGGCCTGGTGCTGAAGACGCTCTTCGCGCAACGCGATCCATTGCTTATCGGAGCGCTCGCGCTGGTGATGCTGGCGATTGCGGGCTATGAGGTGATGGCACGCCAGGAGCACCGCTTCACCGGCGCCTGGGGTCTCGGCATTGGCACCCTGTCGATGGGTATTTCCGCCTTCAGCATCACTCTTCTGGCGCTGCAGCTGGTGATCCGGGTCGATCCCTGGTACACGCCGCAGTACCTGATTCCGCTGCTCGGCATGATGCTTGGCAACACCATGAATGGCATGGCGATCTCGCTCGACAACCTTACCCAGAACGCCTGGCAGAGACGGGGCGAGATCGAGGCGCGCCTGATGCTTGGTCAAAGCTGGCAGCAGGCGATCGGCGATTTGCGCCGCCGCGCGCTGCGCGCCGGCCTGATCCCGATCATCAACGCCATGGCCGCCGCCGGCGTGGTCAGCCTGCCAGGCATGATGACCGGCCAGATCCTGGCCGGCAGCCCGCCGCTGGAGGCCGCCAAGTATCAGATCATGATCCTGCTGCTGATTGCCGCCGGAACCGGTTTCGGCGCCATCGTGGCGGTATCGCTCGGCGCGGCACGGCTGTTCGACGAGCGGCAGCGGCTGCGTCTCGATCGCCTGCGCTGAACCCCGGACATCCACCTCGGCATGCAACTCAGATCGGAGATTGTGCGCACCGCGCAACTCGCTGCACCGCTGGTGCTGGGGCAGCTGCTGGCGTTCTCGATCAGCTTTGTCGATACCATGATGGCAGGTCGCTTCGACGCGCTGACACTGGCGGCGGTAGCCGTCGGCAGCGCCGTATGGCAGAGCATGCTGCTGTTCGTCATCGGCGTGATGATGGCCGTTCCCCCTTTCGTCTCGCACCTCGACGGCGCCAACCACAGAGGGAAGGTGGGCGGGCTCATCCAGCAGGCGAGCTATATCGCATTGGCGCTCGCGCTGCTCTACCTCCTGGTGCTCGGCAATGCCGAACTGTTGCTGGTTACGGTGGGTGTCGAACCCAGCATCGTTCCGCTGGCATTGGGGTATCTCGACGGCATCAGCTGGGGCATTCCGGCACTCTGCGGCTTCCTGTTGCTGCGCATGCTGAGCGAAGGGCTCGCCATCACCCGGCCGATCCTCTACTTTGGAGTATTGGGGCTGGCTGTCAACATTCCCGCCAATTATCTGCTGATCTTCGGCCATTTCGGCGCGCCACGCCTCGGTGCCAGCGGCTGCGGCTACGCTTCATCGATCGCGCAGTGGTTTCAGTTTCTCGGCATTCTCGGCTACGTGCTGCGCCACCGCAGCTTCCGCTCCACCCAGCTGTTGCGGGGCTGGAGCGCACCCGACTGGCCAAGCATCAGGACACTGCTGGCGCTGGGTCTGCCGATCGGCGGCAGCATTTTTGTCGAGGGGAGCCTCTTCTCAGCTGCCGCGCTGCTGATGGCAAAGCTGGGTCCGACGGTTGCCGCCGCGCACCAGGTGGCGATCAATTTCAGCGGTCTTATGTTCATGCTGCCGCTGGGGATAGGGATGGCGCTGACGGTACGCATCGGCAACGCGCTGGGACGCGGCGATCCGGCGGCGGCGAGGCTGGTGGGGCTGATCGGCTTCGCTATGGTGCTCTGTACCCAGATCACCTCTGCAACCGTGATGCTGCTCTTTCCAGAGCTGGTCGCGGCGCTCTACAGCGACGACGGCCAGGTGCGAGACACGGTTGTCAGTCTGCTGTTTCTGGCGGCGATATTCCAACTCCCGGATGGGGTGCAGGCAGCCGGTGCCGGTGCGCTGCGGGGACTCAAGGACAGTCGTATCCCGATGCTCTTCACCATCGTCGCCTACTGGCTGGTCGGACTGCCTCTCGGATACCTGTTGGGGCTGCAGCTGGGCTATGGCGCGGAGGGGATGTGGGGCGGTCTGATCGCCGGTCTGACGGTCGCCGCGACGCTGATGATCCTGCGCTTCCTACGCCTCTCCAATGCGGTTTGACTGGACGTCCTCGCCCTTTCCTGTGTCAGCCATTTTTACAACAGTCTCTTTTTCCACTGGAGTTTTTGCTACAACTTACTGATAAAGATTAAAAAAATAAAAATCGGCCCACTTTATGCTTAAAGAATTTCGAACAAGCCACTGCACAGTTCGGATCGCGATACTGAATCAGGTTCGCTTTTCTGGCAGTCGATACGCCCCAAACGGAACAGGAGCCTCCTGATCATGCGAACAATAGTCGAACACCTGACAGCACTTCCGCACCGTGGTAAGCCAGTACACAGCGCCACTGTCAGAGCCGCTGCTCTGCTCCTGGTTCTGCTCGTCACCGGCGCAATCTCCACAGCGCATGCCGGCTTTATCGCACTCGACTCCACGCGCGTGACCGGCAACCAGTCCTATACCGGATTGCTGGGAATGGACTTCGATGTTCTGGCGCCCATACGGGTGACACACCTGGGTGCATTCGATAGCGGCCAGGACGGTGTTGGCGTCATCAACGTGGGAATTTTCAACCGCGCGAGCCAGACTCTCGTCGCCGGGCTCAATGCCATCATTGACGGCTCCGATCCGCTGACCGGTCAGAGCAGGTTCGAAGATATCGCGGATGTCGTACTCGGAATCGGCAGCTACTCCATCGTCGCCATCGGCTACAACGCCAGCAACCCCAACGGCAACAGTGGATCGGTAGGCCCGGCGCCGACCATCAACAGCGGAGGCCTGATCAGCTTCGTCAACGGCGGCCGCTATCAGCTGGCAGTTGCGCTCGCATTTCCAACCATCGGCGACGGCGGCCCGGCCAACCGCTATGACGCGGGCACCTTCCAGTTTGAAGCGGCCTCTGCAATACCGGCGCCTGCAACGCTGGCACTGCTCGGATTGGGCCTGACGATCATCGGCTTCAGCTCCAGAGCCAAATGATCTGACGCCCGGTACACTGCAGCCACAACATACGCCCCGTCCGACTTTAAATCGACGGGGCGTTTTTTATCCCGGGGATCGACCTGGGTAATCGCAGCGAAAGCCCGTCAGCGCCCTCCGGCGCCTATTGCCCCGCCCGCCGCATCCGCACCAGCTTGAGCAGCAGCACCACCCAGGGAGCGCCGTGCAGCAACAGATCGAATATATCGATCGGCCTGCCGAGCGAGCCGTCCGCCAGCATCTTGAGTTTCTCCCAGACATGGGGCTCGGGCGTAAACGGCGCCAGACCCAACAGCAGACACGCCAGCACCAGGGCGCCCAACGGCAGTTCGTCCAACCAGGCCATCAAAGATCCTCCTGCGATCCGCACTCGTCACACAGCTGGCGATAGAGCTGCGCATCTTCCGCACTGAAGCAGCAGGCGATGATCCTGCCAAATCCTTTCGCCTCGCGCATCGCCCGCAGCGCGATCACGGTCGCCTCCTGTTTTGGATAGCCGTAGACACCGGTGCTGATCGCCGGGAAGGCGATACTCCCGGCGCAGACCTTGCGCGCCAGAGAGAAGGCGTTCAGATAACAGCTCCGCAACTGCGCCGCCTCCCCCGCTCCACCGCCCTGCCAAACCGGCCCCACGGCGTGTATCACCCAGTGTGCCGGTAGATCGTAGCCAGCCGTGATGCGTGCCTCGCCGGTTGGGCAGCCGCCCAGTTTGCGGCACTCCTCCAGCAGACGCGGACCGGCAGCCCGGTGGATGGCACCATCGACACCTCCGCCGCCGAGCAGCGAACTGTTGGCGGCATTGACGATAACGTCCACTTCCAGATGAGTGATATCCTGCTGCACGATGATTATTTGCGCCATCGCTCCCCCTGCGGTCGGCCCGGTCAGCACAAGCTTCCACTGCCCACAAAGCGAGTTTAGGATAACACCCCATGACCGCCCTGTTTGCGATACTGCTGATCTGCGCCGCTATCTGGTTCTGGCTCGATAGCGCCCGCGCACGCGAAATCGCCGTAGGTATCTGTCGACACGGTTGCGAAGAGCGTGGTCTGCAGTTTCTCGATCAGACCGTAGCGCTGGCCCGCCTCGGAGTTCGCTGGACCAACACCGGCATCCGTTTTCGCCGGCTCTTCCGCTTCGATTTCAGCGAAGAGGGGATGGAGCGGCGCAGCGGGCATGTTACGCTGGTGGGAATCCAGCTGGAGGAGTTCAGCCTGGGTCTGCCCAGCCCTCCGGACAACGTCGTACCGTTCCAGCGAAAACCGTCCAACACCCTTCATTGAACGCCACCGAGGGATAGTTTCCTACTTGATCACCTTCAGCGTCGGGCGATCCCTGGGCGGCTGCGGATCGCTGTTGTCGCCGTCGCCTGCCTGCTCATTTTCCTCGGGCTCCATGAACAGCATTCCCTGGCTGTTTTCACGCGAGTAGATTCCGAGTACCGCCGCGGGCGGAATGCGAACATTCATCGGGCTGCCGCCGAAACGGGCGCTGAAACTGATCAGCTCGTTGCCAAGCTGCAGATCCCGCACCGCGGTTGGCGAAATGTTGAGCACGATCCGCCCCTCGTCGACGAACTGCTGCGGGACGATCACGCCATCCCGCGTTGCGTCGACCATCAGGTGCGGCGTCAGATCGTTGTCCAGCAGCCATTCGTGCAGCGCACGAATCAGGTAGGGGCGGTTGGAAGATATCAAGGCGCGTCCCGGGAGGAGGGGTCAGTGCTGCTCCCGCATCTCCTTCTCGATCTCCGTCAGACTATCCTGGAAGGAGGGACGATCGAACAGCCGCTTGGAATACTCCCCAAGCGCCTTCGCCTGCGCCGGCAACTCGACGCCCAGTGCCGGCAGACGCCACAGCAGCGGACCGATGGAGCAGTCCACCAGAGAAAACTCGCTGCTCATGAAGAACGGTTTGGAGGCGAATACCGGCGCGGTCACGGTCAGACTCTCGCGCAGCTCCTTGCGCGCCTTGGCCACTGGTTTGCCGCCCGCCATGATCTTGTCCATCAGGCGATACCAATCGTGGTCCACCCGATGCAGGAACAGGCGCGAACTCGCCTTCGACACCGGGTCTACCGGCATCAGCGGCGGGTGCGGAAAACGCTCATCCAGATACTCCATGATGATACGTGACTCGTAGAGCACCAGGTCGCGATCGACCAGCGTCGGCAGCGTACCGTAAGGATTGAGATCCATGATGTCGTCGGAGACCTGGAGTGGATCGACGTCGACCACCTCTACGGTGATATTCTTCTCCGCCAGCACCAATCGGACCCGATGGCTGTAGGGACTGCCGGCATCCGAGTACATGGTCATCACCGACCGCTTGTTTGCAACCACCGTCATACAAACCACTCCAGATCACGTCAGGGTCCCCGCATGCCGATCCGATCAGCAACCCCGGCCGGGATTCACTCCGCCGGAGCCTCCCCCTGAATAATAAAAAAGGGTGCACAGTATAACGCAAACTGAGCACCCTCTGTGTATGGCTACCGGAAAACCTGCCCCGGCACGAGGCGAAAGGGCAGATATCCGATGGCACAGCGACGCTTAATGGACGTCTTTCCAGTACTCCTTCTTCAACAGGAAGGCGAGGACGAAGAACACCGCGATGAACAGCAGCACATAGACACCGATGCGCTTGCGCTCCATCTGAATCGGCTCACCGACGTAGCTGAGGAAAGCGGTCAGATCACGCATCGCGACGTCGAACTCTTCCGGGCTCATGCTGCCGGGCGTCACCTGCTCGAAGCCCTTGAATACCTCGTGCCCGTCCACCTCTTCGTACCTGGCCCTCTGCATCCCCTGCAGTTTCCACAATACGTGCGGCATGCCGACATCCGGAAAAACCAGATTGTTGACACCGAATGGCCGCTTCTCGTCTATGTAGAAGCTGCGCAGATAAGTGTAGAGCCAATTCACGCCGCGCGCTCTGGCGATCACGCTCAGATCGGGCGGTGCAGTACCGAACCAGGCATTGGCATCCTGCTCGCCCATGGCGATCTCCATGGTCTCACCGATCTTGTCGGTCGTGAACATCAGATTATCCTTGACCTCATCTTCGGTGAGGCCGAGATCCTTGGCCATACGGTTGTAGCGCTGATACTTCGCGGAGTGGCAGCTCAGACAGTAGTTGACGAAATACTTGGCGCCACGCTGCAGCGATGCCTGATCGCTGAGATCGATATCCGCATCGTCCAGGTGAACGCCGCCGCCGGCAGCCAGCCCCAGCAAGGGCAGTGTCGCCAGAAAAAATGCAACAATCAGCTTCTTCATTTGGTCACCCTCTCCGGAACGGGCTTGGTCTTGTCCATCTTGCTGTAGATCGGCATCAGCAGAAAGAACGCGAAATAGAGGAAGGTGCAGACCTGCGCCAGCAGCGTCAGGATCGGCGTGGCGGGCTGCACGCCGAGCCAGCCCAATATGACGAATACCACGACGAAAATCGCCAGCCACACTTTGAAGATGATCCCCTTGTAGCGGATCGACTTCACCGGGCTGCGATCGAGCCAGGGCAGGAAGAAGATCACCACGATCGCCGCACCCATCGCCACCACTCCCGGGAAGGCGGAACCGCCCATCGACGGCACCGCGCGAAGGATTGCGTAGAAGGGGGTGAAGTACCACACCGGGGCGATATGTTCCGGGGTTTTCAGCGGATTGGCCGGCTCGAAGTTGGGATGCTCGAGGAAATAGCCGCCCATCTCCGGCGCGAAGAAGACCGCCGCCGCGAACAGAAACAGGAAGCCGGCGACTCCGACGATGTCCTTAACCGAGTAGTAGGGGTGGAAGGGGACGCCGTCAGCCGGTGCCGTCTCGCTCCAGCGGTTGCCTTTCGGCCCCTTCTTGATCTCGATACCGTCCGGGTTATTGGAACCCACCTTGTGCAGCGCGACAATGTGCACGAAGACTACCGCCGCCAACAGGAACGGCAGCAGGAAGTGCAGCGCGAAGAAACGGTTCAACGTAGCGTCCGAAATTACATAGTCACCACGGATCCAGATACCGAGCTCCTCGCCGACCACCGGCACCGCCGAGAAGAGGTTGATGATCACCTGCGCACCCCAGTAGGACATCTGGCCCCAGGGCAGCAGATAGCCCATGAACGCGGTCGCCATCATCAGCACGTAGATCACCACACCGATGATCCACAGCAGCTCGCGCGGCTTGCGGTACGAGCCATACATCAATCCACGGAACATGTGCAGATAGATGACGATGAAGAATGCCGAGGCACCGGTCGAGTGCAGATAGCGGATCAGCCAGCCCCACTCCACATCGCGCATGATGTACTCCACGGAACCGAACGCCAGCCCTGCATCCGGCTTGTACATCATCGCCAGCCAGACTCCGGTCAGAATCTGATTGACCAGTACCAGCATCGCCAGCGAACCCATGAAGTACCAGAAGTTGAAATTCTTCGGCGCGTAATACTGTGCCAGGTGCTCGTTCCACACCTTGGTCAGCGGAT
>JAGRGU010000129.1 GCA_020445335.1 Gammaproteobacteria bacterium
AACAAGGTGGCGCCGCCCTTCAAGCTCGCCAATTTCGAGATTCTCTATGGCGAGGGTGTCTCGCACCAGGGCGAACTGATCGAACTGGGCGTCAAGCACGGGATTGTCGACAAGTCGGGTGCCTGGTACAGCTACCAGGGCGATCGCATCGGTCAGGGCAAGGAGAACGTGCGCGTATTTCTGAAGGAGAACCCGGAGATCGCCCGCGAGATCGACGCGCGCATCCGCGAGTTGGTGTTTCCCAAGCCGAAGGCCGGCGCGGAGGAGTCCGCCGAGAAGCTGGATGAAGCCGAAGGGTTGCGGGCTGTCTAGCAGGTAGCCCGGCGCCGGTTACTGTTCGAAAGCGCGAAGTGCGGCGATATCGAGGATTGAGATCTCGCCGTACTTCACCGCCAGTATCCCCTGCTGTTGCAGCAGGTGAAGCGCCTGGTTGACCCGCTGTCGGGAGACGCCGGAGAGATTGCCCAGCTCCTCCTGGGTGATCTGCAGCTTGAAATCGACATTGGGATAGAGCAGATGGTTGATCATCGTCGCCAGCGACTGCGCCACCCGTTCCTCCGGCGACAGCAACCGGTCGTGCTCCATGTTGCCGATGAACTGCCCGAGGCGTTCATTGATCTGCACCAGCAGAAAACGGTTGAAAGCGAAGCTCTCGTCCAGCAGTTCGAAGAAGAGCGACTCCGGCATGAAGACGACGGTCGATTCACGCAGCGCGATGACGTTGTATCTGCGCGGCTCCTTTTTCAGCAGCGACCCCTCGCCGAACCAGCTGCCCGGGGGTATGCCGGTGGCCAGTGAGAGCTGTTTGCCCTGCTTGGATTCGATGCTGAGCCGGATCAGACCATCGGCAATGCCGATCCAGACATCGCTTGTTTCACCTTTGTGGCAGACCACCTCTCCGGCAGCGTAGTTCTTTGCATAGAGCGCCTTTTCGACACGGGCACGCTGCGCATCGGTGAGGCACTCCATCCAGGGACTTCTGGCGAGAAGATCGCTGACGGAATTCATGGTCTCAATTGTCGTCGATATGACAGATTCGGCTGCCGGGTTCAATTATCATCGCCTGCACCAAGAATAATAACCGATGCGACGGTGGGTGCCATCACCGGCCGACCACTGCATCGGATCGGAACGGCGGCAGAGATACCACGCCAGCCGAGATCATCAGCAAAGCAGGAGGGAGACAATGAGTGCTGCAGGCAGCCATTCGCGGATGTTGAAGCCGGTGCGGTCAGGTGCCGCTGCGGGCAAGGTAACGGCGGTTAGCGGTGAGCAATTGTCGGAGTGCGCAGAGTTGCGCATCGGTGGTCGCCTCTGGGAACCGGTCAGCTACATCAATAATCTTCCGGTGCAGTTGCATGCGAAGGTTTTGGTCGACGGTTGCGCAATGCATTTCGAGGCATATCTCGTGGGCGAGGATGGTGAGCTGGTCGATGCGCAGCAGCAGAGTGCCATCGCCTGCCTGAAGCGAGCGCTCCGCGATGACCAGCCCTGGCAGACGATTCGCTACCGGCATCGCCGCTACGTGGTGGTTGCGATCCCTTACGGGTCGGATTTCTGATGCCGTGTCAGCAACCGCCCGCTGCAGATACGCGAGCGGATTTTAGAAGGCCGGCCGTGGAACCTGATCGCCTGAAAGAGAAGGCGATCAAATTACTTGCCATGCGCGAGCACTCACGCGCAGAACTTCAGCGTAAACTCGCCCCCAGGTGCGATGACGACAAACAGTTGCAGCAGTTGCTGGATGAACTCGGCGACAGCGGGCTGCAGAGCGATCGTCGATTTACCGAGGCTTACGCTGAAGCGCGTCGAAATCGCGGTTTCGGACCGATCAGAATCCGAGCCGAACTGCTTGCCCGGGGCATCGATCAGGCGCTTGTCGACAGCGCGTTGATGGCCGCGGACCAGACTTGGGACGAGGCGCTGCTGGCAGCGGCGCGCCAACGCTTCGGGTCATCCAAGCCGGTCGATTACAGGCAGTGGAGCAGACGTGCCCGGTTTCTGGAGTATCGGGGATTTGCTCCGGCCAGTATTCGCAGGCTCTTGCCGCGGTAAAGCAGTCCGTCACGATAATCATTAACTATCAATCGCTTAACCTTTACCGAATCACTCGGTCCGGAGCGACCGAACTACTGCCGACTCGTCTCTGGCGTGTGCCGTCGGCAGCTGCGAAGCTGGCTCTCTTTTTTCCACAAGAATTCGTGACATCCCCATTATTTCTCTTTAGAATTCAACCTTTTGAGTTACCGGTTGGCGGATAGATCAATGAAAACCAGCGCTGAGCTTCGAAGGGCATTTCTCGATTTCTTTGTCGAGCAGGGACACACAGAGGTGGCCAGTAGTCCACTGGTTCCCATCAACGATCAAACCCTTCTGTTCACCAATGCCGGAATGGTCCAGTTCAAGGATCTGTTCCTCGGCAGAGAGAGGCGGGATTATCGGCGGGCGGCATCTTCACAGCGCTGTGTGCGTGCCGGGGGCAAGCACAACGATCTGGAGAACGTCGGTTATACCGCCAGGCACCACACTTTTTTCGAGATGCTAGGCAACTTCAGCTTCGGCGATTACTTCAAGCGCGAGGCGATCCGCTATGCCTGGACGTTTCTCACCGAAAATATGGGCTTGCCGGCGGAAAAGCTGTGGGTGACCGTCTTCGAGGAGGATGACGAGGCGGCCGCCATCTGGCTCGATGAGGTCGGCGTCGACGCGACGCGCTTCTCGCGCTGCGGCGCCAAGGACAACTTCTGGTCGATGGGCGATGTCGGCCCCTGCGGTCCCTGCTCGGAGATCTTCTATGATCATGGGCCCGATGTCTGGGGCGGCCCCCCCGGAACGCCCGAAGAGGATGGCGATCGTTATATCGAGATCTGGAATCTGGTCTTCATGCAGTTCAACCGTGACGCCGCAGGTGAACTGACTCCTCTGCCCAAGCCATCGGTGGATACCGGAATGGGACTGGAGCGCCTCGCTGCGGTCATGCAGGGGGTGCACAGTAACTACGAGACCGACCTGTTTCGGGCGTTGATCAAGGCGGCCGCGGCGATCACCGGGTGCGGGGACCTGGAGAACAAGTCGCTGCGCGTAATCGCGGATCACATCCGTTCCTGTGCATTCCTGGTGGTTGATGGTGTGCTGCCCTCCAACGAAGGGCGGGGTTATGTGCTGCGGCGTATCGTGCGCCGCGCGATCCGGCACGGTTATATGCTGGGTGTGAAGGAGATCTTCTTCTACAAACTGGTCGCGACCCTCTGTCTGGAGATGGGTGAGGCCTATCCCGAACTGGTGCAGGCACAAGCGCAGGTGGAGCGCGTACTGCGGGTAGAGGAGGAGCGGTTCGCCGAGACGCTCGAGCAGGGCATGAAGATCCTCGATCACACGATCGACAACCTCTCCAGCAGCGAGATTCCGGGCGAGATGGTGTTCAAGCTCTACGACACCTACGGTTTCCCCACCGATCTGGTCGCCGATATCGCCCGCGAGCGTGACCTGACGCTGGATATGGCGGGATTCGAAACGGCGATGGAGTCGCAGCGGGAGCGCGCCCGTGCCGCCAGCCAGTTTGGCGGCGGCATGCAGGCGCCGGTCGATCTCGAGGGCGCCACCGACTTCACCGGTTACGAGCAGCTCGACGACGAAGCCACGGTGATCGCCCTGTTCCAGGATGGCAAGCCCGTCGAGACGCTGGGCGACGGCGAAAACGGGATGCTGGTGCTTGACCATACCCCCTTCTACGCCGAGTCCGGCGGTCAGGTCGGTGACACCGGGGTGATCGAGCAGAATGGTGACGGCTCTTTTCTCGTCCACGATACCCAGAAGCAGGGGGGAGAGGTCTACCTCCATCTCGGGCAGTTCAAGGGGCAGGCACTCAGGGTCGGGGACCGGGTGCAAGCCAGGGTCTCGGCCGCCGCTCGCGGTCGTACCGCGCTAAACCACTCGGCCACGCATCTGCTGCATGCCGCATTGCGGCGGGTTCTGGGCGATCATGTACAGCAGAAGGGATCGCTGGTGGACGCTCAGCGCCTGCGATTCGATTTCGTACATTTCGAACCGATGAGCCGCGATCAGCTGCGTCAGGTCGAACGCATGGTCAACGAGCAGATTCGCCGCAACCACATGGTCGAGACGCGGATCATGGCACTCGAGGATGCCAAGGCGGCGGGCGCCATGGCGCTTTTTGGCGAAAAATACGCGGATCAGGTGCGCGTTCTCAGAATGGGCGACTTCTCGACCGAACTGTGCGGCGGAACCCACGTCAAGGCATTGGGCGATATCGGCCTGATCCGGGTGACCGCCGAGTCGGGTATCGCCTCCGGCGTACGCCGCCTGGAGGCGGTGACCGGAGAAGCGGCGATCGACTGGATGGAGGCCGACGACGACCGCCTGCATCGGGTCGCGCAGCTGGTGAAGGGTGGGCGTCAGGATCTGGAGTCCAAGGTTGCGCAGCTGGTGGAGAAGAGCCGGCAGATGGAGAAGGAGCTCGACCGTCTGCAGGAGAAGCTGGCTGCCGCCGCGGGCAGCGATCTCGCCGCTGCCGCGTTGCAGATCGGCAGCGTCAAACTCCTTACCGCGGCACTCGACGGGGTCGATCCGAAGTCGCTGCGCGAGACCATGGACAAACTCAAGGACAAACTGGGCAGCGCGATTATCGTGCTCGCCACCGCATCCGGCGACAAGGTCAGCCTGGTGGCCGGCGTGACCAAGGATCAGACGCAGGCCGTGAAGGCGGGCGATCTGGTGAAGTTCGTCGCCGAGCAGGTGGGGGGGCGCGGCGGTGGACGTCCCGATATGGCGCAGGCGGGCGGTAACGATCCGACGGCACTGCCTGCGGCCCTTGCGAGCGTCGAAGGGTGGGTGAAGGAGAGGCTGCAGGCGGGCTGAGCCGCACGGCAGCTGAATCTCCTGGTTTATCGGCGCGGTGATTTGGTGTTTAATGCGCGTCGTTTTTTTTCCCGCTTGCTGGGCGAGCGGGTAACGGATCGAGCGAAGACGGTTGACAATGGCTCTTATAGTACAGAAATACGGCGGAACCTCCGTCGGCAGCATAGAACGTATCGAGGCGGTGGCTGCGAAGGTGGCAGCCGTTCGCGATCGCGGTGATCAGGTGGTGGTGGTGGTCTCCGCGATGTCGGGCGAAACCAATCGTCTGATCGCTTTGGCGCAGGAGATCAGCGAGTTTCCCAGCAGTCGCGAGATGGACGTGCTGCTCTCCACCGGCGAGCAGGTGACCATCGCGCTGCTCAGCATGGCGTTGCACAAGCTGGGCTGTCCCGCCCGTTCCTATACCGGAGGACAGGTTCGCATCCTGACCGACAGCGCTTTCAGCAAGGCGCGTATCCTGGATATCGATGGCGCTCCGGTGCAAGCCGATCTCGACGCCGGCAAGGTGGTAGTGGTTGCCGGCTTCCAGGGAGTGAATGAAGCCGGCAACATCACGACGCTGGGTCGAGGCGGTTCGGATACCACCGCGGTAGCGATGGCCGCCGCGCTCAAAGCGGACGAGTGTCAGATCTTCACCGATGTGGACGGGGTCTACACCACCGATCCCAGGGTGGAGCCGAAGGCGCGAAAATTGGACAAGATCACCTTCGAGGAGATGCTGGAGATGGCCAGCCTCGGTTCGAAGGTGTTGCAGATAAGAGCGGTGGAATTCGCAGGGAAATACAATGTTCCGTTGCGCGTTCTATCCAGTTTCGAGGAGGGTGATGGAACGCTCATCACCTTTGAGGAAGATGATATGGAACAGGCGAAAATTTCGGGTATTGCTTTCAGCCGCGATGAGGCCAAGCTCACCATTCTCGGCGTGCCGGACCAGCCCGGTGTCGCCTACAGCATTCTCGGCCCGGTGTCGGGTGCCAATATCGAAGTGGATATGATCGTTCAGAACATCGCCAAGGACGAGACCACCGATTTCACTTTCACCGTGCATCGCAACGACTATCACAAGGCGCTCGAATTGCTGCACGAGACAGCGGAAGTGGTGGGTGCGCGCGAAGTCATTGGCACCGAGAACATCGTCAAGATTTCACTGGTCGGCGTTGGCATGCGGTCGCATGCGGGCATCGCCAGCAAGATGTTCGAGACTCTGGCGCAGGAGGGCATCAACATTCAGATGATCTCGACGTCGGAAATCAAGATTTCAGTGGTCGTCGACCAGAAGTACCTGGAGCTCGGTGTCCGCGCGCTACACGATGCATTCGAACTCTCGGCTCCGGTCAGCTAGACAACCGGACGCTTTTAATTCTGGTTATTGAATAGGTATTCAATTCCCTTTAGCCGAAGAACAGGCGCTGTTAGAATAACAGCTGCCCTGTGCTGCCTATGGTGAGGTGGTATCAGAGCTTGGTTGGCGTGATCGACCGGTTTTACAGGACAACCGCAGATCACAGGTATAGGAAACAGGGAGATTAGGAAGATGTTGATACTTACCCGTCGGGTTGGCGAGACTTTGATGATCGGTGACGAAGTCACCGTGACGGTGCTTGGTGTAAAGGGCAATCAGGTGCGTATCGGAGTCAATGCGCCGCGAGATGTAACCGTTCACAGGGAAGAGATCTATGAGCGTATCAAGCAGGAGCAGATGTCGGACCAGGATTCGGATAACGACTAAACTCAGCGATCCGGGGCTGGGAAAGCCCCGGAGTAGTCCCGCTTTATTACCCAACAAGAACCGTTTCCCTACCCAAAAGTTTACCCGCCGCCTCACCGACGGGGTGTTTCGAATTCATTGTGGCATAGCCGGAAGTTGCGCTAGAATAGCGCCGGTTTCGACAGGCCGGCCCGGCCGAAACAGACCACCCGGAGAGATGGCCGAGCGGCTGAAGGCGCTCCCCTGCTAAGGGAGTATGGGGTTAAAAGCTCCATCGAGGGTTCGAATCCCTCTCTCTCCGCCATAAAAGCAAAAGCCCCCATCCGGGGGCTTTTGCTTTTATAGTGG
>JAGRGU010000022.1 GCA_020445335.1 Gammaproteobacteria bacterium
ACGTCGCCAACGATCAGCGCAAGGTTGTTTACGAGCAGCGCAATGATCTGATGAATCTTGACGATATCTCCGAGTCGATCGATTCGTTGCGACACGATGTGGTCAATGCCCTGATCGACCGCTACATTCCGCCTCAAAGCCTGGAGGAGCAGTGGGACGTGCCCGGGCTGACCGAGGCGTTTAAAAGCGAGTACGACCTCGACTACCCGCTGCAGAAGTGGCTGGATGAAGACGATGCGCTGCACGAGGAGACGCTGCGGCAGCGCATTCTGGAGCAGATGACCGACGCCTACAAGGAGAAGGAGGCGCTGGTCGGCAGTGAGAATCTGCGGATGTACGAGAAGGCCGTCATGCTGCAGATTCTCGATCAGCAGTGGAAGGAGCATCTGGCAGCGATGGACTATCTGCGTCAGGGTATCCACCTGCGCGGCTATGCGCAGAAGAACCCGAAGCAGGAGTACAAACGTGAGGCCTTCGAGATGTTTTCGGCGATGCTCGAGAACATCAAGAAAGAGCTGGTATCGGTGCTGACCAAGGTGCAGGTGCAGTCGCCCGAGTCGATGCAGGCCGAGCAGCAGAGTCACCAGCAGGAGGAGTTCGAGTTTCAGCACGCCGAGTTTTCAGGTTTTGACGAAGCGCCTGCGGCGCAGCCCGAAGCCGCTCCGCAGGAAGCGCCGGGCCAGCAGCAGCCCTTCGTTCGTCCCGACCGGAAGATCGGGCGCAATGAACCCTGTCCGTGCGGCTCCGGCAAGAAGTACAAGCAGTGCCATGGAAGGCTGCAGTAGGGTCGCCGATACTGCGGCTGCCAGTGAACGCTGGAGAGTGACGACATCACAGGGGCTGCCCGGGCAGCCCCTTTTTCGTAGACCGGGTAATTGCGATGAACCAATCCGAGAGAGAGTTTTTTCCCGTTGCCGGGGTTCGGCTGGGCGCGGCAGCTGCCGGCATTCGCTATCAGAATCGAAATGACCTGGTGGTTATTGAGATGGAGCAGGGAGGCAACTGTGCGGCGCTCTTCACACGCAACAGTTTCTGTGCCGCGCCGGTGGTGCTGGCACGGCGCCACCTCGAGGCCGCACGGCCGCGCTATCTGCTGATCAACTCCGGCAACGCCAATGCCGGCACCGGCGCTCAGGGAATGCATGACGCGCTGGAGAGCTGTCGGGCGCTGGCGGCGCTACGGGGTTGCCGGCCGGAGCAAGTACTTCCCTTCTCCACCGGAGTGATCGGCGAGCCGTTACCGGTGGAGCGCCTGGCGGTGGCGCTGCCCGATGCGCTCAGTGCATTGAGCGAACGCGGCTGGGCGCTGGCGGCCACGGCGATCATGACCACCGATACGCGGCCCAAGCTGGTATCGCGGGTTTTCGAATTCGAGGGTGCGCGGTTCACCATTACCGGCATGGCCAAGGGATCGGGGATGATCAGGCCGGACATGGCGACAATGCTGGCCTACATCGCCACCGATCTGAAGGTCGATAGTGCACTGCTGCAGGGCTGCCTGAAGGACGCCGCGGATCTCTCGTTCAACGCGATAACTGTGGATGGCGATACCTCGACCAACGATGCCCTGGTGCTGATCGCCAGCGGACATGCCGACTGCAAGCCTCTGCTGAGTCGCGAGGAGGCGCTGTTCTCGACTTTCTCCGAAGCGTTGACGAGTGTCTGCATGGCGCTGGCACGCAGTATCGTCAAGGATGGCGAGGGGGCCACCAAGTTGGTCGAGATTCTGGTGGAGGGTGCCACCGGGGAGGGAGAAGCGCGCGAGGTGGCCTATACCGTCGCCCACTCGCCGCTGGTGAAGACGGCGTTGTTTGCCTCGGACCCCAACTGGGGGCGAATACTGGCGGCGGTGGGACGCGCGGATCTTCCGCAGCTGGATATCGACCGTGTCGAGCTCTGGCTCGGGGATGTCTGTATCGTTCGCGACGGCGGGCGTGCGGAGGGCTACACAGAGGCAGCGGGCCAGGCGGTGATGGATCGGGATGAGATCCTGATCCGCGTACGGCTCGGGCGTGGCGATGCCACGGCGCGGATTCTGACCTGCGATCTGTCGTACGACTACGTGAAAATCAATGCCGACTATCGCAGCTGAACCAGACTTGGCGAACTCGGGCGTCTGACCGCGATGGACTCTCTGCAGGTTGCGGTCGCGGTCATTCAGGACCGCGAAGGCAGGGTGCTGCTGAGCCGCAGAGCGCCATCCTCGCACCAGGGGGGATTGTGGGAGTTTCCGGGCGGCAAGCTCGATCCCGGAGAGACGCTGGCGCAGGCGCTGCGGCGCGAGATCCGTGAAGAGTTGGGGATCAGCGTGGAGCATCACTCTCCGTTGATTCGAATTCGACACGACTACCCGGATCGCAGCGTGCTGCTCGATGTGCAACGGATCGACGCGTATAGCGGCGAGCCCGAGGGACTGGAGGGACAGCCGCTAGTCTGGGTCAAGCCGACGGATATGGGCGACTATCCAATGCCCGCTGCCGACCGTCCGATCGTCTCCGCGCTGCGGCTGCCGGACAGACTGCTGATCACCGGCAACGATCCACTCGATACCTCGGGCTTCACACGCCGCATGCAGGTAGCGTTGGCCGCCGGCGTCAATCTGGTCCAGCTGCGAGCGCCGGGGCTCGGCGAGCGGCGTTATCGCCGGCTTGCGGCACTGTTGTTGCCATATTGTCGCCAGCATGGCGCGCGGCTGCTGCTCAACGCCTCCGCCGAGGTTGTCGACGATCTGGGTGCAGACGGCGTGCATCTGAATCGCCACCGCCTGATGGCGCTGCGGCAGCGCCCCCTGGGACCTGAGCGCTGGGTTTCCGCCGCCTGTCACAACCTGGAAGAGTTGCGTCGGGCCGAGGCGGTCGCCGATTTCGCACTGATCTCGCCGGTACTGCCGACCGTGTCGCATCCCGGCCGCATGCCGCTCGGTTGGCAGGGCTTCGCGCGGCTGGCAGACGCGGCGCGGATTCCTGTCTATGCACTGGGGGGGATGCGGCCGGAGATGGTGGGCGAGGCACGCCGTCACGGTGGCCAGGGAATTGCGGCGATCGGCGCACTCTGGCCGGGCAGGCTGTGATGTGTCAGTGATCCGGTCGTTACTGTTCTTCAGGGTGTAGGAACGGCGCTGACGACTCGGTTTCTTCGGCGATGCGGTAGCCCTCGTCCAGCCACGCACCAAGATCGATCAAACGGCAGCGTTCGCTGCAGAAGGGACGCCAGGGAGAGTCGCTGCGCCACAGAAAAGGCGCCTTGCAGACGGGGCAGTGAGCCCGCACGGTGTTCTCTTCCATTGCCATCACAGAATGCAGGTGTTCAGCGAAAAAGGTACGTCAGTGCGGGTCTGGCTCGGTCGCTCCTCTTCGGAGGGCTCCATGAAGCGCACTGTGAAGCGGTGTTTGCCACCGCTGATCTCGGCGAACAGCCTTACCTCGCGTGGTATCGAGACGCGCACCAGTTGTGCCGGCGCCTGCGGGTCGATACTGCGCTGAAAGAAGCCGCCGGTAGCGGTTTCGTTGCTCGGGCTGGTGCTGGTCCGAACCAGCGACAGCAGCAGTTCGATCGCATCGGAGACCGGGTCGAGCGTTGCCAGCCAGCGCTCGCTCTCCTGATGTCGGAAGGCCTTGGGCTGCTCCAGCCAGAAGTGGTAGTGCGGCAGGTCAAAGGCGCAACTGCCGCCGGGGATGCTGCTGCGCTGCAGGATGCTCTTCAGGAACTCGTTGTTGCGCATCGCGTGCCCGATCTGTCCATCGATGGTGAAGATCTTGGCGGTCGCTTTGGCCAGCCGGTCGAGAATGATATCCAGTCGTTCGGTATCGATCCCGGGTGTTCTGCGGATTCCAGAGAGCTTCTCCCGCTGGCGGTCCAACTCCTTGATCAGCTCCGCCTTGATATCCGCTCTGGAGAATATATTGACCATGTTGAGCAGGCCATCGACCGCGGCCCGGCTACTCCAGACGTCATCCTTGGGGAGGTAGAAATCGACCTGCTGAAAGAGGTGTTCGAGCCGCAGCAGCGTGCGCATCTTCTCGTTCAGTGGGTGCTCATAAACGATCTTTTCCGCCGCGGGTGACATGTGGCTCCAGCAAACAGCATTGAGGAATCGAATGGGACAGGCGGTTATTCTCCATGATTTACCCATGGAAGGTAAATAGGGCGCCCATTCGTCAGGCCAGGTGAATGCGGTGGATGTGAACTCGAGCGTGGTTGGCTCAGTGTGACGCGGCCAGTTCCAGGTAGCGTGCGTGCAGGCGATCGATCTGCGGCTCGAGCGCGTCCAGCGTACCGCTGTTGTCGATGATATCGTCGGCATGCTGCAGGCGATTCTGCCGTGGCGTCTGCACCGCGAGAATTGCCCGCGCCTGCGCTTCGGAAACCTTGTCGCGCCGGGTTACGCGCGCGATCTGCACCGATTCGCTGCAATCGACCACCAGCACCCTGTCCACATCCCTGCTCTGTCCCGTCTCCAGCAGCAGCGGGATCGCGAGGATTGCGTACGCTGTATCGAGCGCCTCCAGCCGCTGCCGCATGGTCGCCCGGATCCTTGGGTGTAATATCGATTCGAGTGCCTGCCGGGCGTCGGGATGGTCGAAAACGATGCTGCGCAGGCCCGCTCGGTCGAGCGTGCCATCGGCAAGGATCAGATCCTCGCCGAATCTCGCTGCGATCTCCCGCAGCGCCGGTTGGCCCGGCGCCACCACCTCCCGCGCGACCAGATCCGCGTCGATCACCGGCACACCCAGCGCCGCGAAGCGATCGCTCACCGCGCTCTTGCCGCAACCGATGCCGCCGGTCAGCCCGACCACCAGCATCAGAGGCCGGCCCAGTTGAGATAGAGCCCGTTGATCGATTCGCCCCACATCAGGCTGATCCAGCCGGCAGCGGCGAGATAGGGGCCGAAGGGGATGGGCAGGCTTCTGTCACGGCCCAGGAAGAGAATCATCGCTACGCCAACCAGGGCACCGACCAGCGAGGAGAGCAGGATGATCTGGAACAGCGACTGCCAGCCGAGCCAGGCGCCGAACAGTGCGAACAGCTTGAAGTCGCCGTAGCCCATCCCCTCCTTGCCGGTGATCAGCCGGAACAGCTGGAAGATGCTCCACAGCGAGAGATACCCCGCGGCCGCGCCGATAATTGCCTCTTCGGGAGTGACAAATAGGCCCCAAAGGCTCGCCAGCAGACCCAGCCAGAGCAGCGGCAGAACGATGTTGTCCGGCAGCAGTTGCTGGTCGTAGTCGATCATCGTCAGCGCGATCAACGCCCAGGTGAGCGTCAGTGCCGCCAGCAACTGCCACCCGGGCCCGAAGTGCCAGGCTACGATCAGCGAGAGCAGCCCCGTGACGCCCTCGATCACCGGGTAGCGAAGGGAGATGCCCTTGCCGCAATCTGAGCAGCGGCCGCGCAGCAGCAGATAACTGACGACCGGGATATTTTCCCATGCGCGGATAAGGTGGCCACAGTGGGGGCAGCGAGATGCCGGGCGCGCAAGATCGAAGAGCTCCTCCTCGGGAGGAGGCGTCGAATCCAGCAGTTCGTGGCACTGCGCTCTCCACTCCCGCTCAAGCATCACCGGCAGGCGGTAGATGACGACATTGAGAAAGCTGCCGACCGAGAGACCGATCAGCGTGCAGAAGAGAAGAAATATGACGGGGTTTTGTTCGAGAAACTGGATCAGAAACATCGGTGGGAGGCGTTCGTGGTTGCGGGCGGCGGAGCGGACGGTGTGACGAAGCGGGTCGCTTCGTCACACAACCGAAAGCTTGCTATTTGCCCAATACCGCCGAGCCCATCTGGAATATCGGCAGGTACATCGCGATCACCAGACCGCCGATCAGCGTACCCAGGATCACCATGATCAGCGGTTCCATAAGGCTGCTCAAGGCGTCGACCGCGTTGTCTACCTCCTCCTCGTAGAAGTCGGCCACCTTGGAGAGCATGGCGTCGATCGAGCCGGACTCCTCGCCGATGGCGACCATCTGGATAACCATGTGCGGGAAGAGATTCTGCTGCTTCATCGCCAGCTGCAGCGACTGACCGGTGGCGACATCCTCGCGCATGCGCAGCACCGCTTCGCTGTAGACCACGTTGCCGGTGGCGCCGGAGACCGACTCCAGCGCCTCGACCAGCGGCACGCCGGCGGAGAACATCGTCGCCAGTGTGCGTGAGAAGCGTGCCAATGCAGCTTTGTTGACGATAACGCCGATGATCGGTGTCTTCAGCAGCAGTTTGTCCACCGTATGGCGAAACTTGCGCGAGCGCTTCCAGACCGCGCCGAAGCCGTAGGCGGTGGCGAGCACGATGATCAGCAGCATCCACCACCACTCCTGCATCCATTCGGACATCGCCACCACCATCTGGGTGAAGGCGGGGAGGTCGGAACCGAAACTGGAGAACAGCTCCTGGAACTGCGGGATTACGAAGATCATGATGATCGAGGTGACCAGGATCGCGACGATGATGACCGCGGCGGGATAGAACATCGCTTTCTTGATCTTACCCTTCAGCGACTCGGTCTTCTCCTTGTAGGTGGCGATCTTGTCGAGCAACTCCTCGAGCACACCCGCCGCCTCGCCTGCCTTGACCAGGTTGCAGAAAAGGTCGTCGAAGTAGAGTGGGTGTTTTTTCAGCGCCTCCGCCAGCGCGGTACCCCCCTCCACGTCGGCCTTGATGGAGAGAATCAGATCCTGCATCGAGGGGTTGTCGTGCCCACGACCGACGATATCGAAGGCCTGCACCAGCGGAACACCGGAGGCCATCATCGTCGCCAGCTGGCGGCTGAATACGGCGATATCGCCGGCGCGGATCTTCTTTTTGCGACTGCTCAAGAGGGTCGATTTCTTCTTGACCTTGAGCGGGTTGATCCCCTGGCGGCGCAGATCCGCGCGCACCAGCGCCATACTGGCGGCCCGCGATTCGCCTTTGACACGCTTGCCGCGTTTGTCGGCGCCCTCCCATGTGAAGACGTCCGCCTTCGCGGCTTTGGGTGCTGCTGCAGCCATATCGCTTAATCCTTGGTTACGCGGTTGATCTCTTCCAGGCTGGTGACGCCGTCACGGACCTTTCTCAGTCCGGACTGCCGCAGCGGCACCACACCCTCCTTTTCAGCTTGATCGGCCAGTTGCAGGGAGTTTCCACCCTCCATGATGATGCGACCCATCGTTTCTGAGACGGGCATCACCTGGAAGATGCCAACCCGGCCTTTGTAGCCGCCGTTGCAGCGGTCGCAGCCGACCGGCTTGAAGACGGTCAGCCCATCGAGATGCTCCTCTTTGAAGCCCTCTTCAAGCAACGCTTCGCGCGGCAGACTGTCGGGTGCCTTGCAGTGTGGGCAGAGGCGCCGCGCCAGGCGCTGCGCCATGATCAACAGCACCGATGAGGCGATGTTGAACGGCGGAATACCCATGTTGGCCAATCGTGTCAGCGTCTGCGGTGCGTCATTGGTATGCAGCGTCGAGAGTACCAGATGACCGGTCTGCGCCGCCTTGACTGCGATCTCGGCGGTCTCCAGGTCGCGGATCTCGCCGACCATCACGATATCGGGGTCTTGCCGCAGAAAGGCGCGCAGCGCCTCGGCGAAGGTGAGGCCGGTCTTGGTGTTCTGATTGACCTGGTTGATACCGGAGACCTGGATTTCGACCGGGTCCTCGACCGTGGAGATATTCACGTCCGGCTTGTTCAGCAAATTCAGGGCGGTGTAGAGCGAGACCGTCTTGCCGCTGCCGGTGGGGCCGGTGACCAGAACCATGCCGTAGGGTTTGCCGATCGCGTTGAGGAACGCCTTCTGCTGATCTTCCTCGAATCCGAGTGCTTCGATGCCGACCTGTGCGCTGGTGGGATCGAGGATGCGCAACACCACCTTCTCGCCGTAGAGCGTCGGGCAGGTGTTGACGCGGAAGTCGATCGAACGGTTGCGCGACAGTACCATCTTGATGCGCCCATCCTGAGGCACCCGTTTTTCGGCGATGTTCATGCGCGACATCACCTTGATGCGCGCGACCAGGCGGCTGGCCAGGTTGACCGGCGGTGAAGCGACCTCGCGCAGCATACCGTCCTGGCGGAAACGCACCCGGAAATTCTTTTCGTAAGGCTCGAAGTGGATGTCCGACGCGCCGCCGTTGATGGCGTCGAGCAGCACTTTGTTGACGAAACGCACCACCGGCGCCTCGTCGATATCCATATCGCCGTCGTCGGAGCGCTCGTCAGCGTCATCGATGGTGATGTCCAGGCTGTCGAGGTCGGTGTCCAGCAGTTCCGACATGCTGGTATCCGAGGCGGTCAATGCCTGCTCGATATACTGAGTGAGCTTGCTCTCCTCGACCACCACCGCTTCGGTCGCCAGCCCGGTATGGAACTTGATCTCATCCAGGCCGTGCAGATTGGTCGGGTCGGAGACACCGAGGAAGAGGCGTTTTCCACGCTTGAACAGTGGCAGCGCGTGGTGGTTGCGGATCAGCTTCTCCGCCACCAGCTTGATCGGCAGGAACTCCATATCCAGCACGCTGAGGTCGAACAGCGGTACACCGAATTCCTGCGAAGCCGCTTCGGCGATCACCAGGCTGTCGAGAATCTTGTTTTCGACCAGATGGGTAACAAATGGCGTGCGCTTCTTGAGCGCTTCGTCGAACGCCCTCTGCGCCTGTTCGCTGGTCAACAAATCGTCGCGTACCAGCCGGTGGGCGAGTCCGCTAAGCCTGATCTGGGGTTTGGTTGTAACCATCCGTCAATTCGACAAAACTGCCTTCCGGTAAGTGATTCAGCAAGCTACAGTCGGTGAAATTAAATCTTCCGCTCGCCCGAAGCAAGCCGGAGTGGCGCCGGTCTACGACCAATCAAGGTTCCCGGCACCCTGCCCATAGCCCGGATTTCTCCGGCTAAGAAAACTATTCGGCAAACCGCGCCGAAACTGTAGCCTGCATGATGCCTGAAAAAACCGCAAACTGCTCGGCTTTTCGCAAAGCGGACAATACCTTAGTCGCTTTGACTGCTCAACTGCTTGAACTCTGGGTCCGAGCGGGTGGGGGAGGGGTCAGGGGAGGGTTTTGCTGAAGGTCTGCACATCGCTGGGATAACGGATGTGGCTGACCGAGATGCTGTAGGAGTTGTTGGTCGAGGTGACGCTGTAACTGAACATGTCCCTGTCGCCGGGATCCGGCCGCCAGTTCAGGGTGCCGGATTCGAGCGTGTTGCTGCCGCCCGGAATCCAGGTCTCGGGGTTTCGGGTTCCATACTCGCCGTTGTCCAACCAGAAATCCTCTAGCGCGATGCGCAGCGGTTCGATGTTGGCCTGCGCCGCGTTGATGCGGGCTTCACGAACGTATCCGTTGTAGGCGGGGATGGCGATTGCGGCGATGATGGTGAGAATCGCGAGCGCGATCATCATTTCCACTAAGGTGAAGCCTTTCGCCTTGCCTGCCACGGTGTTAACCCTGTCTGTCTATCGTTGAACGAGAAAACAACGGGCAGCTCAGGCTGCCCGTTGTTGACCTGACTATCACAACTTCGAGAAGTCGACCGGAATGTTGGCCGAGTTCATTTCGCCGAGAAATGCCGGCTGGTAGACGGTGACGATACCACCGGCCGCGGTGATACCGATCTGGCCGTTTTCTACAGAAGGCGTAGCGGAAGCCACGTACGCGGGGACACCGCCCTTGGGCGCCTGACGGTTCTCGGGGTTGATCACATTGGTGATCCACTCGCTTGCAGAGTTGATGTCGATATAATCTGAGGAGTTGGCGCCGCGTGCCTGCATGGCGACGATCTTGGCCATCTCGGCTTTTACCGCGCGATAGGCTTCGTCGTAATGGTTGGTCACCTTGGACAACTGCGCTTCCTTGATGTACTGGTTGTACGCCGGGATGGCGATGGCAGCCAGGATGGCGATGATCGCGACAACGATCATAAGTTCGATAAGGGTGAAACCTGATTGTGCTCTCTTCATGATGCTCTCCTAGTGAATAACCTGTGCTTAGGTGTTCGGCCGTACTTGGTTGACCTTTAAAAAATTTTTAACGCTGTGGAAGCCGTGTGCGGTTAGTGTTCAGCATTAATCGTACCAATATGCGATCAGCGCTTTGTTGGGAATTAAAAAACCCATAAATAACAATCTATTAGATTTTCCTGGTTTGCCGTATACCAGGATTGAGCGGTCGCGCAAGAGGGTGGGAGAAGAGCCGTGTCCGACGGACGTTGTCACTAGGTGACAAATTTTGTCACTCCCGCAGCCCGACTAGAAAGGGTCGGATTCCGTTGACCCCGATCAATCCAATCCGGCCCTTTTGTTTTTTGTCTACTCTATGCCCAGCTTACTAAGACGGTAACGCAGCTGGCGGAAGCTGATTCCGAGCCTGCGTGCGGCGGCAGTGCGGTTCCAGCGCGTCTCCTCCAGCGCGCGCACGATGGCGTCGCGCTCCACCTGTTGCAGATAGGGTTCGAGGGCCATCTCATCTTCCGCGCTCTCCACTGGGAAGTCGTCGACTTCCGGCAGCAGGATATCCGCACGCGTGATTCGGTCGGTGTCGCAGAGGGCGACGGCGCGCTCGAGTATGTTCTCCAGCTCACGCACGTTGCCTGGGAAGTGGTAGCGGCTGAGCGCCAGTTGCGCCTCCCGCTCGACCTGCGGCGCGGGCCGGCCGTTGACCTCGGCGATACGGCGCAGCGTGTGCTCGGTAAGCAGCGGGATATCCTCGCCGCGCTCACGCAGCGGCGGTATCGGTAGCTCGATCACGTTGATGCGATAGAAGAGATCCTGCCGAAAGCTCCCCTCCTCGACCATCTGCGCGAGGTTCTTGTGGGTGGCGCTGATGATGCGTACGTCGACCGGTTGTTCGCTGTTGCTGCCGACGGCGCGGATGCGCTTCTCCTGGATCGCCCGCAGCAGCTTCACCTGCATCGGCATCGGCAGATCGGCCACTTCGTCGAGAAAGAGCGTACCGCCGTCGGCAGCGACGAACAGCCCTGGTTTGTCGCTGATGGCGCCGGTAAAACTACCTTTTTTATGGCCGAAGAATTCGCTCTCCATCAGATCCTGAGGAATGGCGCCGCAGTTGACCGCGGCGAATTCGCGGTCCGCACGCGGACCCTGCGCATGAATCAGGCGCGCTGCCAGCTCCTTGCCGGTGCCCGATTCGCCGCTGATGTAGACCGGTGCCTGGCTGCGCGCAAGCTTGGCCACCAATTTCCGCACTTGCACCATCGCCGAGGAACCGCCCAGTAGTTGCGCGTCGCCCTTGGAGGCAGGGGATTTGCCGGCTGCGCCGGGTTCCAGTTTCAACGCCGACTGCACCAGCTGCCGCAGCATCTTCAGGTCGATCGGCTTGGAGGCGAAGTCGAAGGCGCCTGCTTTCAGCGCCTGGATTGCCGACTCCATGCTGCCGTGCGCTGTGATCACCGCCACCGGCAGCTGTGCGTAGTCGCGCCCGATCAGTTCCACCAGCTCGATTCCGCTGCCGTCGGGCAGGCGCATGTCGGTGAGGCAGATATCGAAGTCGCGCTGTCGCAGCAGCGCTTTGGCGGTCGTCAGATCGGGCGCCTTGACAGACTCGATATCCATCCGCAGCAACGTGATCTCGAGCAGTTCGAGAATGTCGGGTTCATCGTCGACGATCAGCGCCAGTGGTCGGCTCATGTTTCGCTCCTGCGCGCGCGGGTACCGGGGAAATTCATCCGGAAACAGCTGCCGCCACCCTCCAGTGGCAGATATTCCAGCCGCATGCGGTTAGACTCGCTCAATTCGCGTGCGATGTACAACCCCAACCCGGTCCCTTTGGTATTGGTGGTGAAGAAGGGCTCGAAGATCTGCTTGCGCAGCTCGGGATCTATTCCGGGACCATTGTCGGTCAGATCGAGAAAAGGCCCCCCCGAAGCGCGCGTGATGCCGCCTTTGAAGGCGAGTTTCAGTGCCGTCGGATCGCCATGGAAATGGCGCACCGAGTTTTCGCACAGATTGCTCAGGATCTGCCGCAGCTGCGAGCGGTCGGCGAAGACCAGCGTCGCGGTCGGGTCGATCGCGATGCTGAAGCTCTCCGCCGGCAGCTGGTGGTAGTCGATGCACTCCTGCACGAATTCGAGCAGCCAGTCGCGCAGCAGGAACTCCTCCGGACGCGACTGGTGACGTCGGGAGAGTTGCAGTACGTTCTCGATGATCTCGTTGACCCGGTGGGTGTTGGTGGCGATGATCTCGAGCAGTCGCTTATCCGGTGGGCTGAGTTGCTCCGACTCCTGCAGCAGCTGTCCGGCATGGCCGATCGCGCCCAGCGGATTGCGGATCTCGTGCGCGATACTGGCCGTCAACCGCCCCAGCGAGGCGAGTTTCATCTGCTGCGCCTGCTGGGTTACCAACGCCTCGTCCTCGACAAAGATCACCGTCCCCTCGTTGCCGCTCTCGCCCAGCGGCGAGAAACCCGGTTTCAGTTCGCGACCGTCGCTGGTCGGCCGGAAGCTGCCGGAGTCGCTGCTGCGACGGTTCTTCCACTGCTCAAGTTTTTCGGCGAGCGGCGGGCAGAATTGCCTGATCGGGCGGTCGCTCTTGGCGTCGGGCATTCCCAGCAGATACCAGGCGGCGTCGTTGATCAGCCGTAAGCGATTGTCACCATCGACCACCAGGATGCCGGTCTGCATGTGCTGGATTACATAGTCGTTGAGCTGTTCGAGGTTGGCCAGATCGAGCCGCTGCTGGCTGATCACGGCCTCGCTTCGCGAAGCCCGCTGCGACAGTACCAGCGCCAGCGTGGCAATGGCGAAAAAAGCGAAACCCAGCATTCCGGCCTGGGGGTAGCCGCTGACCGGCAGGTCTCCGCTTAGCGTGGCGATCGTCTGCTGGCTCAATACCGCCAACGTCGACAGCGCGGCAAACAGCAGCGCGATTCGCCCCGGCAGCATCAACCCGCCGGTAGCGATGGAGATCGCGATCAGCATGCCCAGACCGGTCTGCACACCTCCGCTGGCGTACAGCAGCAGCGTGATGCAGACGATATCGACCGTCACCATCAATCCGGACTGCAGATTGACCGCCGGAGCCCGGCGCAGCAACAGCAGGCCGCTGGTACCGACCAGCCCGAGGTAGAGCGCGGCGGTGACGGCGAAGAGTGACGGCGAGTGCTGTCCCAGGAAGGTCGGTCCCCAGTGGCCGAAGAAGGCCAGGCAGAGCAGCGTTGCGATGAGCAGGCGGTAGCCGAAGAAGAGCCGTGGAATGGTCCAGACGTTCCCTTTTATCGCGATGGGCGCGTCGTGCCACCAGGATGCGCGTCCAACCTCGCTCACCGCGGCCCGCCATCGATAAAGATGGTTGATGCTGCGGCGCAATAAGGGTAGCCTCCAGTTGACGCGAGGCGCCTGCGGCTCGTCGTCATAACTTTCTCTTATCCAACATCAATTATTTTTTGATTAATGGCCTGGTTTCGACCAGAATAGCAACTTTTTCAGCGGACGGGTCCCATAAAGTAATGAACTTACACGAGTACCAATCCAAGCAGTTATTCTCCAAGTACGGCATTCCCGTCTCCAAGGGCAAGCCGGCAGGCTCTGTTTCCGATGCGCGCGAGGCGGCCCAGTCACTGGGCGGCGAGCGCTGGGTGGTCAAAGCCCAGGTGCATGCCGGTGGCCGCGGTAAGGTCGGCGGCGTGGTGCTGGTCGACAGTCTCGACCGGGTCGAAGCCGAGGCCGAGCGCCTGCTCGGGAGCATGCTGGTGACCAAGCAGACCGGTGAGCCGGGCTTGCCGATCAACACGCTGCTGATCGAGGAGCCGACCGAGATCGCGCGCGAGCTCTATCTGAGCGTGCTGGTGGACCGCGAGACCCGTCGCATCCTGTTCATGGCCTCCAGTGCGGGCGGCATGAATATCGAGGAGGTGGCCGAGGCGACCCCGGAGAAGATCAAGACCATCACCGTGGATCCGGCGGCTGGGCTGCAGGGGTACCAGTGCCGCCAGCTCGCCTTCGCGCTGGAGCTGGAGGGGGGGCAGATTCGCGCCTTTCAGGGTTTCATGAACGGGCTCTACAAGTTGTTCGTCGAGAGCGATGCCAGCCTGGTGGAGATCAATCCGCTGGTGGTGACCAAGGCCGGCGAACTGATCGCGCTCGACGCCAAGATCAACCTGGATGACAACGCCTTCTACCGCCAGGCTGAATTGGTGGCGATGCGCGACATCTCGCAGGAGGATGCACGCGAGGCGGCGGCCAAGGAGCACGACCTCAACTACATAACGCTGGACGGCAACATCGGCTGCATGGTCAACGGCGCCGGACTGGCGATGGCGACAATGGACCTGGTGCAGCTGCACGGCGGCACCCCGGCCAACTTCCTCGACGTTGGCGGCGGCACTACCGCGGCGCGTGTGGCCGAGGCGTTCAAGCTGATTCTCTCCGACGACAAGGTGAAGGCGGTGCTGGTCAATATCTTCGGCGGTATCGTGCGCTGCGACTTGATCGCCGACGGCATTATCCAGGCGGTGAAGGAGGTCGGGGTCAACGTGCCGGTCGTGGTACGGCTCGAGGGAACCAAGGCGCCTGAAGGGTTGGACAGGCTGGCGCACAGCGGACTGGCGATCACCACCGCGGCGGATCTTTCGGAAGCGGCCAAGATGGTCGTCGCCGAAGCAGCCAACGGCTAGATCGAGTGCCGCGGCCTGGTGCTGCACCCGGTCGCGACGAGCCGATTCAAACCCTAACTGTTCGGTACCACGGACCTTAGAAAGCATGTGCCCCGGATTGACGCTGGTGTCGGGGGTTCCAAAGGAGAGAGGCTTGGCTCTCCCATTTGGTCAGGGGTGGGAACGCATTTTTGCGCAGTTATCCGAATAGAGACATCAAACCTACAGAATTCAGGAATCCTAATTGTGAGTGTTCTTATAAACAAAGATACGAAAGTGATCTGTCAGGGCTTCACCGGCAAGCAGGGCACCTTTCACACCGAACAGGCGATCGCCTACGGCACCAACATGGTGGGTGGCGTCACCCCCGGCAAGGGCGGTCAGAAGCACCTCGATCTGCCGGTCTTCAACACCGTGCATGACGCGGTCGACGCCACAGGCGCCGACGCGACCATGATCTACGTGCCCGCCGCATTCGCCGCGGATGCGATTCTCGAGGCGGCCGACGCCGGCATCAAGGTGATCGCCTGCATCACCGAAGGAATTCCGGTCCTCGACATGCTCAAGACCAAGGCTGCACTTGCCGCCTACGACTGCCGCCTGATCGGTCCCAACTGCCCCGGTGTCATCACCCCCGGCGAATGCAAGATCGGCATCATGCCGGGCATGATCCACCAGCCGGGCAGGATCGGTATCGTCTCCCGCTCGGGGACGCTGACCTACGAGGCGGTGCATCAAACCACCACCGCCGGCCTCGGCCAGAGTACCTGCATCGGCATCGGCGGCGATCCGATCCACGGCATGAACTTCATCGACTGCCTGGAGCTGTTCCAGGCCGATCCGCAGACCGAAGGCATCGTCATGGTTGGTGAGATCGGCGGCTCGGCCGAGGAGGATGCAGCCGAGTACATCCAGAATAATGTCACCAAGCCGGTGGTCGCCTACATCGCGGGTGTCACTGCCCCGTCAGGCAAGCGCATGGGCCACGCCGGCGCCATCGTCAGCGGCGGTAAGGGCACCGCCGAGGGCAAGTTCGCGGCGCTGGAGGCGGCAGGCGTCGCCACGGTGCGTTCGCCGGCGGATCTGGGCGCCAAGATGGTCGAACTGATGGGATAAGCGCCGTTGCGCTGCCCGTCCGCAACGGGTGCTGACGGGCGGGCGCAGGTAGTATCATGCAACCGTCACCGGACTCTCCGGTGACGGTTTTTTCGTTTCAGCGGCGGGGGGTGCGAGGTTGAGCCTGAAGATAGCATTGGCGCAGAGCAATTTTCTGGTCGGCGATGTCGCCGGCAACACCCAACGGGTGATCGACACGTCGCTGCGGGCGCGCGACGAGCTTGGCGCCCACGCGGTGCTCTTTCCGGAGCTGGCGCTGACAGGCTATCCGCCCGAGGATCTGCTGCTGCGTGCGGAGCTGCTGGCACGGGTTGAGCAGGCGCTTGAGAGGCTTTGCGGGGCCGTTGCCGGCATCGACATCATCGTCGGTTATCCCCGCTGCCACCAGGGACTGCTCTACAACGCCGCGGGTGTGGTGCGCGAGGGTGAGGTGGTCGCCGAGTACCACAAGGCGCTGCTGCCCAACTACAGCGTCTTCGACGAGAAACGCTATTTCGAGGCGGGTGGCGACCCCTGTGTCGTTGTCATCGGCGGCGTTCCGGTCGGCATCACCATCTGCGAGGATATATGGTACAGCACACCGGCCGCGCGTGCCGCGGAGGCCGGCGCGCAGGTGCTGCTCAATCTTAACGCCTCCCCGTTCCACCGGGGCAAGGCGCCCGAGCGCGAACAGCTGCTGCGCAAACGGGCGTTGGAGACCGGGCTGTCGATCGTCTACCTCAATCTGGTCGGCGGTCAGGACGAGCTGGTGTTCGATGGCGGTTCGTTCGTGATGAGTGCCGAAGGCATGGTGCGGCAGCAGCTCCCCTTCTTCAATGAACAGTTGGCTCTGGCGACCTTCGACACCCGGGGCCGTCACCCGGAGCCGGAGGTGGCAGCGATCACGACGCCGTTGAGCGAAGAGCAGGCGATCTATCAGGCGCTGGTGCTGGGCGTACGCGACTATGTGTATAAGAACGGCTTCAAGGGTGCCGTGCTGGGACTCTCCGGCGGCATCGATTCCGCTCTGACGCTGGCGATCGCGGTCGATGCGCTCGGTGCCGACCAGGTAGAGGCGGTGCTGATGCCGTCGCGCTATACCGCCGACATGAGCAAC
The DNA here is from genome assembly GCA_020445335.1 of Gammaproteobacteria bacterium. GTDB lineage: Bacteria > Pseudomonadota > Gammaproteobacteria > Chromatiales > Chromatiaceae > HKST-UBA178. The sequence goes on from JAGRGU010000022.1 coordinate 16,789, forward strand.
GAGGATGCGCGCCGGCAGGCCGATGCGCTCGGCGTGCGTACGACAAGCATTCCGATCGAGCCTGCTTTCAACGCCTTCCTCGGCATGCTGGAGCAGGAGTTCGCGGGTACCGCGGTAGATACCACCGAGGAGAATATCCAGGCGCGCTGCCGCGGCATCATCTTGATGGCGATCAGCAACAAGAAGGGCAAGATTCTGCTGACCACCGGCAACAAGAGCGAAATGTCGGTCGGCTACGCGACCCTCTACGGCGACATGGCGGGCGGATTCGCGCCGATCAAGGATGTACCCAAGATGCTTGTCTACCGCCTGGCGGAGTACCGCAATCGCTCGTTGGAGGTGATACCCAGGCGGGTCATCACGCGGGCACCGTCAGCGGAATTGGCCCACGGCCAGCAGGATTCGGACAGCCTTCCGCCATATGAGATCCTGGACGCGATACTGCAGCGCTACATCGAGCGTGATCAGGGTGTATCGGAGATCATCAAGGCAGGCTATGACGAGGCGCTGGTCAGGCGCATCGCGCGGATGGTGGACCGCAACGAGTACAAACGCCGCCAGGCCCCGCCCGGCGTGAAGATCACCCAGCGTGCCTTCGGACGGGACCGGCGCTATCCGTTGACCAACGGATTTTGAGCGTCCGGCTTCACAAGGCCGGGGTGCTCGGCTGCGCTGCAAATAGGGCCCGTCTTGTGGTATTTTCTACGATCTGGAAATTTCAACGATTCGGTAAGGTATGAGCATGAAAAAAGTCGATGCGATCATCAAACCTTTCAAGCTGGACGATGTGCGCGAAGCGCTGTCAGCGGTCGGTATCACCGGGATGACAGCCAGTGAGGTCAAGGGTTTTGGCCGCCAGAAAGGTCACACCGAACTCTACCGGGGGGCGGAGTACGTGGTTGATTTCCTGCCCAAGGTGAAGATCGAAGTGGTCATCAACGAATCTCAATTGGACGAATGCATCGAGGCGATTACCAGTGCGGCAAGAACCGGAAAGATCGGTGATGGCAAGATCTTCGTAACCAGTGTCGAGAAGGTGGTCAGGATCAGGACCGGAGAGGAGGACGAGGCGGCTATCTGACCGTTCTCCGCAGGCCAGTTCCCCCGACGTTTCAGGCGCAGGCGTTGGGGGAATCAGTTTTCATCAAGTTCGAGGAAGTCCCAGATGCGCTGACCGTAGGATGGATCGGTCTCGACTTCGGGAACCTCAAGGTAGCCCTTCTCCTCGTTCAGCGCCAACACCCGCCGCGCATCCATCGCCAGTTGTGTCATGCCCAGCCTGTCGTAGGCATCTCCCATTATCATCAACGCCTCCCTGACGGCCGGGGTGCGTTGAAACTTCTCCACCACGGTAACGCAGCGCTTGGCGGCTGCCAGATAGGCACCCCGTTTGATGTAGAAGCGGGCGGCATGGACCTCGCTCATGGCCAGGTTGTTGCGCAGGTAGACCATCCGCTGGCGCGCGTCCTCGGCGTACTCGCTGTCGGGAAAACGGCGTACCAGTTCGCCGAAGTCGTTGAACGAGCTGAGTGTGGCGGCCGGGTCGCGCTGCGAGGTGTCGGTCGGCACGAAGCGCTGGATGAAACCCATGTTGCGGTTGAAGTTGACCAGACCCTTGAGATAATAGGCGTAGTCGACGTGCGGATTGCGCGGGTGCAGTTTGATGAAACGGTTGGCGGCGGCGATCGCCTCTTCCGGTTTGCCATCCTTGTAGTATGCGTAGGCGACGTCGATCTGCGCCTGCATGGCGTACTGACCGAACGGATAACGGGCCTCCAGCGTTTCGTAGTACTTGATGGCGTCTTCGTAACTGCCGTCGGCCATCGAGGCGGAAGCCTCTTTGTAGAATTTCTGTGCGCTCCAGTCTTTGGTCTTGTCGATCTGCTCCGGCAGCAGCGAGCAGGCGGAGAGCAGGAGCGCGGCCAGCAGGGCCGAAAAGCGGCGAATGGTCTTCATCGAAGGCAGATATCTTGAGCGGTCGGGGCGAAAAGTATACCCGAAATGTTGCGCAACGGGTCAACCGGCGGGCAGTTGTGGGTGGTTCCATTGGCGGGGTCGAGTGGATGTCCGAGGACGAACGGCAGTACCAAGCGCGGGTGGATCTGGAGTTGGCCGGAAGCCGGCTGGACCAGGTGCTGCCGCAGCTTTTTCCCGAGTTTTCACGTACCCGGCTGCAACAGTGGGTGCGCGCCGGCAGGGTCAGCTGCAACGGCGAAGCGGTCACCCGACCGCGGCAGAAGCTGTTCGGCGGCGAAACCCTCGGGCTGCGGGCACAGTTGGAGGATCAGGTCGAGAACCGCCCGCAGCCGATTCCGCTCGATCTGCGCTATCAGGACGACGCCATCATCGTGGTCAACAAGCCGGCCGGACTGGTGGTGCACCCCGCGGCAGGAAATCCCGACGGCACATTGCAGAATGCGCTGTTGCACTTTGATCCGGGGCTGATTCAGCTGCCGCGGGCCGGCATCGTTCATCGCCTGGACAAGGAGACGTCAGGCCTGCTGGTGATCGCACGCACGGTCGCCGCGCACAAGTTCCTGGTCGAGCGGTTGCAGGCGCGGGAGATCAGTCGCGAGTACCTGGCGGTGGTGCGCGGCTTGCCGACCACCGGCGGTCGGGTCGACGCGCCCATCGGCAGGGATCCCCACCACCGCACGCGTATGGCGGTGGTGGCAGGCGGTAAACCGGCGGTGACGCACTACCGGATCGAAGCGCGCTTTCGCGCCCATGCCGCGCTGCAGGTCAGTCTGGAGAGCGGTCGCACGCATCAGATCCGGGTGCACATGGCGCATATCCGCTATCCGCTGGTGGGTGATCCGAGTTATGGCGGGCGGTTTGCGATGCCCGCCGGTGCGAGCCCGGCGCTTCAGACCGCACTGCGGGGGTTTACCCGGCAGGCACTGCATGCCAGGCGATTGGGTCTGGTGCATCCGCAAAGCGGAGAGTGGGTGGAGTGGTCGGCCGAGCCGCCCGAGGATCTGCAGGGGTTGTTGCGGGCGCTGCGCGAGGATGCCATGGATGAATGAGTGGATAGTGCCTGATTGGCCCGCATCCGAGCGGGTTCGTGCTTTGATCACCACGCGACACGGAGGCCACAGCGCAGCGCCGTTCGACAGCCTTAATCTGGGCGACCACGTCGGTGACGACCCTGCCTGCGTGCGACGCAACCGCGCACTGCTGCGGCAGCACGGCGACCTGCCCGGGGAGCCGCTGTGGCTCAACCAGGTGCATGGCTGCGCCGTGGCCGGCTGCCACACGGAGGGTGGGGTGCCGCCGGAGGCGGACGCCTCGACGACAACCCAACCCGGGCGCATCTGCGCGGTGATGACGGCCGACTGCCTGCCGCTGCTGATTTGCGATCTCGGCGCCACCCGAGTGGCGGCGATCCATGCCGGGTGGCGTGGTCTGGTCAATGGCGTGATCGAGCGGTCACTGGCCTGTTTCAGTCAGCCCGGAGAGGAGCTGATGGTATGGCTGGGGCCGGCGATCGGTCCCGCGGCATTCGAGGTGGGAGAGGAGGTTCGTGCCGCTTTCGTCGCAGTTCAACCCGAGGCTGCTCCGGCATTTACAACGGCTCGTCCGGGGCATTGGTTCGCCGATATCTACCAGCTCGCGCGACTGCGATTGCAGGCGGCTGGCGTCGGCTACATCGGTGGCGGCGGCTACTGCACCCATTCCGACTCTGCACGTTTCTTCTCCTACCGCCGTGACGGTGTGACGGGGCGTATGGCCTCGCTGATCTGGCTGGAGTGAGGGATGCTGGCAGAGTGGCTTACGATGGCGGAGATATCATGCAGCGGATTCGATGCGGATGAGTGACTATCTGCTCTTCGGTGCGGGTGGCACCCTTTTACTGCTGGGATGGCAATCGATAAGACTGCGTCGTGCTGCCTTCAGAGCCAATCGGGTCGACTGGGGCAGTCGTTGGCTCAATTTCATCGACGGCCTGAACCGGATCTTCTGCTACCGCTACCACCGGCTCAATCTGACTGGCCTGCGGCTGCCGCGGAGCGGTCCCGCAATCGTGGTGGCGAATCATCTGTCGGGCCTGGATCCGTTGCTGTTGATCGCCTCGGCCAGAAGGCCGCTCAGATTTCTGATCGCGCGAGAGCAGTACCAGCGTTTCGGTCTGACCTGGCTGTTCAGGGCCATCGGGTGCATCCCGGTCGACCGTGAGAGTCGGCCGGAGCAGGCGCTGCGGGCGGCGCTGCGCGCACTGCGCCAGGGCGAGGTGCTGGCACTCTTTCCGCACGGCGTTATCCATCTGCCGAGCGACCCGCCGCGACGTCTGAAACCCGGAGCCGCGCGGCTGGCGCAATTGACCGGTGCGCCGCTGATACCGCAGCGCATCTCCGGCATTCGCGGCCAGGGTACGGTAGTCGCCGGTGTATTGCTGCGCAGCAAGGCGCAGATCGAACAGCTGCCTCCGATCTCGGTCGCAGGACGCGAGCTGGCGGAGATTCAGGCTGAACTCGGCGCGATCCTGGACGCTACCCAAGGGTAGACCAGAATGCTCTGGTGCAGTTGTAACCCAATGACGTAAGAGAGCCTGCGACGGACGATCATGGAGAGTGAAGAGCGGGAGCGAGGGATGAATTCGATTGCCGTGGGGATCGGGGAGCGTATCGCGAAGCTGGGATCATCGATCCCGGAGAACGAGCTGTTGCGTTATTTTCTCGCCAGCGGATTCGCCCTGGGCGTCGATTACGGGACGCTGTTGCTGCTGACCGAAGTGGTCGGCCTCCACTATCTGGTTTCCGCCGCGATCGGCTTCATGCTGGGACTGGTCAGCGTATATCTGCTGAGTATCCATTGGGTTTTCACGACCAGGCGGGTTCAGAAGAGCCACCATGAAGCGCTGATCTTCGCTATCATCGGCTTTGGTGGATTGGGAATAAACGAGTTGGGACTCTATCTGTTGACCGAAGCGCTGATGCTGCACTACGCGGTTTCGAAGCTGCTGGTGACCGGCCTGGTATTCGGCTGGAACTTCGGTATCAGGAAGATACTGCTATTTCGGTGAGTTTATGAGCGAAGGGAAGGCTGTCATTATTGGTGCGGGGCCCGCAGGTCTCACGGCCGCATACGAGCTGCAGAAGCGCACGGGCATTCAGGCGCTGGTTTTCGAGAAGAGCGGGCATATCGGCGGTATCTCCAAGACGGTCAACTACAAGGGCAACCGCATCGATATCGGTGGGCACCGTTTTTTCTCCAAGTCTGATCGGGTGATGCAGTGGTGGACCGACATCATGCCGGTCGAGGCCTACGAGCGCGAAGAGTCGCCGATCAAAATCCGCTATCAGGGACAGGAGCGGCGACTGGAGCTGAGTGAGACCGAGAACTCCCCCGCTGAAACAGATCTTATCTTTCTGGTGCGCAACCGCCTGTCACGCATCTTCTACCTGCGCCACTTCTTCGACTACCCACTCTCGCTGGGATGGGCGACGATTAGAAACCTTGGCTTTCTTCGCATGTCGAGGATTGGTATCAGCTATCTGAAGGCATTGGCCCTTCCGATCAAGGATGAACGAACGCTCGAGGATTTCTTCATCAATCGTTTCGGACGTGAACTCTATCTGACCTTTTTCAAAGACTATACCGAAAAGGTTTGGGGGGTGCCCTGTACGGAGATCGGCGCTGACTGGGGCGCGCAGCGAATCAAGGGATTGTCGGTCACCCGGGCGTTGTGGCACGCGCTGAAAAGTCTCGCTGGCGTGCGTTCAGAAGATGTCGGGCAGAAGGGGACCGAAACTTCGCTGATCGAGCGTTTTCTCTATCCCAAGTTAGGCCCCGGGCAGATGTGGGAGACGGTGGCCGAACGCATCACCGCAGACGGTGGTGTGGTGTGTATGGGCTGGGAGGCGACCGGTATTGAACTCGAGAATCACCAGGTGATCGCGGTCAATCTGACAAGCGCCGATGGCATTCGACAGCAGCGGGTCGAGGTCGACTACGTTTTCTCGACCATGCCGGTACGCGAGCTGATTGCGGCGATGGGCGACGCAGCGCCGGCGGAGGTCGGCAGGATTGCGGGCGGCCTGCAGTACCGGGACTTCATCACGGTCGGAATGCTGTTGAAGAGGCTGCGCGTCGCCGACGGGGAGGGTGCCAAAAACGGCCGGTTGCCCGACAACTGGATCTATATCCAGGAGCGTGACGTGCGCGTCGGCCGGGTCCAGGTCTTCAACAACTGGAGTCCCTACATGGTCGAAGATCCGAATACCGTCTGGATCGGGCTGGAGTACTTTTGCAACGAAGGGGATGATCTGTGGTCGATGGCGGACGAAGCGCTCATCGCCTTCGCCACTGAGGAGATGGAGCGCATCGGATTTATCGCCAAAGAGGATCTTCTCGACTCGACGGTAATCAGAATGCCCAAAGCCTATCCTGGCTATTTCGGCGAATCCTATCCGAAGTTTGATCAGATCAGGGAATTTACCGACACCATCGAAAATCTGTTCCTGATCGGTCGTAATGGCATGCACCGCTACAACAACCAGGATCATTCCATGCTGACCGCGATGGCGGCGGTGGATAATATCGCAAATCAGGACAAGCGGAAGGGCAACATCTGGAGCGTTAACACGGAAAGTGAGTACCACGAGTCCAAATAGAGGCTGTATCCAGCCGGCTGCACAGGCGATCCCATGAAACTGATAGTCCAGATCCCCTGTTTCAACGAGGAACATACACTCCCCCAAACGGTGGCTGACATACCGCGGGAGATTCCTGGTATCGACAAGGTCGAGATACTGATCATCGACGACGGCAGCGTTGATCGCACGAGAGAGATTGCACGGGATATCGGTGTCGATCATATAGTCGTCAACAAGACCAACATGGGGCTGGCGCGAAGTTTTCGCAGAGGATTGGATGCGTGCCTGCGAGCGGGGGCCGACATCGTCGTCAACACCGATGGAGACAATCAATACCAGGGCGGAGACATCGGTAAGCTCGTGGCACCTATTCTGGAAAATCGTGCGGACATTGTCGTTGGTGACAGACAGACCGAAACCATCGCCCATTTCTCTCGCGCGAAAAAGCTTATGCAAAGGCTGGGGAGCGCCATGGTTCGTCGGCTCTCCGGAATCAATGTGCCGGACGCGGTCAGCGGCTTTCGCGCATTTTCGAGGGAGGCTGCTATAAAGCTGAACGTTCTCACGTCTTTCAGCTATACGATCGAGATACTCATACAGGCAGGCAGGCGCAACATGGCAGTGGTCTCCGTTCCGGTCGGTACCAATTCCAAAACCCGTGAATCACGCCTTTTCAAGAGCATCCCCTCCTTCGTAGCCAGGCAGATCACCACGCTGGTGCGCGTCTACGCCATGTATCAGCCGCTCAAGGTTTTTTTCTATCTGGGCATGGTGCTGAGCCTGACGGGAACGATTCCAATCGTCCGTTTCCTCTACTTTTTCTTCACGGGAAATGGCGGTGGTCATGTGCAGTCTCTCGTTCTTGGCGGCGTATTTCTGCTGATGGGATTCGTGACCTTTCTGTTCGGATTGCTCGCGGACTTGATCTCCAGCAATCGTCAGCTTGCTGAAATCACGCTTGAAAGAGTGAAGATCCTCGAATTGAGCGGAAGAGAGAGCACCGATGAGAGCTGAGTTCAGGCAGGCAACGTACAAGCCTGTCATGGAGAGATATGCCGACTCCGTAGTCGTGCTCTGCTTCCGCGAACGCGTATCCAACAATAAATTCACTTCACGAAATCCGTACGGACATGCTTGAGCAGGCGCGCAAGCTTGCCCGCAATACCGCTTTCAGGAAGTATTTCCTCAATACCTCATGGATGTTTTTCGAGAAAGGCGTCCGTTTCGTTTCGATTTTTTTGGTTGGTATCTTTGTCGGGCGTTATCTGGGACCGGAAAAGTTCGGTCTTCTGAGTTACGCGGTAGCTGTTACCAGTATCTTTATCATCCTGTCGAGACTGGGAATGGAATCGGTACTGGTTCGCGAGCTTGCCGCCAATCCCGACAAGTCCAGTCAGTACATATCCACTGCGTTTACATTGCTGATATTGGGCGGTATTGCCGCGCTCATCGTCGTATTGGCCTCGGTGGCTTTGTTGGCTAGTACGTTTCAGGAGAAAGCCTGTATTCTGCTCATCTCGCTCGGTCTGCTTTTTCAATCTTTTCTGGTCTTCGACTACGCTTTTCAGGCAAAGACGGAGGCGAAATACTCATCTTTGGGGAAGAGTGTCGCGCTTCTATTCAGTGCGATATTAAAGATCGTTCTGATCATCGCTCAGGCAGATCTCTATTGGTTTGCCGCCTCCTACACCATCGAGCATCTTCTGGTCGCGACCTCTCTCTTCGTTCTTTTTAAAAGCAGGATGAAGTTAAAATTGCGGGTTGGCATCAGTAGGCTTTTCGCACTTCCGTTACTCAAGAGCGCCTGGCCGATGCTGCTGTCGGGGATTGCGGGCATGATTCTTGTGCGAGTGGATCAGATAATGATCAGGCATTTTCTCGATACAAGCCAACTCGGCCTGTATGCGGCGGCGATCAAAATCTACGAGGGCTGGATGAATTTCCCTTTTATTTTCAGCATATCAATGCTGCCTTTGATCACCAGATTGAAAAGTGGTGATATTGCGGAATTCGAGCGCATTCTTACGACGTTGTTTGCTGCAGCATTCTGGAGTAGCGCCGCCTTTGCTGTGGCGGTAACTCTCTTTGACGAACAAATTATCTCTCTGACATTTGGAGAAGAGTATCAGGCAGCGGCATCGACACTGGCAATCATTATCTGGGCTTCGCTGCCGGCATCTCATGGATTTATGTCGGCGCGTTATCTGATCGTGGAAAAAAGGGAGTTCAAGATCGTCCGTCGCAACTGGATAGCGATTTTTCTGAATGTGCCCTTGAATCTGGTGATGATCCCGATGTACGGCATAAAGGGCGCGGCGATAGCGACGATTCTCAGCCTGGTCTTCGTGCACTGGTGCCTTGATATGTTCGACGAGGATCTTGCCCAGCTATTCAGAGTAAAGAACAGAGCGATGCTGTTCAGGTTTGGTAACTATGAGTCCTGAACTCCATCTTTTCATTATCTGGGCGAACGCAAGGTTCCAGAGAGCCAAAATCATCGATGATATCGACAGTCATTTTTCCATTGTCGAGGTCACTGATCTGAAATGGGATGCGGATAATTTTTCGAACAACCTGACGCGGTTCTACGGAGAGAGCCTGCCAGACGGGTCGTTCAAGGAGATAGAGTGCGGTACCGATCGTTTCACGTTGGTTATCGTTCTCGACAACAACCCATTGTATGAGAAGCGTAAGACGACGAAAGGTTTCAGCATCGTCAATACGCGTGTTTTCGATGCAAAAGAGCGCTACAGGCAATGGACCGGAGGTGGACACAAGATACATGCCACCAACAACATAAACGAAACAAGACATGATTTGATGCTGTTATCGGGCATTTCGTACAGTGACTATTTCACCCGGGTCAACGAAGACAGTTATGTCCCGATATTGGAAGGCCGTTCCGACCGAAACTTGGCAGGGTGTATTCAGTGGAATTCTCTTGCAGAGCTTTTTGCGACGCTCAATGAAACTTCTGAATACGTGGTCTTGAGGAACTACCGTGACATGCCCGAGAGGTACTGCATGGATGAGCATGGCGATGTCGACCTGCTGGTCAGGGACAGGAACCAGGTTAGGCATCTTATGAACGCAAAGCCCGTTTCAAACAAGAGGTACAGGTCACATGTAAAAGTCAATATCAACAACCAGACATTGAGGTTCGATATACGTTATGTAGGTGACAACTACTATGACCGACGCTGGCAGCAGCAGATTCTTGAAAACAGGGTTTTTTATAAAGGCTTCTATGTCCCCCATCGAGAGGACTACAAGTATTCGCTCCTGTACCATGCCTTGATCCATAAGCCGAAGGTGGGAAGTGATTACAAGGAGATACTGCTTGAACAGGGAGTCGATACGGCTGGAATGATGGAGCAACTCAAGACTTACATGGAGGAGAGGGAATATGAGTTTGTGGAGCCTGGAGATCTATCGGTCTATTTCAACTGCAAACCGCTTGACCTAACCCCAGGAGTCAAAAGAAGGTTGCATGAATCGAAGACACGGAGTTACGACAAGCTCCTTTCGATGATCTCCCCGGAGCACCAGCGCAGGTTGAGGAAAATTGTTAGTAAAATATTTTAGACTCAGGCATCTGCCAAGGGCATTGATTTGGTTTGTCTTTCGATATCCTGCTTTTCGACAGACGCTGAAGCGGAAGTATGGAGTCGAACATCTACATGCGCTCAGGGTAACCGATTGGCATCATGGCTGCGGATATTTTTCCGCACGCTATAAAGGTAGGAAGATCTTCATAAAGTCCGACTATGGGCTGGGTTTGTTGCCTAACGAGGTTACGGCGCAGGAAATTCTGAGAAAATATCCGGAAATCAGCAGGCGGATACTGCCACCGCTGTTCTACGACGCAGAAAATTTCCATTTTGTCGCATATGAGTATATTGAGGCCCCGACACTCAAAGCCGTTCTGAATGAGCGGAGAGTATCAGCAGAGATGCTCTCTTCCATCTGCCAGCAACTCACTTGCATCCTCGATGCCTTGTATAAGGCGCGGATCGTCTACCGCGATTTCAAGCTGGATAACATCTTCGTTTTTAATTCCTCTCTTATACTGATTGATTTCATGTTTGCGATCAGTCCCGATCCAAATATCGGTTTGAAAGAGGTAAAGAGCAATAGATTTTTACGCACTCTGATATTGCGGAATATGGGGGGCGCTTCGCAGAAGGAGAGCTTGTTGTGGGATGATGCATTTGGTCTGCATAGATTGATGAAAGAGATGAATTACACGTTAGACGGTGAGTTTGGTGACCACTGCCGGAAGATAGCCGAACGAGTGGGAAGGCTCGAGTACAGCTTGAACTGACGAATAAGGCGGATCAATTTCAATCTATTTCCGGGTTGAAGCGGGATCCGCGCAGTCGCGGTTGAATGCCAGCCGAAGTGTATTCGAAGCCTGCTTCAGATTTCCGTTCAGGACCCTTATCAACACCTCCACAAGCATGAATAACCGCACGGACAAGAGGTATTGAGGAAAGAACTTTCTCGTTATTACCAGCCTGTTTCGCATCAGATAGTAATCTGACATCAGGCTTCGTCGTGATGTGGTGTTCGACGATCCGATGGATGCTCCAGCCTTGTGATAAACAAGGCTCTCCCGGGCGTAGCCGATAACGAAACCGTGCTTGGCTCGCAGTGCCCAATCGAGCTCTTCGTAGTACAGAAAGTACTCTTCTGACATCAGGCCGACTGTCGATAGAAACTCGCGAGTAACCAGCATCGAGGCACCGACGGCGTAGTCCATCTTTTTCTCGATATCACCTTCGATAACCGGCCGATGGGTTCCGAAGAACCGTCCGATATGCACCGAAAGACCGATCAGCGGATAGAATCTTGCCCCGCCGAATGCCTGCACTTTTTCCGGTCTGTCGTAGTAGAGCAATGTCGAACCGATCATGCCTGCATTACTGTTCTGTGCGGATTTGCGAAGCAGTGCGCCGAGTGCATCTTCGTTGACTACGGTGTCGTTGTTCAGCAACCAGGCCGACGTCATGTCCTGCTGCGACAATGCGAGTCTCAACGCAAGATTGTTGCCTCCTGCAAACCCTCCGTTTCTGTCGTTCCGAACGAGCAACAGCGGCAAGTCGAATTGAGTGCGGTTGGTCAGGACTTCATCGCGTTGGAAAAGTCTGTGGCCGATCGGCTTGGAAACCGGTTTGCGGCTCTCCGTGTTGCTGTTGAGTGAGGTGGATTTCGCCGCCAGTTCACCTTGTGCCCATTGCTCTATATGGTTGAGTGACTGGTCGGTGGAACCATTGTCGCAGACTATTACGCGAAAACTCTCGTGCTTCATCCTGAAGACGGACTCGAGACATTCGATGGTGTCCCGCCAACCGTTCCAGTTCACTATGATTATGTAGCACATCTGCTGCGAGCGATCGCTCATCACGTTTTGGATCCGCAATTCCGATGTGAGGTGTTCGGTATCGCCAGAGTATCGCTTGACAAGGTTCGGACTTCAGCGAATGGCCAGATATCCTGGCGAAAGTCAGCCGGCATCGAGCAGAGCCTCGGCAAGACCACTCCATGTCCAGCGTCTTTTGGTCTCTTCTATGCAGGGTTGCATCGCCTCGCAATCCTCAGGGCGCAGGGTGCGCAAGAGGCCCGCGATCGCCTCGGGATCTTCCGGTGGGACAACGAAGCCCGTTCTACCCTGCTCGACCACATCGGCGAGTCCTCCAACGGAGGTAACCAGTACAGGACGATTATAGTTATAGGCGAGCATGATCACACCACTGCCGGTGGCGCTACGGTAGGGCAGGACAACCATGTCTGCTCTGCTGAAGAGTTCGGCGGTATCCTGTTCGCTATGGTAGTAAGCCCTCATTTCGATCAGGTCGGAAATACCCAGTTGTTCGATTCTGTCGACCAGCGCCTGTTTGCCTTCCCAGAACTCTCCTGCGATCGTCAGCATGACATCCCTCTGAGCTATTTTCCCCAGCGCTTCGATCAAAGTATCAAGTCCCTTGTAAGGCCTGACGAAGCCATAAAAAAGAAGTTCCAGGGATTTTCGACGGGGCAGTGAACCCAAGGGTTCGGGAAACTGGTCATATATCGGATGAGGATGGACAGTTATCGCGGCGCCCGGTACCAAACTGTGTAGATTCTTTTGGTCGGCACGGGTATGGGCGACAAATCGGGTTCCTTTTTTCAGTACCAACCGAGTCAGGTAGGATTTCCATCCACTCGACTCATGCTCGATAACGTTGTGGCAGAAGAATACGACCTCGAGGTTGCGTTCTCTGAGAGCTCTGGAAATGTATCCGAAGCAGGGCGTCCAGAACACCGTCCACCAGGGAATGACGACAATATCCGCTGCAAATGCATCGACTCGCTCGACCACCCTAGACCATGAGAGGGGATTCATCGAGTCGAGTAAATACTCGCATCCCGGCTCCCTGTGATCTTTGTATTTTGGGTCGGTGTCGCTTTCACCGGGAAACAACCACGACGGATATTGTCTCGAAAAGGAGATGGTCAGCGTCTCTGTGATATCTCCAAGCGCTCGGGACAGCAGGGTAGTATGCTGCGCAATGCCGCCTCGGTAGGGGAGCAGAGGTCCAATAACCGCAACTCTCTTCTTTTCAGGCAGTTCCATCTGGATGAATTTCAGCGTCAGACGATTCGCAGGATGAAGAGCAGGGACAAGAGTGAGGCCGGCAACGCAGCCGCAATGAAATTCCTGGCTTGGGTTAGCGCAGGCAGATCGCCCGACGTCGTAACCTCTGCTGATCCGGGATACTTGGCCCGAAAAAGATTGCGAATAATCTCCACAGCCAACAGTAGACAGATGGACATAACGGTGAAGACAATCGACGATATGTGCGTGAAATAGGCCAATACCAACAGCAGCGAGAGATTGAAACCGTGGAAAATCGGACGATCCGGGACCGCTCTGTAACGGAGCCAATAGCCAAGTACGAGGCAGAAAAATATGGTGCCAAACAGGAAATTGTAGAAACCAAAGAATGTGATGTAGTTGTAGACAAGCGGAAAGGAGAGCAGCGCAACGACTCCGTGTAACTGATTTCTGTAAGTGGTCATATACCATACAGACCAGGGAAGCCCCACTGCGAAAATGGACACGACCAGTTTTTCGGCAATGAATGGCGGTACGAAAGAGATCAAGCCATATAGCAGCACATAGATGAGCATGTTTGGATTGTTGAGAGAACTGGCAGTGTAGAACTCCCGGTAGAGATCAAATCCCGGAGATTCGAGGTTTCTCCAGATATGCGCAAGTGCCACATGAGCAGGACCATCTACCGATGGAAAGTAGTCGATAATCCATAACGGGTAGAGAGTGGCAAGAGAGAACAATCCCATGAGAAATAGGATGGATCGTCTGGTTGATTCCAATGACGTATCGACTGAAGTCACGGTGGTCTGGCCTCTGGTAAAGTATTTCAATGCGGACCGCAGTAATGCTCAGAGCTTTCTGTTCCTGAAAAGGTGCATGTATCCGTTGGGCTGCGAAACATCAACCAGTTCGAAGTTCCGGTCAATACTCTCCAGCAGTGTTTGCAGGGGGGCTGCCAGTCTGGGATATTTCAGTGCTTCGGAGATGTTGCCCCAGACGAGCACATAATCCAGCGGGTGCTCGGATATTTTCGAAAATCCGTCAAAATCTACTGTTGGTACCGGGCTGACTATCTCTCTATCACTGATCCAATGAATGTATGGATTCCGCTCCGCCCGGTATCTTATCGGGACGAACTTCGATTGCGCATGGAAGAGCTTGACGTCCACCGAGTTTTTTAAAACTGCATAGTAGCTTCCGCCCTGTAACAATTTGTGGTGAAGATGAGCGCCCACGGAGTCTGGCATGGGGCTTACGACGCGAATGGCCAATATTCTTGAATTGGGCTCTACCGTAGCGAGTCCCGAGAGATACTCTTTGTAATACCCGTCCGCCGTTATCAGATTGGTGGAATGATAATAGGTACTCAAAAAGGTGAGGAGTGCCGATATCGTGATAATGAGGTGTAGCGGACCCACTCGGTTGGCAACATGTCGGTAGCGTGACAGCAGTGCCGAGAGCGCCAGAAAGCTCACCAGGAACAGATAGATCGTCGTCCGCTCGGGGATCCACCTGACCTGGATCTTGAACGGCGCGAAAAGATAGAAGAGGAAGAAGGCCGCGAGCAACATCAGCGCCGGAAGAGCCTTTCGATGGAAATTTCTCGTCAGGAGCCAGGCAAGGCATAGGCCGACCGTGATCGTCAGGAGGGTTCCAATAATTTCGGTATTACTCGACAGACCAGAAAACAGGTGGCCGGAGAACAGCATCGTAAGACGTTCAAGCGCCCGATCGATCATGACAGAAAAGTTCAAACTATCCATCATTGGGGGCGTTCTCCGTTTCCATTGTACCGTTCTGCTGCAACAGGGATTTTATCCAGTCCAGAACAGAGGGTGTGTAGTCAGGTTGCTGAGCCAGTGTGGCGAGAAGTTTCCTCGCCTCAGCCAGTACTTCGCTCTCCGGTAGCGGGGCGTCCTGTAACAGCATATTGAGCAGAAGAATCGCCCTGTCGGCCTCTCCGACCACGAAAGCAGAGAAGGCGTATTGGTAGATGTCGGCATCCGCGGTCTTCTTCTTGTAGGGATTGACCGAACGCTTCAGATACTTGTAAGCAGCGCCGAAGTCTTGCAGAACGTAGTGGCAGGATCCGATATGGTTGTCCAGAATCAGATTGAAGGTTTCATCTGAATACTTTTTCGAGCGCTGATAGTGCTCGATTGCCTGATCGCAACGTTCGGTGTTCTCGAAGATATTGCCCAGCAGAAAGTGGCTGTTGGCATCTTCCGGATGGGCTTCTACGAACCTTTCCGCCCAGATGAACGCGTCATCGAAACGCTTGTTATCGAACAGCAGTCGCGTAATCGCATGTAGAATCCGACCGCTCTCCGGATAGATTTCGAGCATAGAAGCGAGTTCTGCGATGTGCTCTTCCAGTTCGCTCTTTTCATCGACCAGCATCAATGAGTAGGGATTCACCAGCTTCAGTTCATACTGCTCGGCTATGAGAGGCTTGGTCTCTCTGTTTGCATACAGTACCTGCTTGTCACCCGTGAAGATTGGCAGGTAACGCCCGACCGAATCGATTCTCTGCTTGAACGGTTTGTTGTTGATTTCTACAGCTATGTAGTCGGGTCGATATGACTCCAGAATTCTCTGTATCCCGTTGTCGTCACGATAGAAGCTGAAGAGTGCGTAAACATCAAGGTCGTTGAACAGAGACATCTGCAAATCGGCAAAGATGCGATAGTCCGGGCCGAGTTCCCAGTGCATATATCCGGCGGTCGACGGCGGAGAGAAGAGCCTGCCGCCGCTGCCTGCCTGTTGCAGGAAGCGCACCACGCCGACCGGGGCGTTGCTTGCGTCGAAAGGGTAGCCGGTGTGCTGCGGCAGGCGTTTGGCCATGCTGATGAATGGCAGGCACATCGCCAGAACCATCAGCAGGTGGAGTGGCGACAGTAGTTTGCGCTCGCTGTGCGGAGTCCGCAGACTGGCCGCGAAGTGGGTCAGAAGGGGCAGTACCAGCAGCGCCCACTCCCACACGAAGCGGCTGCCGCGCATCAAAAGCAGATAGGCGCCCAGGGCGAGAATCGCGTGGCTGATTC
The DNA here is from genome assembly GCA_020445335.1 of Gammaproteobacteria bacterium. GTDB lineage: Bacteria > Pseudomonadota > Gammaproteobacteria > Chromatiales > Chromatiaceae > HKST-UBA178. The sequence continues at coordinate 33,027 of JAGRGU010000022.1, forward strand.
GCAGCGTCCGGTCGAGCAGGCCGCGCACGATGGCGAAGGTGCAGAAGAAGAACGCCAGTGGAAAGACACTCTCCACTTTGAGATTGACGCCGCTCAGCAGTACCGAGTAGAACAGCTCCGATTTCAGCGCGCGCATCTCCTGGATATAGAGGGAGACGAAAGGGGAGACGGTGAAAGGTGTGCTCAAAAGCTCGAAGCCGTGGGGTGTCAGCAGCAGCGCAGGCGCGCAGGCGAGTAGCCAAAGTGCCTCGCGCCAACCCCGCTCGCCACCTGGTGTCTTTCTGATCAGCCGCAGGTAGATGATCTCGATGAAATAGGCGCCGCCGATCAGCACCGGAATCGGGTACTCGATGCCGTGAACATTGGCCCAGACGACCGTGATCAGCGGCAGTGCCGGCGCCCAGGCGGGGCGGCGTTCGAGGATATAGAGAAAAAGCAGGATGAACAGGTGTGAGAAAAGGTGTGGCCGCAGATTGGCAAGGCGACCCTCGATCAGAGTGAAGTAGGCGATAAAAAGCAGCAGGAAGAGCAATACCGGATAGTTGCGGTTGCGCTCTTCGATGATGTAGCGGTAGGCGAGCAGTGTGGTCAGCGTGAACAGCAGGGCACGCAGAACCAATAATCCCTGGTAGCCGGAAAACTGGTGGATTTTCGCGAGTAACGCCTGGAAACCCCAATAGTAGTTGATGAACGTCCGCTGCGGTTCGATGAAGGAGAAGAAGGCGTGGTTCGGTACCTCGCCGTGCTGCCAGAAGTAGCGCCCACCGTCGAGGTGGTACCACATGTCAGAGTCGGCAAGAATGATCGGATAGGTGAGCTGGAACAGCAGGCCAACGGCTATCAACAGCGCCGCGTAGAGCCGCAGATAGGGCGGCAAATGGCGCCAGCGCTGCGGCAGTGACTTAACCCACTGGTGAAAAAGCGCGCCGGAGAACAGCTGTTGTCCGCTTGTCTGGAGACTCATCTGATCGATAGTTCCTGGATGCCGATTCGTGCCCGGGTTTCACTGCGGGCAGTGCCCGCGTGCGACTCTTGCGGTCCATCTCCATTCTCACCTCGACGATGGTGGGCCACAAGATTCTAGTTCTTGAGCTGTTAGCGGGTGAGCTGGCCATGACTTTAGCCGATTGTCGCTTGCAGTGACTTGAAAAGCGTCCATATCTCCCCACTTGAGGCATAACCTTAGAGAATTTCGGAGTATTCCCATGCGAATGGACAAACTGACCAGCAAGTTCCAGATGGCGCTGGCCGATGCGCAGAGTCTCGCCGTGGGGCGCGACCACCAGTTCATCGAACCGGTGCACCTGATGATCGCCCTGCTCGACCAGGAGGGGGGCACCGTACGCCACTTGATGGCGCAGTCGGGCGTCAATATCAACCAGCTGCGCTCCAGTCTCGGTGAGGCTCTGGATCGGCTTTCCAGCGTGCAGGGCGGCAGCGGCGATATCCATATCTCCAACGATCTCGGCCGGCTGCTGAACCAGACCGACAA
>JAGRGU010000023.1 GCA_020445335.1 Gammaproteobacteria bacterium
CAGGAGAAGCTGCAGATCGCACGCCGCTACCTGCTGCCGCGGCAGCTCAAGCGTGCCGGGCTGAAGCGGGACCAGGTCAAGATCGACAGCAAAACCCTGCGTGCCATCGTCGAGGGCTACGCCCGCGACGCCGGCGTGCGGCGTCTGGAGAAGCAGATCGGCAAGATCATCCGCAAGGCAGTGGTGCGGATACTCGACGGCGAGGAGACGCCTATCACCGTCAACCGGGAGGATCTCAACGACTATCTCGGCGGACCGGTGTTCCGCGACGAGCGCAATCTCGGCGGTCCCGGCGTCGTCACCGGCCTGGCCTGGACCTCGATGGGCGGCGCAACGCTCAGCATCGAAGCGGTCAGGACGCACGGTTTCAACCGCGGCTTCAAGCTGACCGGCCAGCTCGGTGACGTCATGCGTGAATCCGCCGAGATCGCCTACGGCTACATCCTCAGTCATGCCGAAAAGTTCGGCGCCGATCCGCAGTTCTTCGAGAACAGCTTCATTCATCTGCACGTACCCGCCGGGGCGACCCCCAAGGATGGTCCCAGCGCCGGCATCACCATAGCCTCCGCGCTGTTGTCGCTGGCGCGCAACAAGCCGGTGCGACGGATCGCGATGACCGGTGAACTGACGCTGACCGGCCACGTCTTCCCGATCGGCGGTGTGCGTGAGAAGATGATCGCCGCACGGCGGGCGGGAATTAAAGAATTGATACTTCCTGCCGATAACCGGGGCGAGTATGATGAGGTCCCCGAGCATGTGCGCAAGGGCATCAAAGTTCATTTTGCTCATACGTTCGACGACGTTGCCCCGTTGCTTTTTTCACGCCGTTGAACATTTTTTTGCGGTAAGCAAAATAAAGGTTGCGTTATTTAGTAATTACTAATATACTTTTTCGCCATCGGGAAACACGCATTGGATTGTACTTGTTGTTTTCGGATACCAACGAAAAAGCAAACCTGTTCAATTGGAGAACACTTAATGAAAACCATCGTTAAAGCAATTTCCGTCGCTGCGCTGATCGGCGTTTCCGCTTCCGCCTCTGCCTGGTGGGGCGGTCCCTGGGGCAACAACGGCTCTGGTTGGGGTGACGGCTGGGGCGACGGCTTCGGTGACATGTTCGGCGATTTCAACATGAACTTCAGCGGCCGCGGCAATGGCTACGGTCGCGGTAACGGCTACGGCTACGGCCGCGGTTACGGCTACGGCTACCCCTACTACGGCGGTTATGGTCCCTACGGCTATGGCGCGCCTTACGGCTACGGCGCTCCTTACGCACCTTACGGTTACGGCGCCCCGGTCGCTCCGGTTGCTCCTGCCGCTCCGGCTGCTCCGGCCAAGTAAGACACACCGTCTTATGCAGTGCAGAGACGCTGCGGCGTCTCGAAAAAATGCCGGCTTCGGCCCGCATTTTTTTTGCCCGGGAATAACCGCCAGGTTGGATTTACCATCCTATGCAAAGTCCGCGAACTGGGTATCGCATTTTGCGGCGCCCTGTTTGACGGTTGTCAAAGCCAGTCCGTGGACATAGGGTTAGTTTTCCCTCCTCCCTCACTTCGTTTTGCCACAGATACTGAGAGCCGATGCTAAAAATCCATTCGGAACCGGACAAGAAAAGCCCTCTGAGCAGCGACGGCCCAGCCGTTTTCGCGCTCGGATTCCGCCCTCTCTTCAGCGCCGCGGGCATCTCGGCGGTGGTGCTGATGCTGGCCTGGATTCCCATCTGGATGGGCGTTTTCACGCTGCCCGGCTACTACGGCCCCGTTATCTGGCACAGCCACGAGATGCTGTTCGGCTATGCCGCCGCCATCATTGCCGGCTTCCTGCTCACCGCGGTGCGCAACTGGACCGGCGTCAATACCCCCCACGGCGGGCCGCTCGCACTGTTGACCGCGCTCTGGCTGGCCGGGCGCCTGGCACCGCTCAGCGCGAACTGGCTGCCCGACTGGCTCGTTGCGATGGCCGACCTCGCCTTTCTTCCGACGGTGGCGCTGGCGATCCAACCCGCACTCTGGCAGGGCGAGCAGAAGATCAATCGCATCTTCGTACCGATCCTGCTGACAATGGCGTTGGCCAACCTGCTGGTCCACCTGCAAGCGCTGGGTTACACCGCCACGGCAATGCTCGGCATTGACACGATGCTCTACCTGGTCGCTTTTCTGGTCTCGCTACTCGCCGGCCGGGTAATGCCTTTCTTCACCCAGGCGATGGTACCGGGTTATCAAGCGACCCGCCGTAGCTGGCTGGAGCAGGCGACGCTCGGCGGCTTCGCGCTGCTGCTGCTGTTGCATCTGCTATCGGCACCGGGCGCGCTGTTAGCGGTTGCCGCGCTGCTGCTGGCGGTGACACAGGCGTTGCGGGTCGCCGGCTGGCACCATCCCAACGTCTGGCGAATACCGATTCTCTGGGTGCTCTACAGCGGCATGTTCTGGATGGTCGCCGGCTTTACGCTGCTGGCGCTGGCATCGCTCGGCCTCGTTGCTGCAAATCTGGCCAAACACGCCATCGCCGTAGGTGCCGTCGGGGTGCTGACACTGGGAATGATGGCGCGGGTTTCGCTCGGTCACACAGGCCGCCCGATCGAACCGAAACGGAGCATCGAGGCGGCTTTCCTGCTGCTCAACCTGGCCGCATTCGCACGCGTCTTCGGCCCGCTGCTGCCGGTCGGCAGCTACACCTTCTGGGTCCATCTCTCCGGCGGCATCTGGATACTTTGCTTTGTACTTTTTTGCCTGGTCTATCTTCCGATATTGGGTCGCACCCGAGTAGACGGGCGCCCAGGCTGAGCCAGCCGAGACCTGCCCCTCCTACAGCACCCACGCTGGCGCAAAGTCACTCCCAGGTGGGTGGAGCGTGCATGGATTTTTCCATCGAAACCAAGCAGAATCCCCAGTCAAGAAGCATAAAAAGTGCTAACCACACCCCACCCTGCCCCCGCACCCAGGAGACCCGCAACCATGTCGAAGAAGATCAAGTCTCCCGTCCCGCTGACGCCGGCGATGAGCGCGAGCGAAGCGGCGGCGGCTATTTTCAAACATCATTTCAAGTACATGGAGCGCTGGGAGAAGACCGCGCGGGGCTTTGACGACATCGAAGGCGTGCACCAGTTGCGGGTTTCATTCCGCAAGATCCGCTCGGCGTTTTCGCTGTTCAGGGATGCCATACCCAAAGCAGTCAGCCAGCCGTGGAATCAGGAGATCCGTTGGATCGCCAGCCAGTTGGGCCTGGCGCGCGACCTCGATGTCTTCATCGCCGAAGGCATGGGTGCGATCGAGGGTAAACTGCCCTTCAACGGCGAGAAGAAACTGCTGGAACTGGCCAGGGCTGCACGCGCTGAGGCCTACGCCAGCGAAGTTCGTCCGATGCTGGACAGCGATCGTTTCGCCAACCTTAAAAAGGGTTTCGAGGAGTGGTACGAACAGCGGTCGTGGGAGCAGGAGAGCGACGACAACAAAGCGTTGAAGCGGCAGCAGATGCGGATCATCCAGTACTCGCGCAAGTTGCTCGACAAGCAGGAGCGCAGGGTGCTGACATTGGGCAGCCATATCGACCGGCGCGACGCACAGCAGATGCATCGACTACGCATCGAGTGCAAAAAGTTGCGTTATGCCGCCGACTTCTTCCGCCCGCTCTATAGCGGATTCGGCGGCTTTATGGAGCACATGGCGGGACTGCAGGACATACTCGGCGTGATGAATGATATCGCCGTCACGCATCATCTGCTGGAACTGTTGCTGGCCAACAACAGCGATCACGAGACGCTGGAGTACGCCGGCGCCATCGTCGGTTGGCGCACCTGCGACTACTACCACCAACTGCAAAACTTCGACCGCTACTGGGACGAATTCACCGAAGCCACCCACCCCTGGTGGAAGAAGGGCGCCCACGACTGAGGTCCAGGGCAGTTGCGACTCCAGGGAAACACCGGCACTTTGGCAGTGCCGGCACTGCGTAACGTCAGCACGCTTCGATCACCCACCTCTCGTCCCGATTGAACGGCAGGGTGGAGAGTTTTTGACTTCAGCGGCAAGTTCAAAAGCGAGAAAGGGGCACCCTGAATCGGCCGCCAAACCGTCAGCGGTACCTTATATCCACCACCAGAAAACTCTCATCTCCTTTTGGCGTCGCCACGCTCACCTCGTCGTCCAGCATGCGTCCCAGCAGCGCCCTGGCCACCGGCGAATCGACGCTGATCCATCCCCGTTTGGGGTCGAACTCGTCGGCGCCCACGATGCGGTAGCTGCTCGACTCGCCGCGCGCACTCTCGAGCTCGACCCAGGCACCGAAGAAAACCCGGTCCGCCTGCGCCGGCGGATCGCGCACCACCTTGAGGTCGGGCAGCCGCTTCTGCAGATAGCGGATCCGGCGATCCATCTCACGCAACTGCTTCTTGCGGTAAATGTACTCCGCGTTTTCAGAGCGGTCGCCCTCGGCCGCCGCGGCAGACAGCGCCGCGACCACCTCACGCCGCGACAGCCACAACTGTCGTGACTCAAGCTCCAGCGCAGCATACCCCTCGGCGGTAATGTAAGGTGATTTCGGAGGCTGTGGCGCGCGATAGCGACCCATATGGAGATCCTGTACGTCGATTCTGCGCCGGCCCGGCGCGTGCGCCGCGTGTCTGATTGACACCCTGATAGTGTGTACTGATAATTTTATCAGACTCTTCGGCCGGCACCCCTCGCCTGGCCATTCACCGACGCCGCCATCTTGAGCACGCTTATCCGTACCGAGAAACTCTGCTACGACCTGCCGGACCGACGCCTGCTGGACGGTATCGACCTGGTACTGCGAGAGGGGGAGCGCGTTGCGCTCTGCGGCGACAACGGCAGCGGCAAGACCACGCTGCTCGAACTCCTGGTCGGCTTGCATCCGGTCTCGGCGGGGACCATCTGGGCGTTCGGCGAAACCCGGCAGAGCGAAGCCAGCTTCCACGCAGTGCGCAGAGAAGCGGGGCTGCTGTTCCAGAACGCCGACGATCAGCTCTTCTCACCGACGGTACTGGAGGATGTCGCGTTCGGACCGCTCAACCTGGGCCTCAGTCCGACGCAGGCCGATACGGTCGCGCGGGCGACACTGGCGCACCTCGGCCTTGCCGGATTCGAACAGCGCATCACCCACCATCTGTCTGGCGGCGAGAAGCGGATGGTGGCATTGGCGACGGTACTGGCGATGGAACCGCGGGTGCTGCTGCTGGACGAGCCATCCAACGCACTAGACCGCAGAACCCATCAGCTGATGATCGAAACACTCACCTCACTGCCGCAAGCGATGTTGATCGTCTCCCACGACGACATCCTGCTGCAGGCGCTGGCGAGCAGACGCTGCCGTATCGAGGCGTGCAGGCTGGTCGCCGACTGACTGCAGCGATTTCAACAGCCCGGGTAGAGGCGACGGAACCAGCTGCTGTAGAGCGTGCGCGCACGCTCCTCGCCGTGCACCAGATAGTGCAGGGTGTATTCGTTCTGCAGGTTGGCATCCAGCTGCCGCTGCCCGCGCTCGGTGCCACAGAAGAGGATCTCGTCGCCCGCCTGCAACTCGGTCTCCTCCGGTGGAAGCATGGTCTTCACCTGGCCGCGATTCAGAACCAACGCAAGTACCTGCAGCCGCTGATCACGCGCATTCGGCGCGCGCCGGATATCGCCCAGCGTGACGGGGGCGCCCTGTGCTGACAGAACCGCCAGAGCGCTGGCACGCTCATCCAGCTTCTCGGTCCAGAGGTGAATTCGTGCGTCACCCAACAACGCTTTTGTCGTATCCACCAGCCGGGGCACCAGCTCGCGTCCTTCGTCACGCAGGTAGCGACGCAGATCGAGCAGCATCGGCACCGTCAGCATCTGCAGGATCTGACGCGCGGTAACCAGACTGGGCTGCATGATCAGATTGGCATCGACACCGCTGAAGGCCAGTTCGTTCTCGTGATGATTCTGGCGCACCACCAGGAAGACTTCCGGCTTGATTTTGCGTGCCGCGAGCAGGATTCCCAGGTTGTCCTCGTCGCAATCGGTGCCGGCGACGACCCCCACCGCCTCGTCGATTCCCGCCTGACGCAATGCCGACGCATCGGCCCGACCGACGACCACCGGCAGACCCGGGTCCGTCGCCACCCGCTCCGGGTTGACCACCGCAGTGGGAATGCCCAGTCGCCCTAACGCCTCGCACAGAGCGCGCCCCATGCGGCCGTAACCGCAGAGTATCCATTTGCCAGCCGGCAACGCGACCGAGCGCTCCGGGTTGAAATCGACAGCGCCGATCTGATGCTGCATCCAGTGGAACAGCTGCGGACTGAAGATTGCGCTGCACAGCTGGCGCGAGAAGACGTCGTATGGATCCACCACCTCGACGCCGCCGACGCTCTCCAGGTAACCGCGATGCTCGGCGCTGGTGGCCCGGCATATGATTCTCAGACCAGGATTGAGCGCGCGCGCCATGACCGCAATCTTGAGATTGATCTCGTCGTTGCGGGTCAGCGCCACCAGCGCGCGGCAGTTATCCAGCGTGACACCCGCATCCTGCAGATGCTTGGGCACGCTGGCGTCGGCGCAGAGACCGAACATCTTGACCCGGTAGTCACGCAGTTTCAGCGCCTTGATGCGCTCGGTGTCGCTATCGATGATCGCCGCGGTACGGTCGTTGTCGCTCAAGCCCCGTGCCAGCAAACTGCCGGTATCGCCGAATCCGCAGATCACCACGAACGGCTCGGAGATCGAGTTCACTCGGCGGGCGAAGCCGCGCTCGGCCACCGCGGTCAGCAGCTCCGGATGCTGTACCAGGCGAATGAATGAGCCGATCGCGTAGAGCCATGCCACCACGCCGGTGTAGATACAGATGCTGGCCCACAACCGCTGCGCTTCGCTGAACTCCCCCGGCACCTCGCCGAAGCCGGTGGTGGTCGCGGTGAAGGTGAAAAAGTAGAAGGAGTGGAACAGGTTCATGCGCGGCGCGCCATCCAGTCCCGGCATCAACGACATACCGGTGATGCCGAGCGCGTAGGTCGCTAGCAGCACCAGGAAAGGCGCCCGCATGTACTGCAGTACCACGGAGGTGACGCGATCGAGCTCCGAGGTGGCCGGCATCGCCGATCCCCGCTACCGGCGCGACATCAGGGTATCGGTCACCAGCATAAGCACGGAGACGATGTTCGCCACCAGCGCGCCGGACGCCAGCGAGATGATAGTCACCATCTGCTCCTGGCTCGGCGGCTGATCCATGCCCCCTTCGCCGACCGCCCAGACCGTGGTGGCGATGATCAACTGCAGGTTGGCGACCAGGCTGGCGGAGAGGAAAACCGCGCCGATCTGCGAGCGGTCGCCGATTTTCAGCAGTGTCGTCACCAGACTGACCAGCAGCGCCGTGAATAGCATCCAGACGCTGTGGTGTCCCGGGTTGGAGATCTCGCCGACGACGAAGCCGACATTCAGCGTCAACGCCAGGATGATGAAGAAACCGAAGATGACCTTTTCGAGATTCATGCAGCAAAGAATAGAAGAAATCCAACAACAGTTAAGGCGGCAATCAACAAAGTTCGCGCAGTACCGTCTTGAATTCATTGAGCATCATTGCCGTGGCGCCCCAGACGCAGTATCCGGAGACCTCGAAATATGGGGTTTCCATGCGCGCCCCGGAACTGAGCGTCACCTTGCCGCGCTTCACCGCGGTCTCATCCAGCAACCTCGCCAGCGACAACTCCACCACCGCCTCGACCTCGACCGGATCCGGATCGAAACCAGGGCGCCCATCGACATGCGCGACGAATGGCTGCACCATGAAATTGCTCGGCGGAATGAACAGCGGACTGAGCCTGCCGAGCAGATTGCGCTCGGGCACCCGTGTGCCCATCTCTTCGTGGAACTCGCGAAAGGCTGCCTGCTGGTGGCTCTCGCCAGGCTCCAGGCGCCCACCGGGAATGCTGACCTGGCCGGCGTGGGTGCCGTCGTAATCGGGGCGCTTCATCAGCACCATGCGCCACTCCCCGGCATCGGCGAAGAGACAGAGCAGCACCGCGCTCTGCCGCACCTTCGAAGCCGCCGCCAACGCCTCGCGCATGCGCGGCCGCGACAACGGCGCCATTCCGAGCTGTGCCGACTCGCCGGGTAAAGGCCGCGCCAGTCTGGCTCTTAACCTCTCGACAAACTCCATACTTCGACCTGCTAGCCCATCCGGGCGGACAAATTGCGTGAAACAGAGGCCATCGTGCCGGTACAATCCGGGCTTCTTCCATTCCCCGGGGATAACGGGCCGCGGCGACCGGCAAGGCGATGGGGTCCATGGCTGGTCCGACGCCATGAATATATCAGGATAGCCAACGACGGGCTGCACCAGCGGCCGGCACTGCGGCAGACCAGGGCATACCGTCAGGACAGTGGTCTCCCGAAGAGAGCAACATTTGAGGCATCCCGGCCGCTTGCAACGGGGGGCCAGGTAGTAGGAGTTTAGCGATGAGCGAGAGAGTAAAGATGATCAAAGAGTGCCTGGAAGAGGCGTTCCACCCGACGCTGCTGGAGCTGGTGGATGAATCGCACAAGCACGCCGGACACCCCGGCGCGGCACAGGGCGGGGGGCACTTCCTCCTCAATATCGAGAGCGAATCCTTCGCCGGCAAGACACCGCTGCAGCGCCACCGCATGATCTTCAAGGCGCTGGGCGACATGATGCAGCACGAGATCCACGCACTCAGCATCACCGCACGTGCGCCGCATTAGCCCGATCAGTCGCTCGACAGGCTGTTGAAATACCGCCCATGCCGCAGGATATGGCTTTGAAAATGGCCTCAAGATGGTCATTTAGCGGTTGCAGACTGCGCTCTTTCGACCATTTTTGCCTTGTCTCGCACAAGCCTGATCGAGTTTCAGCAGCCTGTCAGACGAACAGCCGTCCCAAAAGCAACGGCAACACACTCTCGACGCGATAGATCCGCTCGCCGAGCGTGAACGGGCGACAGCCCGCTACCACCAGCTTCTCCACTTCGTAGGGTACGAATCCCCCCTCCGGCCCGATGGTCAGCAGCGCTGGCGCGGGCAGGGGCGTAGCGAGTCGCAGCTCGGCGAGCGATGCACCCCCGGGGTCGGCCAGAAGCGCCAGGCGATCCGCGGCGAATCCCGGCAGCTCATCCTCGACGAAAGGCTTGAAGCGGGGTCGCAGGTGAACCTCCGGAAGCCGGGTGTCACGCGCCTGCTCCAGTCCGAGCAGAAGGCACTCCCTGATCTTCTCCGGCAACAGCCAGGGGCTCTGCCAGAAGCTCTTCTCCACGCGCGCGCTGTTGATCAGGAAGAGCCGTTCCACCCCAGTCTCAGCCACCGTGCGCAGGCAGCGCCTGAGCATCTTCGGACGCGGCAGCGCCATTATCAAAGTGAGCGGAAGCGCCGCCGGCGGAGGCTGCTGCAAAGCGACTTCGAGCTCAGCGCAGCGTTCGTCCAGAGCAACCACCCGCGCCTCGCCGATGAGACCGTTGACGCGACCGACCCGCAACCGCGCACCCGCTTCCAAGCGCTGCACCTGTCGCATGTGCATTAGCCGACGCCCCTCCAGCCTGACCCGGTCGGGCGCCACGAAATCCTCGTCGAAAAGCAGTATCAGGTTCATCTCTCGGTTATGCTTGCTTGAAACAGCCCTGGGGATGGCAAGGTCGCGCAACGGCAGCGCGCCGAACCGTCCCATTTTAACGTTCTCCGGGAGGCGCATTGAAACCCTCTGTGTCACTGATCGGTGCCGGCGCGGCGGGCAGCGCGCTGCTGCTCGCGCTGCACCGGCTAGGCTACCCAATCACCGCTGTCAGCAGCAGATCCGAACGCTCGGCAATGCGTTGCGCCGCACTGGTGGGATCGCCCTACGCAACCAGCGACAACGCCTCGGCCAGCCGGCGCGGAGAGATCGTCATCATCGCCACGCCCGACGGCGTGATAGGCGCTGTCTGCCGGACGCTGGTCGAGCAGCAGGGCATCCGCGAGGGGCAGCTGGTGCTGCATCTGAGCGGCGCCCTTGGCGCGGCGGAATTGAAGGCCGCCGCCATGGCCGGCGCCGATACCTGCGCGCTGCACCCGATACAGACGTTGGTGAAGCCACAGCAGGGCGCCGACCTGCTGCGCGCCGCCTGGTTCTGCCTTGAGGGCGCCCCACCTGGAGTCGAGCGCGCACGCGAGTTGGCGATGGCGATCTCCGGCCATGCCTTCAGCCTCGATGCGGAGCAGAAACCGCTCTATCATGCAGCCCTGTGCGTCTCCTCCAACTATCTGGTCGTGCTCGAGAATATCGCCGTGGAGATGCTTCAGCGTGCAGGCCTGGAACGGGGCGTCGCGCTGCAGGCGCTGCTGCCGCTCATACGCGGTGCGGCCGAGAACCTGGCGCAAGCGGGATTGCCGGAGGCATTGACCGGCCCCATCAGCCGCGGTGACGTCAGGACCGTCGAGCGCCACCTCGAGTCGCTTGCTCAGGGTAGCGGCGAACACGCCCGGCTCTACCACCAACTCGGCAGAGCCGCGCTGCGGCTGGCGCGCGAAAAAGGCCAGCTTTCGGCCAGCGCCGAAGAGGTGTTGAAAAGGATGCTGTTGCCCTGATCCAGGTCAGATGAGCGACCTCTCACCGCGCTATACTAATAATTAGGATTTGTTCGATTTCGTCCCTGAAGCCGCAGGGAATCGAGAGTCCGCACGCCAGGCTGGCAACAACTTTCCGGACCTCGACAGAGAGCCGCCGCTTTGTCACGAAATCATCGAGGCCCGGAGTGCAGCGTACGATCAACACCCTCGCCAGCCGTCTCTGCGCAGACGCGGAGGAGCATGTCATTGAAGGCATGGACACCTGGGGCGGCCTGATCGGCGATCTGATCCAAAGCAACTGTAGCGAGAACAAAGAGCACCGCGACTGCGAGTCGCTGTTGACGAGGGGCGCCCGTGACATTCTGCACGACCTCAAGCTGCACCCCGAGTTTCACGCCGCACTGGAGACCGCCATCACCTGCAACCGGCAGCAGACCGGCTCCTGGCACTGGTGCCTGCTCTCCAACACACCGTTGCTGCGCATCGGACTGATCACCGTCTACCGCGACACCCCGATCCCTGCCCACGACCACCCCAACTCCTTCGGCATCCAGTTGGTGATCACCGGCAGGGCGCGGGTACGACAATATCAGCCAATCGAGCCGATGGACCGTAAACACCACCTGGTTTCACTGGAGAAGATCTCCGACAGCGAACTGGGCGTCCATCGCAGCTCGGTCTTCACGCCCGAACATCGCAATATCCACGAGATCGAGGCCGTGAGCCCGCGCACGGTGCTGCTGAGTATCATGATCCACCCCTATGATCCGCAGGAGCGCTCCTGGTTCTTCCCGACCACCATTGCCGATACGGTATCGCCCAGACTTTTCAGTCGCATCCGTAAACGGGCCGATGGCGGCCCTGCGTCTCACCACTGACAACGTCCTGCCGGTCCTCGACATATTCGCCCGGGGAGCGCCGCTGTTGCGGGTGAAAGCAGCGGCGCGGTCGAACGGTCATAATCTGCAGGCGACATTTTCACCACAGGAGATCCAACTTGATCGACCAGGCCACCATTGCGCGCGGTGTGCGCGAACTCTCCGCTGCGGATCCGCACGTCGCCGAGGCGGTGGCGCGCGTGGGAACGCCCGAGCCGCGCATCAGGCCTGCCGGTTTCGAGACGCTGATGAGCACAATCATCAGCCAGCAACTCTCCACCGAGTCGGCGCAGGCGATCAAGGGTCGGGTGGTTGCGCTGCTGCAGGGGGAGGTCGATCCCGCGCGACTGCTGCGCGAACCCGACCAATCGCTGCGCGCGGCGGGACTCTCCTTCCGTAAGATCGAGTACATCAAGGGGCTCGCCCAGGCAATCAGCGAGGGCAGCTTCGCCCCCGATGCTCTGCAGCACCTGGAGGATTCCTCGGCAATCGAGGCGCTCACCCGGCTACGCGGATTCGGTCGCTGGAGTGCCGAGATATACCTGATGTTCTCGCTGGGGCGCAGGGATATCTTCCCGGCGGACGATCTGGCACTGCGCATCGCGCTCGGCCGACTGAAACGGCTGCCGCAGAAACCTACTTCCGCCGAAGCGAGAAACCTGACCGCGCACTGGTCTCCCTGGCGCACGGTCGGCTCGCTGTTTCTCTGGCGCTTCTACCGCGGCGCCCCTGATTGAGTGGCCTCTATCCCATAGATCAAACAGGGAATCCGGTGCCTTATCTCTTCTATACTTCGGTGAAAATCGCTCTGATCGGGATCTGCTGAAGCGCGTTTGGCCAGCACGAACAGGGTCTGTCGACACCATGCAGATGCCCAGCGTTGGCGCCCGGGGCGCCATCATCCACCAAGGAGAGTCGCCATGTTCGCCAGAGTGTTACCGCTCCTGATATTGATCGTCATCGGCAACTCCGCCGCTTTCGCGCGTACCCCGGCGCCCGCGGGCGCCGGCGCCTACATCATCTCTCCGCGCGACGGCGATACCGTCTCCGGCCCTGTAGTGGTCCGTTTCGGGCTGCGCGGCATGGGCGTCGCCCCGGCCGGCACCGCCAAGGAGAATACCGGTCACCACCATCTGCTGATCGACCTGGCGGGACTGCCCGAGCTTGATCTGCCGATTCCTGCGGACGCCAGTCACCGCCATTTCGGTGGAGGCCAGACCGAAGTCTCGATCGAGCTCCCGCCCGGGCGTCACAGCCTGCAGCTGCTGCTCGGCGATATGGCGCACATTCCACACGACCCGCCTATCGCATCCGAACGCATCACCATAACTGTAAAATAAGCGCGGACAGGGCGGAGTGGCCGGCGCGGCAGCGCAAGGCGCCGTTCAACGCAGAATACGGTAGCAGGGTCTGTACTCCCTGCCGGCCAGCTTCATCCTCCCCTGCGCAACGAAGGCGGCGAGCAGCTCGTCCATCTGTGCCATCATCGCCGCCTCGCCATGGATCTCGAACAGACCCTGGCGTTCGATCGCTCTGATCCCCTCGTCCTTGACGTTGCCGGCCACCACTCCCGAGAAGGCGCGACGCAGATTGGCGGCGAGCCGATGCGCCGGCAGCCGCGGCTGCAGTTCGAGCGCGCGCATGTTGGCGTGCGTGGGGATGAATGGTGACTGGAAATCCATGTCGATATTCAGCCGCCAATTGAAATAGTAGGCATCGTCTGTCTCGCGCCGGTAGCGGCGCACCTGACGGATACCGTTGCGCGCCTGCAGTGCCACCTCGACCGGATTGCCGATGATGATGCGATATCGCGATTGCGCCTGGTCACCAAGGGTCGCTCCGATAAAGCGGTCGATCTGGCCGAAATAGTCGGCGGAATCGTCCGGTCCGGTAAGAATCAGTGGAAAAGGGATCTCGGCGTTGGCGGGATGCAGCAGCACCCCGAGCAGGTAGAGAATCTCCTCCGCGGTGCCCACGCCGCCAGGAAAGACCACCACCGCGTGGCCGGTGCGCACGAACGCCTCCAGCCGTTTTTCGATATCGGGCATGATAACCAGATCGTTGACGATCGGATTGGGCGACTCGGCGGCGATGATGCCCGGCTCGGTAATGCCGAGGTACTGCCCGCCATAGATTCGCTGCTTGGCATGGCCGATGGCGGCGCCCTTCATCGGACCTTTCATCGCGCCGGGGCCGCAACCGGTGCAGATATCCAGGCCGCGCAGGCCGAGCTGATACCCCACCTCCTTGGTGTAGTCATACTCCTCGCGCGAGATCGAATGACCGCCCCAGCAGACCACCAGCCGGGGATTGATGCGCGGCCGTAGCACCCCGGCGTTGCGCAGAATATGGAACACGGCATTAGTGATTCCACTGCTGCTGTCGAGCTCGAAATTGGGGTTGTCGCGAATCTCGTCGCCGGTATAGAGCAGATCCCGCAGCACCGAAAAGAGGTGCTCGTTGATCCCCTTGATCATGCTGCCGTCGACGAACGCCTCCGCGGGCGCGTTGCGCAGGCGCAGCTTGACGCCGCGCTCCTGCTGCTCGATCCGGATGTCGAAATCGGTGTAACGTTCCAGCAGCTCCTTGCCATCGTCGAGATAGCTGCCGCTGTTGAGCACCGCCAGCGCGCAGTTGCGAAACAGTGTGAACAGTCCGCCGTGACTGTTGTTGAGCAGTTTGCCCACCTCCAGTTTCGAGAGCATCTCCAGATGCCCCTGCGGCGAGATCAGTGCATCGACGACCTGGTAGTTCATCGCTTGTCAGCCTTTCAGTTGATTGATGGCCGCTCTGCCAGCCGCGCCAACGGACGTTCATCGATCGGCAGGTGCAGCAGTGCCGCCAGCAGACCCAACGCCACCCCAGCCCACCAGACCGCGTCGTATGTTCCGCTGCTGTCGTACAGGTACCCCCCCAACCATACACCGGTAAAGCTGCCGATTTGATGACTGAAAAAGACGATTCCGAACAGCGTAGAAAGATAGCGCATGCCGAAAACCTGGCCGACGATGCCGGTGGTCAGCGGCACCGTGGAGAGCCATAGCAGTCCCATCGCCGCCGAAAAGAGGTAGATCGTCCACTCGTGCTTCGGCGCCAGCAGCAGCAGTGTGATCGCTATCGCGCGCAGCAGATAGATCCAACTGAGACCGAACTTCTTGCTCCAGCGCTGCCCGAGCCAGCCGGAGCCGAGCGAACCGAGGATATTGAAAAGCCCGATCAGCGCCAGCGAGGCTGCACCCACCGAGGGATCCAGGCCCACATCCCTGATGTAGGCCGGAAAGTGCACGGTGATGAAGGCGACGTGAAAACCGCAGACGAAAAACCCCACAGTCAGCAGCACGTAACCGGAGTGAGTACTCGCTTCTGCTAACGCATCCGAGAGCCTGGAGGGCCCGCTCTCGTGCGCTTGATGGGGGTTGGCGGCAGCCGGCAACAGCAGCGACAGGGGGATGATCAGCAGCACCGCCAGCGCCAGCAGCAGCAGTGCGCTGTGCCAGCCGAACTGGGAGATCAGCGACTGGCTGAGCGGCGAGAAAACCACCTGGCCGAGCGACCCCGCCGCGGTGCCCAGCCCTAGCGCCAGCGATCGCCGCTGCGGCGAGACCACACGCGCGATCGCGGAGAGCGCAATGGCGAAACCGGTGAAGGCGATCCCGAGTCCCGCCAGTAGACCGGCACTGAGGTGCAGCAGAATGGCGCTCTCGGCCTCGGCCATGCCGTAGATCCCGGCGGCGTAGAGCAGCGCGCCGGCGCTCAGCACCGGCGCCGAGCCGCGCCGGTCGGCGATGGCGCCTGCCAACGGCGCGCCCATGCCCCAGAGCAGATTCTGGATCGCCAGCGCCAGCGCGAAGGTCTCCCGGCTCCAGCCCCGGGTGACTGTCATCGGTTCCAGAAACAGCCCGAAACCCGAGCGGATGCCGAAGCCGATCAACGCGATCAACGAGCCGCCGGCGATGACTACCAGAGGGTTTCGCCACCAATGCCTGCTGCTCGCCATAGTCTGCTCCGCACTTTGAAATAGTGAGTAGAGTCTCGCCGCTCCGAGCCGGAGGCTGTCGCCGAGTCAGGAGTCGACGAAAGCGCGCTCGATCACATAGTGACCGGTCACCCCCCGGCGCGACTCGCGAAACCCCCTGTCATTCAGCAACGCGCAGCTGTCGCGCAGCATCGCCGGGCTGCCGCAGAGCATGAAGCGGTCGCTCTCCAGGTCGAAAGGGGTCAGCGACAGATCCCTGAACAGCTTGCCGCTGGCGAGCAGATCGGTTACGCGGCCATTGGTGTGAAACGGCTCCCGGGTAACGCTGGGATAATAGGTCAACTGGTCGCGCACGGCCTCGCCGAAATACTCGTTTTCCGGCAGCTCGGCGGTGATGGTGTCGGCGTAGGCGAGCTCCGAACGGTAACGCACACCGTGCATCAGAATCACCCGCTCGAAGCGCTCGTAGATATCAGGATCCTTGACGATGCTGAGGAATGGGGCCAACCCGGTACCTGTGGCGACCAGCAACAGGTTGCGCCCCGGCAGCAGATTGTCGACCACCAACGTGCCGGTCGGCTTGCGGCTGAGCAGCAGCTCATCCCCCACCCGCAGGTTCTGCAGACGCGAGGTGAGAGGCCCGTCGGCCACCTTGATACTGAAAAACTCCAGCTCCTCCTCGTAGTTGGCGCTGGCGATGCTATAGGCGCGCAGCAGCGGCCTGCCGTCCAGTTCCAGCCCGAGCATCGTGAAATGGCCGTTGCTGAAACGGAACGATGGGTCCCGGCTGGTACGGAAACTGAACAGATTATCGTCCCAGTGGTGGACGTAGGTGACGCGCTCGGTGATCAGGTTGCTCATGGTAACAAAGGGTGTCAGAGGGACGGACAGAGTGTTGTAAGGGCGAATTCTAGCGCGGCAGACCATATCGGTATAATGACTATTATTGATAAGACTGTTCAGTTTTACAGATATGCAATACACCCTCAGGCAACTCGAAGTGTTTCTCGCGACCGCAAAGTGGGAGAACATCACCCGCGCTGCGGCCGAGCTCTCGATGTCGCAATCCGCGGCCAGCAGCGCACTGGGCGATCTCGAACGGCAGTTCGCACTGCGGTTCTTCGACCGCGTCGGCAAGCGGCTGCAGCTGAACGACTTCGGCCGCTCCTTGAGAGCGCCCGCACAGGCACTGCTGGAGCAGGCGCAGGAGCTGGAACGGGCGATGCGGCAACAGAGCGCGAGCGGATGTCTAAAGGTGGGCGCCGCATTGACGATCGGCAACTACCTTGCAGTCGGCATCATGGCGCGCTTCATCGCCGAACAGCAGGGCGCCCGGGTCCAGCTCGAAGTCGCCAATTCGTCGACCATTGCCGATCGCGTGGCACGTTTCGAGCTGGATATCGGCATGGTCGAGGGCGAGGTGCGCCACCCGGAACTGGTCTCTCTGCCCTGGCACGACGACGAGCTGGTCGCATTCTGCGCGCCCGGACACCCGTTCACAGGGAAAAAAGCGCTCAGCGACGCGGATCTGCTGCAAGCACGCTGGATCGTGCGCGAGACAGGTTCGAGCACCCGCAAAACCTTCGAACAGGGGATGGGGGAGCTGCTGCCACGCATGCAACTGCTGCTCGAACTCCAGCACACTGAAGCGATAAAACGTGCCGTTGAGGCGGAGCTTGGACTCGGCTGTCTCTCTGCCCTCACCCTGCGGGAGGCATTTGCCCGCGGCAGCCTTCTTCCGCTGGCCATTCCGCAGCGCCGCATGACGCGGCGCCTCTATCTGATCCTGCACCGCCAGAAATACCGCAGCGCCGCGATCCGACGCTGGATAGAGCTGAGCCAAGAGGCTTTGCCGCGCGCAATGGCCACCAAAAGTACCTCGTGATCGCATCGCAGCCGCCCTGGCCGTCGGCTTCAGCCGTTGGCGGACGCTGCGCGCATGGCGTCGCAGGCGGCGATGAAAGCCTCCCGATCCTTCGGTGCGAAGCGATAGTAGCGCACCGGCCCCGCAGTGGTATGCAGCAGCAGATGGGGGTGGCCGAAACCGGTGTCCAGCAGCAACCCCCAGAGCAGCGCCGGCAACGGATAGCGCCCGCGCAGCGTGCCCAGCAGAATGTCGCCGAATCCGCCCGCCACCGGCAGCAGACGCCGTACCTCGGCAGCCGGAATCACCAGCGTCCTGCCGGGCAGCTTCAGCAGAAACTCGATGCGGTCGCGATAGACCAGGTGCCGCACGGCCAGCCCCGACTGGGGCGCCTCGGCACTGTAGAGCGGTGTGCTCTCCATAGGTGCGGGCATGGCTAACTGCGCAGACGCTGCCCGTTCCAGGCCCGCACCATGGCCCAGACCGCGGTAACGATGAACACGGTATGAACGGAGGTGAAGTAGATGATGACGTACATCCAGGTCCAGGCGGAGTCAAACCCCCCCAGCAGCAGCATCAGCGCACTCACCAGCAGCAATGCGACTGCGGCGGCCAGGTTGATGCGAATTCCGAGCCGCAGATGATAGCGGTCGATGCCGTCGGCCGTGGCTCGAGACAGCTGCAGCAGCATCCATAGGAGAGCGAGGCCGGGCAGAAAAGTGAGATTCAGCAGCGAAGCCAGAGCCGCATCTGCGGCAAGCTTCTGTGGGTCCCGGGTAACGAGCCGTTCGGCCATGCATTGATCCTTCTGTAAGAGAGCATCGGTCAAGTGACCGGAGAGCGGGCAGCCGCAACCTTGGGTTCGGCTCGCGCCTACAGCAATGATACCCCGAGTTCCGCCAACATTCGGATCAATCTCGTCCATCCTCGGGCCGGGCTGGCGGTTAAGGTCTATGATTGGATGGATCGCACCCCGCCAGGGGCTGGCTAAAACACGGCAGTGGATAAAGAGGAGGGCAGGATTGGAGGGGATCTTCATCAGTTACCGGCGCGACGATGCAGCCGGTTACGCCGGCCGTCTCTATGACCGGCTGGCGGCGCATTTCGGCGCCGAACGGGTCTTCATGGATGTCGAGGGGATTGAACCGGGCACCGACTTCGTCCATGCCATCGAACAGGCTGTCGCCTCCTGCAAAGTGCTGATCGTGATTATCGGTGACGAGTGGGTCGATGCCACCGACAGCAGCGGTCGCAGACGGCTGGAAGATCCCCACGATTTCATACGCCTCGAAACCGCCACCGCGCTGCAGCGGGATATTCGCGTGGTTCCGGTGCTGGTGGACCAGACGCCGATGCCGACGGTCGCCCAACTTCCCGAAGATCTGCAGCCGCTGGTGCGGCGTCAGGCGGTGGAGCTGAACCATAAGCAGTGGGAGGCCACCTCCGGAGAGCTGATCCATACGCTGGAGAAGATTCTCGACCTTCCCGCGACCGACGATCCCGCGCCGGAGCAGACAGCAACACAGGAGGGCGGCGGCATGCGCTGGTGGCCGCTGGCGGTTGTGCTCGCCATCGCCGTCGCAATCGGCCTCTGGGTGGTGATCGACACCGCACCCAAGCCACCGGCGCCGCTCACCGGCCAGGCACCCCTGCCGCCTGCGGCAGTTGTCACCGAAAGCGACCCGCCGGGTGCCCCTGAACCACCTGTCGCTGCAGCGCCAGATATCGCGACCATGCAGCCGAAACCCGCGGCTGCGACCGTTGCCACAGAGGTTACAGCGCCGACACCGGAGCAGCCCTCCACCCCGGCCCGTGGCGAACCGGCCGCGTCTGAAGATGCGGTGCAGCAGGAACCCGCCCTCGTAGCGCAGCCCGATACGACCACGCCGACCGACAGTACCACTGCCGGCACTCCGCAATCCGCATCGACTCCTCCGCCGACACCACCCGAGCCCACCTCGGCCGATTCTCGTCCCCTGGTTGCAACCGCGCCAGAGGAGCCCTCCGTCGCCCCGCCGCAGATCGTGCAGCTGACCAGCAAGGCACAGCCTGGCGGCGCCGAAATCTGCTATCGGGTGAGCGGCGCGACAGCTCTGAGCCTACTGCCGGGGCCGGGTCAACTGGCGAACGTCGACAACGGCTGCGAGATCGTCACGCTGGATGCATCAACCCGCCTGACGCTCACCGCGCGGGGTGATGGCGGCGACAGCACGCGTGAGATTAGCGCCGCCCCTCTGCCGCCACCGCCGGTCATCACCACGCTGCAGGCGCGTCAGCAGAACAACCGGCTGGAGCTCTGTTACCGTGTCAATGGCGCCACCCGGATCACCCTCTCCCCGACCCCTGGAAGAGTGAGCAGGAGTCGCGACTGCCTCCCGTTGGTGATCGACAACGCCACCCGGTTCACGCTGGAGGCCAGTGGTGAGGGGGGCAGCGTGCGCCGTTCGCTCAACGTGCAACCGATTGCGGCGCAACCCGAGCCCCAGGTATCGGCGCGACTGCCCGCCAAGGGCGAATCGTGGATCTATCGCATGCGCGGCAACTGGCCCACCAGCCCCAAGCGCCTGATTAGGATGCAGGTCGAACGCGTGGATGGACAACAGGTCGCGGAGAGCATGCAGCTGCTCAAGCCCAATCGGCGCGACGGCGGCAGCCGCAGCTCCGGTAGCCGACCCGCAATCCTCGCCTGGCCCGGCCTCGGTTTCGAGTTCAGCCCCTGGCTGGGCAGCTACCTGGAGCCGGGCAGAAGCCACCGATGGGCCGAGATCGACACACCCGCGCTCGAGGAGTGGGACAAATGGCGAAGCAGCGCCGAGAGCGCGGGCGAGGAACGGATCAGTGTCGAGGCGGGGCAGTTCGACTGCTGGAAAGTGAAGGTTAAAAGCAATCGCTTCGCCACCGGAGGTTCGACCATGGCCGGCCTGGAGCCGGTCCGGATCGAGCTGATCGTCTGGTACGCACCGGCCGCCAAGCGCTATGTAAAGAGCGTGCGCAGAACCTACTCCGCCGAGGGGCGGATCCTCGAGGAGGATCATATGGAGCTGGTTCGTTTCGGTGCCGGCTAGGACCGTTCACTCCTCGATCAGGCTGACCCTGGCCGTTCCGCTTCTTCGCTCTATGGTGAACAGCAGCTCGCAGTACTCGTTACCGACATCCAGCGGCGTCGGATCGTCGGCGCAGCTGCACCCGCCAACCACGGAGCCGAAGAACACTCCTGCCTTCACGTGAAGGTGGTTTTCATCGGCGCCGGCACCGAGATAGAGTGGCCGCCAATCATCCGTAACCACCTGATTGCCATAGCGCATCCCCTCTCGCAGCGGCAGCAACAGGGGATTCAGCGCCCCGCATTCACGCTCGAACTGCTGCCTGAAAGAGGCCCCATCCCAGGCCCGCAGCGAAGCGGGAAACGCGAGGGCGCCCTCGCCCTGTGGATGATCGCCCACGGCTTCAGATGTTCTCGCGCCTGCGGTGAATCTCGGCTACGGTGAAAGCGCTCATGTTGAAGATACCGCGTGAGGTCACCGACGGAATGACGATATGCGCGGGCTTCTTCAGACCGGTCAACAACGGACCGATCAGCAGCGCGTCGGTCAGCGAGCGAATCAGACCCAGCGCGATATTGGCGGTATCGAGGTTGGGCATGATCAGCAGGTTGGCGCGGCCGCTTAGATTTGCATTCGGAAACACCGTGTTGCGCAACGCTTCGTTGAGCGCCGAGTAGGAGTGCATCTCACCGTCGATCTCGACGTCGCTGAGCTCCTTGCGCAGAATCTCGGCTGCCTTGTGCATCTTCAATGCCGAAGGCGCCCTGGAGGTGCCGAAATTGGAATGCGAGAGCAGTGCCACCTTGGGCTTGATACCGAAATGACGAACCAATTCGATACTCGCCTTGGTGGTCTCGACGGTCTGCTCCACGCTCGGGTCGACATGCAGGAAGGAGTCGGCGATGAAGAGCGGACCGCTGGGCAGCAGCAGCGGACAGAGCGAGGAGATGTGCTTGCCGGCACCGAGAATATCGTGGATATCGCGGTAGTGGCTGTCGAAACGGCCCACCTTGCCGCAGATCAGACCGTCGGCGTCGCCGCTGGCCACCATCACCGCCGCCAGCGCGGTGGCATTGGAACGCACCAGGTTCTGCGCCCCTTCCACCGAGACGCCGCTGCGCCCGACCAGCTTATGATAGAACTTCGAGTAGCGGTGATCGCTGTCGGCATCGGACGGATTGATCACCTGGATATCCTTGTCCAGCTCCAGGCGCAGACCTATCTTCTCGATCTGCTTGCGGATAATGTCGGGGCGCCCCAGTAGGATGGGCCTCGCCACCCCTTCGTCCACCACCGCCTGCACCGCCAGCAGGATATCCTTGTTCTCACCCTCCGGGTAGACCAGCTGCTCCGGATTCCTGCGTGCCACGTCGATGAACGGCTGCATGAACAGGCCGGTGCGGTTGACGAATTCGTGCAGCTTCTTGCGATAGCCCTCCAGATCCTCGATCGGACGCGTGGCGACGCCGCTCGCCATCGCCGCCTTGACCACCGCCAGCGGAACCTCTTCGATCAGTCGGGCGTCGAACGGTTTGGGGATCAGGTAGTCGGGACCGAAGCGCAACTCCTCGCCGGCGTAGGCTTCGGCCAACTCGTCGCTCGCCTCCTTGCGGGCGAGGCTCGCCAGCGCCTTGACGCAGGCCGCCTTCATCGCATCGTTGATCGAGGTGGCACCGCAATCCAGCGCACCGCGAAAGATGAACGGGAAGCAGAGCACGTTGTTGACCTGGTTCGGGTAGTCGGAGCGTCCGGTTGCCAGAATCGCGTCGGGACGCACCTCCTTCGCCAGCTCGGGCATGATCTCGGGAACCGGATTGGACATCGCCAGGATCAAGGGCCGGGGCGCCATCTTCTTCACCATCTCCTGGGTCAACACCCCCGGGCCGGAGAGCCCCATGAAGATATCCGCATCCTCGATCACGTCGTCGAGCGTGCGCGCATCGGTCTCCTGTGCGTACTTCTCCTTCCACTCGTTCATGCCCGCACCGCGCCCGGTGTAGATCACACCGCGGCTGTCGGTGAGGAAAGTGTTCTCCTTGCGCAAACCCATGGTCACCAGCAGGTCGACGCAGGCGATGCTGGCCGCGCCGGCTCCCGAAACCACCAGCTTCACATCCTCGATCCGTTTCTCCACGATGTGGAGCCCGTTGTAAACCGCCGCCGCCGAGACGATCGCAGTACCATGCTGATCGTCGTGGAACACCGGAATGTTCATGCGTTCGCGCAGCTTCTGCTCCACCAGGAAACACTCGGGCGCCTTGATATCTTCCAGATTGATGCCGCCGAAAGTCGGCTCCAGCGAGGCGATGATATCGACCAGTTTATCCACGTCGGTCTCGTTCACTTCGATATCGAAGACATCGATATTGGCGAACTTCTTGAAGAGCACCGCCTTGCCCTCCATCACCGGCTTGCCCGCCAGCGGACCGATATTGCCCAGCCCCAGCACCGCGGTACCGTTGCTGATCACGCCTACCAGATTACCCTTGGCGGTTACGCTGGCCGCCTTGGTCGGATCCTCTTTGATCAGATCACAGGCGTAGGCCACACCCGGCGAGTAGGCCAGCGAGAGATCACGCTTGTTGGCCAGCGGCTTGGTAGGGATGATCGCAAGTTTTCCGGGGGTGGGATCGGTATGGTAGATCAGCGAACTCTCTTTGAATGAGTCGGCCATGTCGGTTCTCCAGGGTGCTGCAGTGGCGGATTTATGGGAGCTGTGGCGCCTGGGCGCCCACTGAAGCAACGGCCGCCCGGCAAACGGCCAGAATAAACCCCCAGCCAGAACGACACAACCGCCCACCCCTCACGGCAATGATCACTCTGCTGACCGTTTCCGGGCTCAAGCTGGCTCATGGTTGGCCGCTACGCCTGACAGGAGCGCAAAGAACCGCTCGCACCGGCATCAACAACAGGCGTCGAGGTCGCCGAACAGAACAAGGGTGTCACCATGACCAATACACTTCAGGCCAGAAAAGAGATCACCGCCAACCTGCTGAAACGGGCTAAACGAGTGAGTCACGCAGAGTTCATATCAACCAAAGCGGCAATCGACAATATCCAGCACTCTTACAAGGATCCGATGTTGCAGTTGCTGATCCTCAAACAGATGCTGTAGCCCCAGCCGGGGCGATCTCGATCCGGTAGCTTCCAGCCTCCCGCCCGACATCCGGGGCGGGAAAGAAAATATTTGTAAAACCACCTCCCGGTCACAAAAGACGCGTTTCGATACATGATAAATTAGCCTTCACTAATATTTATCACTGAAAGGAAGCCGTCGCATGAAACTACTCCCCCTGTTGACACTCTCGATAGCGATTCTGGCTGGCGGTTGCAGTCAGGAGTCGCAACTCAGCGAATCCGCCGCGGACAAGGCAGCACCCTCAGCAACGGAGGCGCAGCCGTCCGCGGCACCCTCCCAGGTCACACCGCCAGCGCCTGGCGGGGAGGCAGCAACCGACTCCGGGAAGAGCATGGCCGAAAAGGCGAAAGAGCTCGGTAGCAAGGCGTTGGAGAGATCACGGGACCTCTACCAGGAGGCGAAGGAGAGAGGTAGTGACCTGACCGAGAGGGCGGTCGAAAAATCGAAAACGGTCTACCAGTCGGTCAAGGAGCGAGGTAGCGACCTCAAGGAGGGGGCGATCGACAAATCCAAGGCACTCTACGAGTCGGCCAAAGAGAAGGGCGGCGAGCTGACAGAACGGGCGGTGGAAAAATCGAAGGAGATCTATCAGGGCGCCAAGGAGAAGGCCGGCGAGATGCTCAACGGGGCCGCCCCGGATGAGGCACCACAAACGCCGCTGCCGCCGGAGAAACCACAGGGCTGAGAGTTCCGCGTCAACAACTACGCCCTCTCCCGTCGGTGCGGGAGAGGGCGCTCCTGCAAGGCATCTGATCCCTCCGCGATAGCGCAGCCAACCGCCCGCCGCGTCAGCGCAGAATCGGGTAGAACTGGGTGAATACCATATCCTTCTGCGCGTTGGCGGCATGGCAGCTGGCACAACTCGACGCCGGCGCCGCGGACGCCGCTTCGGCATACGGCGGCGCGTCATGGCCGAAGTTGAAGAACCCCCAGCCATTGCTCTGCTTGAAACGCCGGCTATCCTTCACCATCACATCCATGCCGTTGTAGCGATCGGCGAAATAGCCCCGCCCGGATGGCGCATTCTTCGAGCCGTCCGGGTAGTCGCCCTTCTGCACCAGCAACAGCTCCTTGGCGATCACCGTGCCTTCCGGAAAACGCCCGCTGCGCTGGTAGATGTCGTGTGCGTCGGGATTGATATAGACATGGTGAAACTCTGGAAAACCGGCCTTGCCATCGTTCAATCCGTGGGGTGTCAAAGGGGCGCCAAGAAAAACCCACTCCCGATAGCCCTGCGGCTGCAGGAGCCTGCCCTGGGCATCGAAGCTCGCCGCCCCGATTTCGCCGCCCCCTTTTTCGGCCGCCGCCACCGAAGTGGCCAGAGCTGTAGCCAAAACGCCCGCAACCATCATTCTTCCTGCATTGATTTCCATGATTCGTATCCTCTTCCAGCACGTTTAAATTGAGCGGACGGCGCCGGACAGCGCGCTGCCCCCGGGTGCCAAGATTCACTTGGCTGAAGAGGAGTCTGGCTGCAATAATGGTATTATTGGTATCTTATCGTACATATTTTAATACAATTAGTATCATCAGGAAGAATCGACTCTCCGACCTGCTGAAACACTTCGATCTGCCTGCCGCTCGCGCAGATGCAGACGTTGAACGCAACGCTGTCGTTGATCTTTGACGAGGCCAACGCCGTTCACTGCGGTCGACAACCGGTGCTCGACCGCCTGATGGAGGTTTTCATCGTGCAGTGTGTTGCGAGGCCTGATGGATCAGAAACGGCTGCAGGCAGGATTGTTGGCGGGACTTTCCGACACCCGGCTGATGCGGGCGATCAACGCGATGCACAAGCGCCCGGCTCGGGATCTCACCGGGCGCTTGTTGAAATCTCTCTCCGGCTGAAGGAACAGCGGCAGGCAGCGGCGCGAAGCCGCTGCCTGGTGGTGCTCAGATACGCGGGTTCTGCGCCAACACCTCGGCCGGCAGCTCCAACGTCGCCGCGCGGTCGATGAAGCGTTGCGCCAGCGCCTGCTGCTCCTGCTTATACGCCGCCTTGTCGGCCCAGGTCGAGGCCGGATCGAGAATTCCCGAAGGAACGTCGGGGCAGCTCAACGGCACGTCGAAGCCGAAGACCGGATTGGTGGTGAACTCCACATCCCCCAGTTCGCCCTCCTGGATAGCGCGGATGATCGCGCGCGTCACCGGAATGTCGATACGCTTACCGACGCCGTACTTGCCGCCGGTCCAACCGGTATTGACCAGCCACACCGGAAGATTGTGCTTTCTCAGCTTCTCCATGAAGAGCTTGATATAGGTCGCATGGCTGCGCGGGAAGAAGGGTTCGCCGTAGAGCGCGCTGAAGACCGGCTCCGGCTCCTTGACGCCACGCTCGGTACCGGCCACCTTGGCGGTGTATCCGAGGCTGAAATGGTAGGCCGCCTGCTCCGGTGAGAGGCGCGCCACCGGCGGCAGCACGCCGAACGCATCGGCGGTCAGGAAGATGATGCAGGCGGGGTGGCCGGCCTTGCCGGAGAGGATCGCGCCGGGAATCGCATCGATGGCAAACGAGGCACGACCGTTTTCGGTGTAGTCGCCGTCGTCGTAGTCGATGTAGCGGTCCAGCGGATCCCAGGCGACGTTCTCCACCGTGGTGCCGTGACGCTCGGTCGCCGCATAGATCAGCGGCTCGTTCTCGGCCGACAGACGGATGGTCTTGGCATAGCAGCCACCCTCGAAATTGAAGACGCCGTCGTCGCTCCAGCCGTGCTCGTCGTCCCCCAGGAAGAGCCGCTCAGGATCCATCGACAGTGTCGTTTTGCCGGTACCCGAAAGCCCGAAGAAGACGGTCACCACGTCGTCGTGGCCGACGTTGACCGACGCGTGCATCGGCAGCACCCCCTGCTCCGGCAGCAGATAGTTCAGCACCGTGAACATCGACTTCTTGATCTCGCCGGCGTAGCCGGTGCCACCCACCAGCACCAGTTTGCGCGTGAAGTTGACGAGGATGAAATCACTTGAGTGCAGCCCCAGCTGCAGCGCCAGCGACTCGTCCAGACTCATGCCCGGCACCCCGATCACATTCCACTCCGGCTTGAAATCGCCGTACTCGTCATCCTCGGGAACAATGAACATGTTGCGCACGAACAGCGCCTGCCAGGCAGCGGAGCCAATGAAGCGCACCGGCACCTGGTAGCGCTCATCGGCGCCGGCGTAGACATCCTGCACCCAGACCGAATAGGCACGGACGTACTGTTGGATACGTTCGAAGATCGCATCGAAGTTGGCTTCCGCGATCGGCTGGTTGATCGCGTTCCACTTCACCGTGTCATGGGTGTTGGCGTCATCGACGACAAACCTGTCCTTGGGCGAGCGACCGGTGTGGCCGGTGCGCACCGCAAACGCGAGATTGTGAAGCAGGTGCCCTTCGTTGTTCTTGACCGCTGCCTCCACCAGCTTCGGCGTTGGCCAGCGAAAATAGACACCGTCGGGGACCAGCCCCAGGTAGCTCAGATCAACACTCATCGTTCTCTCCTAAATTTCATGGTGGTTTAACAGTGCCCCCAGCAACCGGAAGCAGCGCTTTTCTTATATTTTTGATTCCTCCTGCAACCGACGACAAACCGCGCGCCGTCACTCCCTTAAAGTTCCCACGCTGCTGCGCGCCATTGGTGCAACAATGCGAGGTGAGGCGCACCACCAGGGTGCACCGACCAGATCACTCCGCGAATGGAAGATAAACGGCAGCGTCGGGCTACGCACCTGCCCCCGACATTGCGAACCCACAGTTTACGGAGTACTCACCTGAAGATTTCATATTGCAGCATCTTCCGCCGCGCATCTACCGCGAAGCACGAAAGATTGCGCTAAATCATCCGCTTTCACATTACAGACACCCCCTGGCCCAACCCCGCAGACATCCCGCTGCCGAACCCCGGGGTGGAGTAGCGCACTGCCGACCGGCATGGACCGGCGGATGCTCCGGTAAACGACGCTTGACAAGCCAAAGTGCCGCAGGGTTCACTGCCGGAAAATCTGAGCGCCTGCCAGTACGGTGCGCAATCGACGGAGCAGTGTTCATGGCCAAAGTCATCAGCAAAAAAGAGATTGGGCAACTCCCGATCAAATCCTACGCGGAGATGCGCGACGAGTTGCAGACCGGCGACCTGGTCTTCTGCTCTGGCTCCTACTTCTTCTCCAAAACCATCCAGCAGTTCACCCACTCGGTCTGGAGCCACGTCGGCATGATCTACCGCGACCCGACGCTGAAGCGGGTCTTCATTCTCGAGAGCGAGACGCTGATCGGGGTGCGACTGGCGCCTCTCTCCAAATACCTGAGCGACTACCACGGCAAGAACCGTCCCTACAAAGGCAACATGGTGATCGCCAAGGTCAATGCCGAAATCGACCGCGACAAGCTCAATCGCGCCATCAGCTACGGCATGGACGAACTGACCAAACCCTACGACAACTTCGAGATCGTACGCATCGGCATCCGTATACTCTTCAATATCAGCCGCCGCACGCGCGATCGAAAATACATCTGCTCGGAGCTGGTCTACGACTGCTTCGACCATATCGGCGTACCCTTCCACCTGCCGAACGAATACGTCGGCCCGGATGATATCTGGCTGGATGGGCAGGTGGAGCCGAAATTCCGCATCCTGTAGCGGCCGCGACACGCACCACCGCCCCGGCCCTAATCGGGCAAACCTCTTTTTGTGCCGTTTGCGACACCGTAGCCGCCGAACTGCGTCATATCCCGCACTTTCTCCCGTCGGGGGCAGCACCTCTGCCACCGTTGACCAATCGCAATGCCACTCGTCCGCCGCAGGCCAAGAATGGCGCTGACGATCCCGGTCGGGGTCTACGACAAGAGGAGAAAATCATGCGCGACAGATCCGGAATGGAGCGCCGCCAGGCGCTGAAACTGCTGACCGGAGCAACCGTCGCCGGCTTTACAGGCGTTGCTTTCGCGGCACCGGGCGGCGGTATCGGCGCGATGATCCCCGGTGTCGGCTGGGTCAAGGCGAGCGGCGAGAGAGGCGAGCACGACGGTACCCCGCTGCAGTTCATGCCGAAGACGCCGGTCGACGACCAGCCGCTGAAAGACGAGCTGAAAAAGTACCCGCGCTGCCCCTATTGCGGTATGAACCGCGAGAAGTGGCACCACAGCCGCCATCTGGTGCACTACGACGACGGCCTGGTCGACGGCACCTGCTCCATCCACTGCCTGGCGATCAGCCTGTCGCTCAATCTGGATCGCGGCCCCAAGGCGATCTACGCCGCTGATTTCGGTTCCAAGGAGGCGATCAAGCCGCTGGTCAACGTAGACACGGCGACCTACCTGATCGGCGCGCAGCTCAAGGGCACGATGAGTTCGGTGAGCAAGATGGCGTTCGCCAGCGCAGTCCGGGCGCAGGCGGTGCAGGCTGCCAAGGGGGGCGAAACAGCGAGTTTCGACCAGGCGCTGGAGCAGGCTTATCTCGGCATGGCACGCGACACCATGATGATCCGCAAGCGTCGCAGGGAGCGGGTCGAGAAGATGCGCCGTAAGATGATGGACAAGGGCTGACCCCGTCGCCGACAGGCATGTATTGGAAGCGGGTGTCGGTTGCAGCATTGCCGCAGTCGATACCCGTACCTTGCGCCTGCGCAGCAGATTCCGGACGCTAGCGATGAGAAACGCCCTCACATACACGCTCACCCTGCTTTGGTCGCTGCAGCTGTTCGCGGCGCCGCTGACGCTGCCCGAGCCCGACGCCGGCAGCACCTGCCCGGTATGCGGTATGTTCGTCGCCAAATACCCCGAGTGGATCGCCACCGTGCAGTACCGGGACGGGCACGCGCACCACTTCGATGGCGCCAAGGATATGTTCAAGTACCTGTTCGACCTGCCGCGCTGGGCGCCGGGACACAACGCCGCAAACATCCGCGCAATCGGCGTCACCGAGTACTACGGATTGACGCTGATCGACGCCCGCGAAGCCTACTATGTGGTTGGCAGCGACGTACTCGGTCCGATGGGGCACGAACTGATTCCGCTGGCGAGCGAAGGGGACGCGCAGGAGTTTCTGCGTGACCACCGGGGCGCGCGCATCCTGCGCTTCGATGAGGTGCAGCACGCCCTGCCGGTGAAACTCGACGAAGGGGTATTCGAATAGTGCCCAGGCCCGCAAAAGCCGATCTCTTCCTGCTGCTGCTGGCGCTCTGCACCCTGCTGTTCCTGGCCACGCTGTTCGATGCCGCGCAGCGCCGCGATGCCGCCGCCCCGCAACTGGCACGGCTGCGCGCAACTGTGGCGACGCTGGCCCTGAGCGATCTGAGCCTGTTCACCGAGGCACGTTACACACGGCATCTGTCGCAGGCCGACCGCTTCGCCGCCTTCCAGGACCACCCGCTGGCACTGGAGCACTTTCCCAGCGGCTCGCTGCTGCCGCCGCCCTCACTGCTGAGTGAAGCGCGATGAGCAGCGCGCTTCGCAAGCAGCGCTATCTGCTCGACTACACGCTCTCGTCGCTGGCCAGGCGCCCCGGCAAGAATCTCGGCCTGCTGCTGGTCTACACGCTGATCGTATTCATGCTCGCATCGGTGATGCTCTTCACCCACGCGTTGCGCAGCGAGGCGGTCGCCATCCTGCAGGAGTCGCCCGAGATCATCGTGCAGCGCCTGGTCGCCGGACGTCACGACCTGATACCCGCGCACTACCTGCGGAAGATGGGTCACATTCGCGGCGTGCTGGAGCGCAAGGGGCGCCTCTGGGGCTACTTCTTCGATCCGGCGGTCAAGGCCAACTACACGCTGATGGTGCCAGACGAGGCACAACCGGCAGCCGACGAGATCGAGATCGGCGCAACCATCGCCGCCACCCGAGGGGTTGGCCTGGGCGACATCATCAGCCTGCGCTCGGCCGATAACCGCCCCTTCTCCTTCCGCGTCAGCGGCATCCTCGACGCCGATTCGCAACTCGTCAGCGCCGACCTGATCCTGCTGTCGGAGGCGACCTTTCGCGACTTCTTCGCCATTCCCGAGGGGTTATACACCGACCTGGTGCTGCGCGTGCGCAATCCGCGCGAACTGCGCACGATCGCCGAGAAACTGATTCTGCTCCTGCCCGACACCCGGCCGATACTGCGCGACGAGGTGCTGCGCACCTACGACGCGATCTTCTCCTGGCGCCAGGGGATCGTCTTCGTGCTGATGGCGGGCGCGGTGCTCGCTTTCGTCATTTTCGCCTGGGACAAGGCCTCTGGCCTGAGCGGCGAGGAGCGCAAGGAGATCGGTGTGCTGAAGGCGTTGGGGTGGGAGACCGCGGATGTGATCCGGATGAAGTTCTGGGAGGGCGCGGTGGTTTCGCTGCTCGCGTTTCTGCTCGGCTATCTGCTCGCCTACGCCCACGTCTTCTACACCTCGGCGGCACTGTTCGAGCCTGTGCTGAAGGGGTGGGCGGTACTCTACCCCGAGTTCGCCCCGATCCCCTATATCGACCTGCTGCAGATCGCCACGCTCTTCATCTTCACCGTTTTCCCCTACACGGTGGCGACCATCATCCCGATCTGGCGAGCCGCCATCACCGACCCGGACCTGGTGATGCGCTGATGAAGACGATCGAACTGCATCAGGTCTGCAAGACCTTCAACCAGTACCAGCCCAACGAGTTTCATGCCATCCGCGACATCGACCTGCGCATCGAACCGCGCCAGGCGACCGTGCTCAAGGGGCCGAGCGGCTCGGGCAAGACCACGCTGCTGGCGATGATCGGCTGCCTCTCGCGTCCCACTTCCGGGCGCATCACGCTTGGTGGCGAGACGCTCTCGGGCCTGCCCGAACGGTTCATGACCGAAGTACGCCGCCGTACCTTCGGCTTCATCTTCCAGCAGTTCAATCTGATCCGCGGACTGACGGTCAGCGAGAACGTCATGCTCCCCGCCTACCCGCTGGGGCTTCCGCGGGAGCGGCTCGGGCGCAAGACAGCCGAACTGCTGGCGCGTTTCGACCTGGCGCCCAAGGCTCAGCTGAAGGTCGAGTTCCTCTCCGGCGGCGAGGCACAGCGCACCGCGATCTGCCGTGCGCTGATCAACGATCCCGAGATACTGATCGCCGACGAGCCCACCGCCAATCTCGATACCCGGCTCTCGGCCGAGTTCATGCAGCTGGCGCACGGACTGGTGGCCGAGGGTCGGACCATCCTGATGACCAGCCACGATCCGGAGGTGTTCGACTCGCCGATGATCGACCGGGTGGTGGCGATCCGCGACGGGCGGCTGGAGCCGTGAAGTGCTGCTGAACCCCTCGATACTGGCGCTGCTGGTGGTCTCGGCCACGGTGCTGCTGCTGATTGCGCTGGCCTCGATCTTCGCCCTGCGCGTCATCCGTCACTGGGATATCCACAGCGGCAGCGAACTGCAGCTGCAGCTCGAGCGGCGCACCTACCTGATCTCGACGCTGGTCGCCTACTGCTTCCTGGCCGAACTGGTGGCGCTGCTGCTGTTCATCTACAACGCCGAGCAGATGTCATCGCAGTTCGTCGGTGCGATGTGCGCCACCGGCGTGCTCAACATCAACGCCTACGGCTGGCCGGTGCTCTACCTGAAGATCGGCCTGTTCTTCGCCGGCGCCGCCTGGCTCACGCTGAACCGGGTCGACAACCAGGCCTTCGACTACCCACTGGTGCGGGTGAAGTATGCGCTGCTGCTGTCGCTGCTGCCGCTGGTGGCGGCGGAGTTCGCGCTGCTGCTCGCGTTCTTCCTGAACATGGACCCGGACGTGATCACCTCCTGCTGCGGATCGCTCTTCACGCCCGAGGGGAAGGGCGTCGCCGCCGAGATCTCCGGCATCGCGCCGGCCGACGCGTTGGCGCTACTCGGCGCGAGCGCGCTGCTGGTGACAGGCGCCGGTCTCCACCATCTGCGCAGCGGCCGCGGCGCGCTGCTGTTCGCCGGCTCGAACCTGGCCGCCCTGCTGATCGCTCTGATCGCAATCGTCTCCTGCATCGCGCTCTACATCTACGAACACCCCCACCACCACTGCCCCTTCTGCATTCTGAAGGGGGGGCACGGATTCATGGGCTACTACCTCTACATTCCGCTGTTCCTCGCCACCGCGCTGGCGCTCGGCAGCGGCATCATCGCCCCTTTCCGCAACCGTCCCAGTCTCGCCGGGATCATTCCCGCGGTGAGCCGCCGCCACACCCTCGGCGCGCTCGCCTCGCTGCTGATCTTCTACCTGGTCGCCGGTTACGCGATCCTTCGATCCAATCTCAGCATGTTGACCGTCTGGTGGTGACCCAATGCCGACCCCTCCCCTCCTGTTTGCACTTCTGCTCGCCACGCTGCTGCTGAGCGCTTGCGGCGCGCAGCCGCTGGCCCCGAAAAACGGCGAGGCTGCCCCAGGCTTCACGGCGCGGCTGCTGGAGGGGGGCGAGCTGCGCGTTCCCGAGCAGCTGCGGGGCAAGGTGGTGGCGCTGCGCTTCTGGGCCGACTGGTGCCCCTTCTGCGAGCAGGAGATGGCGGATCTCGAACCGCTCTACCGGGCGCTCAAAGCGCGTGGCCTGGAGATCCTTGCGATCAACGTTCGCCAGGATGACGAAACCGTCCGACGCTTCACCGGCAAGCTCGGCATCAGTTATCCGGTGCTGCTGGATGCCAAGGGGGAGGTCGCGCGCCGCTACGCGGTGATGGGCCTGCCGACCACCTTCTTCATCGACGGAAGCGGCGTTCTGCGGCAGCGGATATTGGGTGAGTCGACTCCCGAGAGCTTCGGCCGGATCGTCACCGGCCTGCTGCCGTGATCAGTGAGTTCGGCTACCTGCTCGCCTTCCTGACCGGACTTACCGGCGCTTTCCACTGCCTCGGGATGTGCGGCGGTTTCGCCGCCGGCTACTTCGCCGGCCACGGCTGGCGCGATCGGCTCTGGCCGCAACTCGGCTACCACGGCATGCGCATCGCCAGCTACGTGCTGCTGGGAGTTGCCGGCGCGCTGGCCGGCAGGGTGCTGGTGCAGGTCGGCATGGTGGGCAAGACGCAGGGGTTGGTGATGATTCTGAGCGGCCTGCTGATCTGCGCCATCGGCCTGCGCTACCTGCTGCGCGGGGGCGCCTGTGCGACACGCTCGACCAATGCCTCCGCGCAGCGGCCGATCCGTTTCGACCAGCATCCGCGCAGCCGTTATTCGATGCCGCTGCTGGCCGGTCTGCTCAACGGCTTCGTCCCCTGCAGCCTGCTCTTTTCGGTCGCGCTGAAGACGGTGGCGGCGCAGCCGCTGCAGGCAGGCGCGCTGATGCTCTGCTTCGGCCTGGGCACGCTGCCGATGACGCTCAGCGTCACCCTCATGGGAGCGCTCGGCGGTCACTTCACGCGTGGAAGCTGGAATCTCCTAACCGGGATACTGGTATTGGCTTTCGGGGGCTGGACGCTCTACGAAGGCTGGTATTTTTTTGACATCATGCGCGGTCTTGCCGGTTAGAGCCTGTTTATCGCACTACCGAATCCCGCCCGCTCGCTATCTAGCGGACAGGAATCCGGTAGCTGTCGAGAGCGACTGAATCGGTGGCGTCTAGCGCCCCCCCACCGTTCCGTCACGGCGTTTGTCAGCGCCGCCTATGAGCAACGTGTGAGGATGATGGTGTTTTCCGCGTTTTCCTTTCCTACCCATCCCATGGTGCTCGGATTCCACCACCTGAATGATGGAAAGACCGCTCGTCTGTGCGATTACGCCGACACTGTGTCCTCTGTCCACCAGGGCATCGGCCAATGCCTGGGTATCATACTCCCAGGTCACTCCGGGGATCGGCTCCTCTATATCGGTTCGCCCGTTACGATTCATATGGTGGGGCACATTGATAGCCTCCTGGGGATCCAGGCCAAAGTCGATCACATTGACTATCGATTGAGCGGTATAGCCAATAATCCGCGACCCACCAGGCGAACCGGTAACCAGTTCAACCTTACCGTCGGCAGCGAAGACGATGGTCGGAGACATGGAACTGCGCGGGCGCTTGTCAGGTTGAACGCGGTTAGCAACCGGATTTCCCTGGTTATCGGTAGGCGCAAAGGAAAAATCCGTGAGTTCATTGTTGAGAAGAAAACCCCGAACCATTACCCCGTTACCAAAGGAGCTCTCCACGGTGGTGGTCATTGAGAGCGCATTTCCATAACGATCCACAATGGAAACATGGCTTGTACCGCTCAGCTTGGCGGTATTGTCAGGTCCGTTGAGGCTGACCACACCCGGGGGGGTTCCGGGATCGGCCGTTCCCATATCGGTCTCTGTGATCAGCGCGGCGCGGGCAGCCAGATACGCTTCATCAAGCATTCCCGCAACCGGAACCGAAACGAAATCACTATCGCCAACGTACTGATTACGGTCCGCGAAAGCCAGCCGTCCCGCCTGTGAAAAGAGGTGTACGGTATCGACGTCGAGCGGCTCGCTCCCCATCAAATCGGGACGGTTCTCCATGAGCCCGAGAATCTGTCCAACCGCCAAGCCACCAGAAGATGGCGGACCCATACCGCAAACGCGATGTCCCCGATAATTCATACAAACCGGATCCCTTTCGACAACCTGATAATTTGCCAGGTCGTCGGTGGTCATATCCCCGGGAATGTTCAGATCACCCTGCACGGCGGCGGCGATCTCTTCAGCGATCGGCCCTTGGTAGAAAGCGTCAGCACCCCACCGGGCCAACGCCTTCAGAGTATTGGCATAGGGCTTGTTCACCATCAGGGTGCCCGCCGGTTTCGCGCTACAGTCATCGGAATTGACGAAGTACTCAAAGGCAATCGGATCACGAAAGAAGAGCCGTTCACCCTCTTCGCACGAGGCATTCGCTGCCAACAGTCCGGCCACCTGGGAACTGGTACGTTCGCTCAGCTCAAACCCGCGCTGAGCCATCACCTTTGCCGGAATGAACAGCCGCTGCCAGGGTAAACGGCCATACTTGGCGTGCATATGCTCCATCATGCGGGGAACGCCAGGCACACCAACCGACAAACCGCTCTGCCATGCGTTGATAAACCCACCCGCATTCACGAATCGGTCTTCCGTCGCCGCAGCAGGCGCCTTTTCACGAGCATCAAGGGTAATCGTCTGCTGATGCTTGGCGTCGTAGTAGACAATAAAAGCGCCGCCGCCCAAACCACTGGACTGGGGCTCGACGAGGCCGAGAACCGTCTGCACGGCAACCATGGCATCAACCGCCGTACCACCTAGCTTCAGTATATGAGCCCCCGCGGCGGTCGCCAGAGGGTTGGCGGTGACGACCATTTCCCGATGAGTGGTAACAGCGGTCGCCAAATCGCCATCTTCCTGGGCCCAACCCGAACCGGCTGCCAGTACACCAATAGCTACCGAGCTTAGTAATATTCTCAAGTCCATCAATCTTATCCTCCTTGTCGCCATTAGCCATCGGACGAAAATCGACTTCAGCCTACACCGAAGAAGCCGACGCTCTCCGCGTCTTCCCCAAAAGTAGCCGCTGACTCCCTGAACTACAAACAGACAATCTGTATGGCTGAAAGGGAAACCTTGCCAAGGCATTTCCCGAACGGTATATCGCAGATATGGGGGTCACCCTGCCCCAAAGTTCAAATCAAATCCCGCTCGCGACGCCGTTCCCGCAGATGTCTGCAAGCAAACCCGGAACATCCGGAGTTCCGCCGAGAGTGGCTCAAAACCGGACCCGTGCGCGGAGTATCCTTCCAGGTTACTTCAATATCGGATCCGAGACTCATCCATCCCAGCCAGCGCGCAGTAAACTGCTTTGCGTCAGCTACGAATCGACCGATCCGAGGGCGATAGAAAACGGGAGACCGCTCTTTGCGGTCGCGCTGAAGACGGTGGCGGTGGCGCAGCCACTGCAGGCAGTCGCCTGATGCCCTGCTTCGGCCTGGGCAGGCTGCCGATGATGCTCGGCGTAACCCTCTCGGGCGTGCTGGGGGGCCGGCCACTTCAGCCGTGGACGGTGGCGGCGCGTGACCGGTCTGTTGGTTCTGGCCTTCGGTCTCTGGACGCCCTACGAGGGTTGCTATTCCTTCGGCATCATGCGCGGCCTGGCCGGCCTGGCTGCGCCACCTATCCCTGTACCAGATCCAGCACCTGAGGCAGTTGCAGCAGGAGCATGACGACAAGTCCCAGAACCAGTGCCAGGGTCGCCCAGACGAAAACGTTCAGGACCGAACTGCGCTGGCGGGTCGCCGACGCCATGGCGAGCGCCAGGTCGTGAATCTTGACCAGTCCAAGGAAGCGCGGCCCGCGGTACACCGCCAACCGGCGACAGGCATTCGAACGCATCTTGAGAATGGCCGTGTCGCAAGCCGCATCGGCTTCGATGGAGACCAGTTGCCGGGTGCACACCTCGCCCACTTTCAGCTCCGTGGCATCACGACCGGCGTTGACCACGCGTTTCATGAGGTCACCCTCGGTGAAAATGCCCACCACTTCCCCGGCGCTGGTGACAATAGCGGAAGTCACCTGCTTTTCGCACATCTGCTGCACAACCTCGATGACCGGCGTCTTCTCATCGATCATGGGAAGATTCTCGCGGACATATTCAGCAACCAAACAGCTCATCTCGTTTTTCCTGAGTTCAAATACCGGCATCGTACTAGCGCGACCGATTTGAGACAAATCCCAACCGGCACGACAACTGCACCCCCGCGCCCTGGCGGAGTGCCGGCTGGATCGAGCGACGCAACAGCGAACAGCAGGTGCAGACGCACACGCTACAACATCCGGCGGGTGTCGATGAGAGCAATGCCCGAAGCCGAGCCGAGCTCGCTTCAAAAACCCGAAAAGGTGCGGCAGCGGCGGCGCGGCAACTCCGACTGAAGAAATGAACCGCCCTCCGGGCTGGTCTTCTACTGTGACACCTGCGCCGTATCCATAGGTGTCTCCTGTCAAAAATGAAAAACCACCTTTAGGAGCAAAGCTATGTCAAAACCAACCCTTTTCGTCAAATCTGTCACGCTGAGCGCCGCGGTGCTGGGCTATTCGCTGCTCTACGCCCCCTCCGCTTCGGCACTCTCGGTTACGGGAAAGCTGAACGGACTCGAATGCGCCTCCCACGGCGAAACCTGCCCACGGATCGCCTCGACCCCCACCTGGTGTTCGAGCGTGATTTCGTCGTGCAGACGGACGATGGCAACTACTACTTCATCACCAACCTGGATCGGGCGGTGAAAGCCCGACACGTATTGAAGATGGTCCGCGTCGAGGGCGAGAAGAGCCCGAAGTTCAACGCGATCAATGCCAGTGAACTGTGGGTGAATGAGGGCGGCGGCTACAAGGTCATCTGGAACAAGAGGATGGAGGAGGAGGCTCGCCGTCTGCTGCTCGGCACCACGCCCTCGGATGGAGGACAGCAGTAGTCATTGCACTGGACAGCCCATCCGGTTGTTCGAACAAGCAGTCCCCCTGAGTGCGCGGATACTGCGCCAACGCAGTATCCGCGCCAACCGAGAGCCGACCAGGCTGGTCCATATGATCAACAGAGCGCTCAACAAGTTCACCGACGTGTTGTTTTCAGGCCGCCGGGGGCGTATCGGGCTATATCTCATGGTAACGCTGATGACCCGCGCCACGTCACTTCCCGCGATCGAAACCGCGACCGTGGATGAACGCCTGATTCGCCTCGACCCGGTAACCGAGATCGAACCCGCTCCTGCATTCGGACTGCCGGACAGCGAAGGCGTCATCCATCACCTCAGCGACTACCGCGGACGCGTGGTCGTTTTAAACTTCTGGTCCACCTGGTGCGTACCCTGCCTGAAAGAGATGCCGGCACTCGAACGCAACTGGCAGCGCATCAAACCTTCTGGCGGCGTGGTGCTGGCCATTGCCATGCAGGACGATCCGGCGGCAATTGATCGCTTCCGGAAACGGGTGGAACTCTCATTTCCCATTCTGCTCGACCGGGAGGGCGAAGTCGCAGCGGAGTGGAATGTCATCGCCATTCCCACCACATTCATCATCGACGGCAAAGGACGCGTGGTATACACCGCCAGGGGTATCCGCGAATGGGACAACGATCTGCTCATTGAGCGGATCATCGACATCTCCGACCAATAGCCAGCGGAAATGATATCTCCCTTCTTCCCGGCTCCAGACTAGCAACGATATTGACCGCAGGCAGCGCCGCCGGATCAGGCGGCCGGAGAAAATGCTCCGGGAGTGGTACACGCCGCTGATACGTCATCGATCAAGAGCCCGGCTCTGACAGACTCCCTACATCACGATCTCCGCTCCCATCCGCACCCAGTGGACGATGCTGATCAGCAGAAAATAGAGTCCTACAAATTCCAGGGCGAGATTCACCAGGTAGAACCAGAGCCGATCGATCCAGGGAGCGGGAATGATGGAGAGGATCGCAACAACCGAGAAACAACCTATAGAGTAGAAGGTGTAGAAGTACCCCCTGGCTATCAGCCCCGTCAGGAAGAACAGGGTGATATTCAAAACGATCAGCAGGTTATTGAGCCTTGAGAGATTAGCCCAGTAGACAGTGATATGTTTCTGAAAGGCCGTATCAAGTCCGGCCCGGTTCATGGCGCCCGCCGTATATCTGACCAGTGAAGCGCTGCTCCGGAACGCCGACTGCCGTTTGCCGGCGACAGGCGAGTAAGCGAAGACAGGCAAGAAGCAGCTGCCCGCCGTGCACCCTGCAAGCGCGCCGTATCGTCCGGCGCGGCTTGCG
The DNA here is from genome assembly GCA_020445335.1 of Gammaproteobacteria bacterium. Taxonomy (GTDB): domain Bacteria; phylum Pseudomonadota; class Gammaproteobacteria; order Chromatiales; family Chromatiaceae; genus HKST-UBA178. Next base: position 39,068 of record JAGRGU010000023.1, read on the forward strand.
AGCGGGCTGCCAATGACTCAGACATCGCTCGTGCCTCCCCCGGAGCCGGAGTTCGCCTGCTGATACGCAGGAAACAGCTCATCCAGCGAGCGGGTCATCCCGTTCATCTGCACCACGCGGGCATGAAAGCGCCGCAACTCACCCGGATGGCGCACGCCGCAGGCGTGCGCGATGACGCCCACCTCATAGTTCATGTTCTTTACGTAGTCAGCGACACGCTGAGCCTTCGTCGGCGGATGCAGACCTTTCTGCAATTTCGGATCGTGCGTGGTAATGCCGGTCGGACAGGTGTTCCTGTTGCACTGCAGAGCCTGAATGCATCCCAGCGCGAACATGAAGCCGCGCGCCGAGCAGACGAAATCGGCTCCCATACACATCGCCCAGGCAACGTCCGCCGGGGTAATCAGCTTGCCCGACGCGATCACTTTGACCCGCTCACGAAGAGCGTACTGTTCGAGTTTGTCGATAAGCAGCGGAAGACTCTCCCGCAGCGGTAGCCCCATATCATCGATAAGCGGCATCGGCGCGGCGCCGGTTCCGCCATCCGCGCTGTCGACGGTTATGAAATCCGGAGCATGTTCAATGCCACGACGCTGAATCTCCGAAAACAGATCATCGAGCCAGCCGTAGGCACCGATGACGATCTTGAATCCGACGGGCTTTCCGCTTACATCACGAATGCGGTTGATCACATTCAACAGGTCGGTGTTGTTGCCGATGTCACGGTGCCTGTTCGGACTGATTGCATCCTCCCCCTGCCGAATGCCGCGAACAGCAGCGATCTCCGCCGTTACCTTGGCGCCGGGCAGAATCCCCCCTTTGCCCGGTTTGGCCCCCTGACTCAGTTTCAACTCGAACATGCGAACCTGCGGGTGTGCCGCGACCTCCCGCAGCTTGTCATCGTTCAGGTTACCATCGAGATCGCGTACTCCGTTTTTTGCCGTGCCGATTTGAAACACTATGTCCGCGCCGGACTCCAGATGATAGCGCGACAGCCCACCCTCGCCCGTATTCATCCAGCAGCCTGCCCGGGCTGCACCCGCTCCCAGGGCGCGCACCGCCGGTTTGGAGATGGCTCCATAGCTCATGCCGGAAATATTGAATAGCGAGGCGGTGGTGAATGGTTGTTTCGCATCGGGTCCGATCGTCAACGGTCGCGCAGGTACGGCATCCTCTCCCAATGTCGGGAACGGACAGTTCACGAACATCACCTGCCCCACGGTGGCGATGTTTCTCGTCGAGCCAAACGCCACGGTATTGTCGATGTTTTTCGCAGCACGGTAGACCCAGGAGCGCTGCGCCCGATTGAACGGCAGCTCTTCCCTGTCCATGGCGAAGAAGTACTGACGGAAGAATTCGCCGAGCTTCTCGAACATGTAGCGAAAACGACCGATGACCGGATAGTTTCTGCGGATGGCCTGCTTTGTCTGAGATATATCGACTATGAATGCGACCGCTGCCCACAGGCAGAGGCTACCGACGATGAAGATAAAGGCCGCAGCCGTCACCTCCAGTGAAGTGAAAAGAAAATCCCGTGTCTCATCGGACATCAGTTGCATACTCTCCTCCGTATATTGGCCGACGACAGTACAGGCAGTGGGCGAAACACCGTCCGACGGTCGACAACCGCTGCACTGTTGACTCCCACACCGCGCTATTCGACGGGTGATTGTGGCGTTCTGCAGAGATGGTCGCCGACATCTGCCGGGCAACCCGACAGCGCCATGAAAATGCCTTGTCGATGCCGCCCCCCATTCGCGGCGGACAACTACAGAGCATCCGGGATAGCAGACGCCGCAACAACAAGCTTCACGGCTACGCTCACGGATCCAACGCAGATCCTGTCAGCGACTACATCGCCATCAAAGGTGGAGACCCCGGATGCAGAAGAATTATTTCGCGTGGCGAATCTCCCGGGAGGGACGAGCGAGGTTGTTTGCGCTCACGGCGCTTTCAGGGGGACTGCCTTGGACCTTCTGCTGCTGCGCTGCCAAGGGTCAGCGAAGGGAACTTCCGCTAGCGGTTCGGCTGTTCAGCCGATCCGATGGGAAGTCGATCCATTGCTGCAACAGTGAGAAAAGCGACCTGCATGGGCAGAGGAGCGCGGCGAGCCATCAATGGCAAACTCCGGGGTGGGTTCTGGGGGCGACTCAATGCTACCCACCGGCGGCAGGCAGAGTCACAAGCACGCATACCTGCTGCTCCGGTTCGTTGCAGACGATCTCCAATGCACCCTGATGGGCCTCGACGATTCGCCGCACAATCGACAAGCCGAGCCCCGTCCCGCGTGCCTTGGTGGTAAAGAAGGGCTCGGTCAATCGGGGCAGCAACTGCCTGTCAATCACACCGGAGTTTCGAATCTCCAGGCAGAGAGAATCTGCTGCATCCGCATCCCTCAGGATCAGATCGATTGTTTCGCTTTCATCGATCGCCTGTCTGGCGTTGCTCAACAGGTTGATCAGCACCTGTGTCAGCTTGTCCCGATCGCCATCGACCACCTTCGCCGAGCTTCGGCAGGAAACGGCTACCTGTTGCTCGCTGAGGATACCGGCCTGTCTCAACGTATCGAGAACCTCCTCTGCCAACAGCAGCAGATCGACCCGAACCGGGTTGAGTACCTGCGGCTTGGCAAACAGCAGCATCTCGCTCAACAGCGCCTGCAGGCGCTGGCTTTCACTGGCCGCGAGCGCTATCCGCTTCTGCGCGCCTTGTGCCAGGGATTGGCCGTTGAGATAGTCGAGCGCCATCTGCATCGTCGACAGCGGAGTGCGGATTTCGTGCGCGATCATCGATGCGAACTCGCCGATCGACGCCAGTCGCTCGCGCTCCGCCAGCATGCGTCGCGACCTCTCCGCTTCACCCTGGGCTTTCTGCAGCTCGAGTTCAGCACCCGCGCGGATAGCGAAAATCTGCAACAGTCTGCTATCTTCAGGACTCTCCTGCAGCGGCTGATCGTGGACAACCGCAAGGTGTCCGATGACAATCCCGGAAGAGTCGCGCATCGGCGTGCCGAGGTAGGACTCCAGACCGACCTCCTTGGGATATCGCTGCGCCAGCTGCGAGGGGTAGAAACACAGTGCGCCATCGATCACTTCGCGGCAGGGAGTGCCTTCGAGATCGTACTCCACACCATCGACGAATTCGCCATTGTCGACGAACGCGATCGCCCGGACCCGCTCATTGTCATCCGGATCGCACTCGGTCACGAATGCGATCCGCACCCGCATCGCATGGCTGAGATGCAGCACCAGTTTCTGGAAAAATCTCTCGCCTACCGCGGCCGCCGTGCCCTCGGCCACTTCACGCAGACGGCTCTCCGCCTTTCGCCGCCTCTCGACCTCGACCTGCAGTCCATCAAAAAGGCGGACGTTTTTCAGCGAAACCGCCGCCTGGATCGCAAGCATCTCGGCGATGTCGAGGTGCCTGGGTGTAAACGCATCGCCCAGTTGCCTGTTTTCCAGATAGACAACTCCCTCCAGCTCCGACTGATTGACCATCGGCACGCAGATCAGTGAACGCACACTGCTTCCCGCGAGAAACTGGTCGGCAAGCATCCGCTCATCCTGCACCGCATCGCCAGTCAGCAGGCTGCGGCGTGTATGTACCACGTAATTGATTGCCTTCTCTAGCGCACGCCCCCGCCAGTCGTCGGTCGAATCTCCAGCTTCTATACTCACGCCGCTGCCGCCCAGCCTGCCCTCGCGAACCAGAATCGGCCTGTTGTGCTCCATACGAAACAGCAACGCACGCTCGGCACCCGATGCCTGCATCAGCAGACGGAGCAGTACATCGGCCACACGCTCCGCATCGAGCTCACTCGACAAAGCCAGCGTTGCGCTGACGATCGTCGCGCTGTCGATCGGGTCGCGCTCAGGCGGGTGCGACCCGCCAAGCCAGCCGTGAGCCGTCTCGCCGAGTATCTCCGAATGACGCCGTACAAGCTGCTGGACCTTTGCCTTCGCTCCCCATTGGGCGTAGTCACCGATTGCCTCCGTCAGGTAGATGCGGGCGAAACGCGCATTCCCGCGAGACAGCCAGAACTCCGCATAGCGCTCCTTTGCCAGAGCCAGGTTGTGGCTGAAACCGGCCTCGGCCGCTCCGTTGATGGCGGCCTCGTAGTGGCTGATCGCATCTGCGATTCGCTGTTCAACCGCAGCCTTCTCCGCCAGCAGGAGCTCGAATTGATGAGCGAAATTGCTCGGACTCGAACGGGCCCAGACGGACATCAGCTCGACTGCCTGATCGAGCTCCGCGCTTTCATCTTCCGCGCTGTCACTCTCTCCCGTGCGCAGCGCAGTTATCGAAAGCGCCCTGTAGAGACAGAGCCAGGCATCCCAGATCATACCCCGCACACCCAGCGCCACCCCGTCCGCCCGGCGCGCCATCTCCCGTGCCTCTTCGAAACGCCCGAACAGATAGAGCAGATTCAGTTTTGCTATGTGATGAAATGCCAGGAAAAAATCCACCTGCCGGTATCGGTCGAGATAGCGCTCCTCATCGAACAGCTCGCTGTTGAGGTCGTGCATTGCGGCCGGGTCCTGCAGGCATCTTCCCCACTGCAGCATCAGACTATGCGCGTCGTGAAAACTGTGATTGCCGGTGCGTTCCAGGAAGCCCAGTTTTTCGCTGTAATCCTGCTGGTAGCCTTCCAGCTGCATGCCGCTGAACATCGCATGCCAGCTCTCGTGAAAACATCCGTATGCCGCGTAGACGAAATCACCGGACTCCAGGCCGGAGTTGTATGCCTCCCTGGAGTGAGGGAAGCTCTCCGCGATCGGCCGGTGCCAGAATCCGATATAGCAGCTGAACATATGGTTCACTTTGGCGCGGGCGCTTAGATCGTCGAAACGCCGGTTCACCTCGAGCGCGAGACGGCCGTATTCGTACGCCGCCGCATAGTCATGCAGCACGGCGCCGAGCGTGATCGCATGGGTGACGAAACCATAGGCGGATTCCGGCGAGCAGCCCTGGCTCAATGACAGTGCCACCATACGCGCGGCGATCAGCACGGTAAGCGCCTTGTCACCCGATATGTAGGCCGACGGCCAGAGGGTCATCAACAGATGCATGACCATCCGACCCTGCTCCTGCTCCATGACCGGCAGCTCGAGCATCGTTATGATAGGCTTTGATCCGAGCGCGCTATCAAGCTCACGCAGCGCGCTCCCGATCTCCCGTTCCGCATCTTCGGACCGATCCGGGAAATGGACTCCGAACAGTTTCAGGGCCGACTTGCCCGCTGCCACTGCCTCAGCAAATCTCCCGCTGTTCTCGTGCTGAACCATCAGCAGACCGTAGACCTTCCCCCTGTTCAGCCTCTCCCGAGCCTCCTGCAACAGTATCCCGGTATCCCTCTGCGCATCATCGACGTCACCACAAAGAAAGGCTGTCTCCGCTCTGCCGAAGTGAAGCGAGAAACTCAGCGCGTAATGCGAGCGCCAGCCGTCCGCCGGCAATCCCCTGATACCGAAATCGTAGTATCGTCTCGCCGCATCGAACGCCGCAGAAGCGCGGGCGCGGTTGCCTGCTTCGAGGTTAAGCGGTGCGAAGCGATCCCTGAACGAGGCGCCATCGATGGCAGTGAACGCCGCGTTGAGGTGGTCGACGATCTCGAACAGATGCTCGGCGGGCAACTTCTGCTCCTCCTCCGCCATCATCAGTTCGGCCAGTTGAAGGTGTATCAGGTTGCGGCGCTGTTCCGAGACCCGCCGGTAGGCAGCCTCCTGGATACGATCATGGCAAAACGCAAAGATCAGCCCCGGACCGGCGTCGATGAAGCCTTCGCGCAGTATCGGCAGCAAGGCGCGCCGTAAGGCCCCGGTCTCCGTGTTGAGCGCTTTTGCCAACAGCGCCGCATCGAAACGGTTGCCGATGCAGGCTGCGATCTCCAAAATCTGACGGCACTCCTGCGACAAGTCATCGATACGACCGGCAAGAAGATCCACGACATTGTCGGTTGGCTGCGCCCGCAGAACCAGTTCGGTGTTCCAATCCCAGCCGCTGCCTCGCCTATGGCGAAGCAGGCCGGTGGCGAATGCACTCTGCAGGAAGGTTCGCGCGAAAAAGGGGTTACCCAGTGTCTTTCCCTGCACCAGCGCTGCGAGTGAACGTACTTTTTCGACATCGCAGCTCAGCGAGTCGACAAGCATCTCCTCCATGTGGCCCTGCTGCAATGGTCCGAGCACGCAATGGGTCACGGATCCACCGGATGTCTGCAGCTCCTTCAACGCGAGCGACAGAGGATGATGCGGCGGAACTTCGTTGTCACGAAAAGCGCCTATCAACAGAAAGCCTTCCGACGTGGATCGAATCAGCAACGCGACGATCAGCGAAAGGCTTGCGCTGTCTGCCCACTGCAGATCGTCGAGGAACAGAACCAGCGGATGATCCCGCCGGGCGAGCACCGAAATAAGACGCTGGAACTGCAGCTCGAACCGGTTGCGGTTTTCCACCGGAGCAAGAGAGGGGACAGCGGACTGCTTACCGATGATCAACTCCAGGTCGGGCACCACATCAAGCACCACCTGCGCGTTGTCGCCAAGTGCCGCCAGCAATCTATCGCGCCAAGCCGCGATCGCCTCGTCGCTCTCGGTCAGCAGCTGCCCCACCATATCGTCCAGGGCCACTATCAGTGCAGAATAGGGTTGATCACGATTGAGCTGATCGAACTTACCGCTGATGAAACTTCCATGCGCGGCCGTTACCGCCCCCTGTATCTCCAGCACCAACGATGTTTTGCCGATACCGGCGTGACCGGTCACGGTCACCATCTCCACGGCGCCATGTCTCACGCGTTCGATCGCCTGCGTGAGCCTGTCCACGGCATCTTCCCTTCCATACAGCTTGTCCGGGATCGCAAGCTGATCGACCGCCTCCTCCTGTGCCAGCAAGAACGACTCGATGCGTCCGCTCGCCAGCAGCGCCGCCTGGCAGCGACGGAGATCCGCCAACAGACCGGCGGTGCTGTGGTAGCGGTCGTCGGCACTCTTCGCCAACATCTTCATGACCATGTCGGAGAGGATCTGCGGCAGTTCCGGAACCAGCTGTACCGGAGCCGGTGCGACACGCGCGATCACGCCATGGAGTATGTCGAGCGGCGTCTCACCGGTGAACGGCGGGCGCCCGGTCAACATTCGATAGAGTACCGCGCCGATGGAATAGATATCGGCACGCCTGTCCACCTGGCGGTTCACCCGACCGGTCTGCTCCGGTGCCAGGTACGCCAATGTTCCGCCATGGAGATCCCGCGTCACCAGTTTCTGCGTCGACCTCGGCAGGCGGGTCGCTCTGTTAAAGCCGGTGATCTTCACCTTTTCGCGGAAAGGTTCCACATGAAAGGCGTTTGGCTGGATACCACGGTGGACCAGACCGACGCCATGCACCTGGGCGACGGCCTCGCTCAATTCTATGGCGCGCAGCAGGCAGTCAGCGACAGGCAGTGGTTCGTTTGGCAGGTTGGAGCCGAGAAAGAAACCACCGGGGTCTTCCATTACCAGGGCCGCTGATCCGTCAATTCGGGTCATATCGACCGGTTGCAGAACCCACTCCGCGGCCATCTCGTGCAGCAGCTCGAGCTCCTGCTGGAGGGCCTCCGAGCCTCCGCTTCCCTGGTTCCAGCAAAGAAAAACCGGAAGCTTGTCGTGGCGGCGCGTAGCGCGACACACCACTCGATCGTTCAAGCGGAACAGTTCGCTCTCGATCTGGAAGGCCGGTGAATTAGGCTCCGTAACAGACATCTTTCATCCTGGTTGAACTAACGAAATCAGGGCAACACAAAACCAGCTCGAACTCTAAATATAAACCATTATTAACTCTGTTATGACTTCGAAACGAAAGTATAACCTCCACAAACACCTGATCGACAAGTGCGCCGTCCGCTGCGGGTGATCCCTCCGCGAGAGCGATGAATATTTTCTCCTCCTGAAATAACTGAGCTCCCCTCTGGGTCTCATTAGTTGCCACTTAGGCAGCAACCCAATCAACAACTCTCTGGAGGAGTGACATGAACAAAAATGCAATCAAGACCCTTATCGCCGGCGCCATCACCACGGCGGTTACTCTGGCACCGCTGACCAGCGCAACCGCCGCCGATACCGAGAAATGCTTCGGCGTTGCCAAGGCCGGAAAGAATGACTGCAAGGCCGGTCCCGGCACCAGCTGTTCGGGCACCTCGAAGGTCGACGGTCAGGGCAACGCCTGGATGCTGGTGCTGAAAGGCAGCTGCGAGAAGATCGTCGGCGGCAGCCTGGCCGAAAAGTAGTCAATCGAGACCGACCGATGATGGAGACCGTCAAGGTGTTCCCCTCGGGCCCCACCCCGGACGCGTGGATTCCGACGCGCGCCGGGGTCGGTCTCAAGGCACAGCACTATGCCAACGTAATCGAACAGCGTCCCGACCTGGGCTGGTTCGAAGTGCATCCCGAAAACTACATGGCAGAGGGCGGACCGGCACTGGGCTACCTCGAGCGCATACGCATGGACTACCCGCTCTCGCTGCACAGTGTCGGTACTTCGCTCGGCAGCCACCGTCCACTTGACCGGGTACATCTGTCTCGCCTGAAAGCGCTGGTAGAAAGATTCCAGCCGGGGCTGGTCTCGGAGCATCTCTCCTGGAGCCACGGCCGCGACTGGTTTACTCACGACCTGCTGCCCCTGCTCTACACCGAGGCCTCGCTGCAAAATGTCGTCCGCCACATCGACGAGGTGCAGGAGACGCTCGGACGCCGAATATTGATTGAAAATCCCTCCTCGTATCTGCAATTCAAACGCAGCGAGATTCCCGAATCAGAGTTTCTCGTGGAAGCGGCGAGGCGCTCCGGTGCCGCGCTGCTGCTGGACGTCAACAACGTCTACGTCAGTTGCATGAACCATAGTTGGGATATCGCCGCTTATCTTGCGCCGATCGGCGCGGAGCTGGTCGGGGAGATTCACCTCGCCGGCCACGCGGTGCAGGAACTGGAGGGGTTCACCCTGCGCATCGACGACCACGGCTCGCCGGTCGCACCCGCCGTGTGGGAGCTCTATCGCCTCTGCATCGACCGCTTCGGGCAGGTACCGACGCTGATCGAGTGGGACAGCAACGTCCCCGACTTCGCGCAGCTGATGCAGGAAGCGAATCTCGCCGAACGCCTGCTAATACCAACCGCGGAGACGCTGTCGCATGCAAATCCTGGCTGATCTGCAACGGCGGTTCTGCGACGCGCTGCGCGCTCCCGAGACGCCCCCCGAGGAGCTGCTGGCCGAACTGATCGACGACGGTCATGCACTGGCGCGCTTCGATGTCTACCGCAACAACTTCATCGTCCTCAACGGGGATGCGCTGGCCGAAATGTACCCCTCCGTGCAGCGCCTGATCGGCGCGCAGGCATTCCGGCTCCTGGCGACGGCGTACGTGCGCCGCCATCCGCCACGAGAACGTGCGTTGCTGCTGTACGGTGCGGAGTTCGCCGAGTTCCTGCGGGAGATACCCGAACTGGCGGCACTTCCCTACCTGCCGGATGTGGCGCGCCTGGAGTACGCCTGGACCGCCGCCTATCACGCGGCCGACGCAACACCGATCACGCAGGCCGAAGTAACCCGCGCCGGAACGGAGACGCTGGCATCGGCGCGACTCAAGCCGCACCCGTCGCTGCGGCTCATCGATTCACGCTATCCACTCTACCGTATCTGGCAGAACAACCAGCACGAATCGGACGATCTGGTATCGCTCGACGAGGGTCCGTCGCGGGTGATCGTGAACCGCCCCGGGCGGCAGGTCGAGGTACGCGAAGCCGGCGTCGGGGAGTTCGTCCTGATGCGCGCCCTGCATGCCGGCGGCAGCGTCCAGCATGCGTTGGCACAGGCGATCGATACGGACCCCGAATTCGATCTGAGTGATTTTTTCAGCCGCCGTCTCTTCGACGGCACCTTTGTCGCCATCAATAACAAACCTAAGGAAGAGTGAAACCATGAGCGCAGCAATCAACCACGCCCTGAATTTTCTGCAACGCATCGGCCTGCTGGTGCCGGAGTCTCTGATCCAGCTGCTTGCGCGCTGGTCCATCGCCTACACCTTCTGGATGTCCGGCCGCAGCAAGGTGAGTGGATTCCTGGATATCTCCCAATCCACCTTCTTCCTGTTCGAGCACGAATACGCTCTGCCGCTGGTTCCGCACGTCATCGCCGCGCACATGGCGACCTACGCCGAGCACCTCTTTCCAATTCTGCTGATAGTCGGGCTTTTCACCCGCTTTGCCGCCCTGTCGCTGCTGCTGATGACCACGGTTATCCAGCTCTTCGTTTATCCGGAAGCCTGGGACGTGCATATGTGGTGGGCCGTCGCGGCGCTCTACCTGATCCGCCATGGCGGTGGTGTGCTGACGTTGGATCACCTGTTGCAGCGCTGATCGAGGTGGGCTCTGTTTCCGGCAACCCGGTGAAACAACAGTCCGATCGAATCGGTGTACCGGGGGAGGCTACCACTTCCGAATTGGCCTGGCTAACTTCGATGTAGAGCAGTTCCGTTCGTCAGCATCTTTTACACGAAAAAGTAAATGAGCATCCTGTATAAACGCAACATACTGTTTTTCTTGATAATGCCATATATGGTTCGAATATTGCTTGATTTGTATGGATTTTCCAATCCAACAAAGGATGTTTCAAATGGGTAACTATAAGTCGCGATCTCTCAGAACGATCTTACTCGCAGCCCTTCTCAGTCTGGCTTCTGTGGCGCAGGCGACCATTATCTTCACCATGACGCCGGGAGCTGGCGGTGCGGTGGACATGAACATCCAGGCTTCGGGCTCTGTCACCGCAAACTCCCATACATGGCTGTTGATCGGCGATCCGACCAATGACTCGTTTGTCAACAGCGGTGTCGTTTCCAGTGGGAACAGTGCCCCTACCCCATCGATGACCCTGGGACCCTACACCGCACTCAACAGCTTTTATCGGGATGACAATGGAAGCTCTCTCAACGGTGTCCAGTCGCTGTTGGGCTTCTTTTTCGGTTTTAACGACCTGAATGGAGTGCTAGATCTAAGCGACCTGAATGGCGACTACTTCCTGCCGGACGCAGTCTTCTCCCACTTCATCGCCGGCACCCATACAGGATTGGTGGCAGGTGCATCCACGGGAGATCACCTGCAGAATCTCGGGGATGTCACCGTGAGAGTGCTGGCATCACAAATCCCAGCGCCGGCCTCCCTATTTCTGCTTGGAGCAGGCGTTGCCGGTATCGGCTTTGCTCGCAGGAAGAAGCTGACCTGATCTCTCGCTATCGCTCGTGCCACCCAGGCACGAGCGATAGCCGTTCAAAAGGCGCGATGCCTGGTTCATGCAGCGCGCTGATGATCTCAAGGGAAAGGCCCCGACAAGGGGCAAGACCGCAAAAAATAATCAATCGGCCAGCCCTCGGCAGTATGCGATAACTCCAAGCGAATATGGACGCAGTTTGGCCAGGCTCGGAGTTATCGGTCTACCGATCAAACGTCTGCTCGGGTTCGGCCAAATGAGTGTTTCGCCGCCGGCGACCCCAGCCCACTTCGGTAAGAATCGATACGCCTTTCGAGTCGACTCTGGTCGTGGACCTGACTCCGCAACAAGCCATCAGCGATTTTCACGGCCCACTCCTCAGATCATTTCCCTTTCCTGCTCCACATCGACTTCCCTCCTTATCCATCGGAACAGCTGCGAATTCGTAGGATAGTTCTGAACCACCGTTGACATAATTCAGCCGTTATCGGCATCGTTGATGCGCTATAGTTTCATGGGGTTCTGCTATGTGGGCAGCAGTGTGTTTTCGCCTGATTGTGCGCAATTTCGGGATTTGCCGCAGCCATTAATTTGGTCGAATACAGTGTCCGTTTAAAAATAGTTGCCAGGTTTCCAGGAACGATGAAGCACATTTTTCTAATTCTAAGTTTGTCACTTTATATCTCGGCCACCTTTGCATCTGAAAAGAAAGTTTATATAGGCGTTTATAGTGGTTTTGGGCGCGCGACTCTTCCCGACAACGCGGTTTATAAGGGTATGGGTAATCAGGTCTCTTTCGAGAAAATTGATCCTGATGAAATCTAGCAATCAAATCAACCACGCACAATTTGTGCGCTGGAGCTCCAAAACGTTGCGCGCTTTTGCGGCCGGTTATGCAGGGCAATAGGCAAAGAAAATGATGGTGAACTACCTTGCGGTGGTATTCGGTATCACCGTGGGCCTATATATAATAATTCAATTCAAGAAAACCGGGCTTGAAAAGAAGCACTGGGTATATCCTGCATTACTTGCGACGTTCCCTGTTTACTATTGGTTGTTCGCAATTTCGGCGTCAGATTATGCCGCGTTGGAAAAAGAAGCTGTAATCGGGTTCTTATTCGTGGCGTTGGCGCTTATAGCCTATAAGATAGAAAGCTTTGCAGGCTTGTTGCTATTGGGTATGGGCTATGTATGCCATGCGATTTACGATGTGGGGCATAACCAAGCATTCGTAAATCAAGGCACACCGTTGTGGTGGCCGGAGTTCTGTGGTGCAGTAGATCTGCTTGTTGGCCTGTACATCTTCTACTACGCGTTATCATCGAACGGCTGCCAAACGAAAAATGCATAACAATACGGTCAGGCCATTCACCTGCGGCTCAGTGGGACGTTCAGTTCTCCGCGCATGTTTATGCATAGCTTTGCCATTTTTACCCGATCACCCGCTGCCTAGCGAACGACCCTTACCTTGGCAACAGGCAAGAAATACCAAAATCAGTGATTGACCATGAATGAAATCTTCGTGTCATACCGAAGGAGCGATTCGTCCGCAATTGTCGGGAGGATTATCGACCGGCTGGAAAACCGATTTGGCAGAGAGAAGATCTTTCGTGATCTGAGTTCGATTCGTTATGGTCAGGATTTCGGAAAAGTAATCGGGGATGCGCTTGCGCAGTGCAAAGTATGCCTGGTGATCATTGGCGATAACTGGATCAATGTCCGCAACGATGCCGGCAATCGACGCATCGACGACTCGAACGATTGGGTCCGAACGGAAGTGGTGAGCGCATTGGAACAGGGAGTTCGTGTCATACCCGTACTCGTGGAAGATGCGATCATGCCGGAGAAAAGCCAGCTACCGGAAAACCTCAAAAACCTGGCTGGTCTAAATGCCGCGAAGGTACGGGATGATCCGGACTTCGATGTTGACGTAGATCGATTGTTCAATGCAGTCGACAGCTATCTTTCCGATAGTCCAAAAAACTCAAACGCATCGTTCACCAAGCGCCGTCGAATCGTTTTGGCGGGGTTTGCGCTTTGCTTTGCTGTTGTGGCGGCTGTTTATCGCTCGGACCTGGGGCGGGTCATGGAGGACTTGCGCATTGGCACCGCTGACGGATACCAGCTGGAGCTCAAAGGGGTGGAACTTTTTCCGCCATCCGATTCTGCGTCGGTTAAGGTAAGCGCTTATGTGAATGGAACAAAGTTCACTTACCCTAGCATCGGTGGTGTCGAGTGGCTTCAAGTCGCCCCGACAATGTCCAGCCAGACATTTCGTTTACCCAAGGCCGAACAGTACGAGGTGAGATTTGAAATGCTAAAGAGAGAGCAGGGAGCTTCGGAAACGGCGAAATTGCTCAGCCAGGAGACCGTGTCATTTGCCGTTGGCTCGCTGGATGGCCGATATAGTCTCTACGGATTTGATCCGGCATCAAGAACCAGAAGTGGTAGGATCAGCGCCGAAATAATCTACTCCATTCGTCCAGCGAGATGATGCGTGTTCACCTGAAAATATATTCAACGCGGATCCTGCCAATCGGTGCAGATTTTATGGCACTCGCAAGCTCGCCTGTTGCCACAAATGTCGAAGCGTTTTGCGAGGCCGCTCAACCAGGGGTTCGCTTACGGAATACCGCCACGGAGATGAGTCATGAAAATGCATGCCAAAGATTTTGTCCAGATGAAAGGCATCAAACCCATTGCAATGCTTACCGCTTATACCACTCCGGTTGCCCGAGCCATAGAGGAAGCAGGCATTCCGATTATCTTGATTGGTGATACCGTCGGTATGGTGGAGATGGGCTTCGACTCCACCCGGCAGGTAACGATGGAACACATGGAATATCATGTAGGCGCAGTTCGGCGTGGCGCCAAGAAGACGCACCTGATCGGCGATCTTCCGTACCAGGCTGATAGAGATCCGGAAACAGCATTAGCCAATGCAAAAAGGCTTTTGGCCGCTGGGGCGGACAGCATCAAGCTCGAAGGACCGAAAACGGAAGTGATCACTTACCTGGTCGAAAATGGCATTTCAGTTGTAGGTCACACTGGGCTGACTCCCCAGACAGCCAAGAGCTTCAAAAAAGTCGGGGCCACCAGCAGTGAGGCAACGAGAATAGCATCAGAAGCGGAAGCAATTCAGGATGCGGGGGCTTTTATGGTGGTATTGGAGCATATCCCATACTCCCTTGGGCGTGTTATTACGAAATCACTTAGGGTGCCAACAATTGGTATCGGCGCAGGTGCGGACTGTGACGGACAAGTGCTCGTTATCAACGATGCGTTGGGACTGGGTGATTATTGGCCGCCTTTTTCGAAGCAGTATGCGCACACGAGTAGAACCATAATCAAGGTAGCGCAGCAGTTCTCGTCGGAGGTTGAGTCCGAAGAGTTCCCAAACAACATCATGCAATTCACCGGTTCGGAGAATAGCTGACAGTCACATGCGCCAGGAGAGCAAAAGCGTCGCTGGTACCTCGCTCTGCTTTTTGCTGACGGTGATGTGAGGATTAGCGTAAAGTAAATGCCTGACAAGGCAGGCTGGCTGTTTCCCCGCGTTTCTCTCGGACAATCAGCATTCCGCACCGGCCGGGCATGGCTTCGCCACTGTTACCCTGGTACGCGTTTCATGCCGCAAGCCACTCTAATCCGCGTAAGCTTTTATTTCCTCTTGCAATTTATGAAGCGCTTCAATGCAATCTGGCTAGACTCAATAGTAAGGTTTGAGCTTATTGTGCTTGTTATCAATAAGGAGAGTGTCATGTCATATAAGAAACCTGCTTTTTTGTCAGCTTGCATACTTCTTTGGGGCTTTTCACTGGTTTCCCATGCTCGCGGTAACGATGACTGTCGAGAGAATCGTCAACCGGCAATCTCTTTTGTCGAGTTCCAATCACTCGATCTGGAACAGCAGCCACCAGGCCCTATCACGGTCAAGGGTAAGCTCAAACTGCCCATCGGGTATCACTGGAGGAGAAGTTGCTACCTACCGAAAAGGCAGCTTCGTGCCGTGGTGATATTGCATGGCTCAGCCGGCGTCGATTTTCGCGGCGATTTCTATGCACGCGCACTGAATGAAGCAGGTATCGCCACCTTAGAGATCGATATGTGGGAAGCTCGAGGGATAACCAGTGCAGCCGATCGCCCTCCGCTCCCATTGTTTACCTACCCTGATGCATTTGCTGCTCTCAGGTTCCTGTCAGCACATCCCAATATCGACCCGGACCGCATCGGCGTTATGGGATTTTCCTGGGGCGGGGTGATGACAATGGCGTCGGCTACGGAACTCTATAGCACCCAGTTCTGGGGCGGGCTTCGTTTTGCAGCCCATGTCGCTCACTATCCAATATGTTACGCATACAATACGGGTATTCCCGGATCTGAGTTTTCTGATCTGACAGGGGCTCCGCTCCTGATCCAAATCGGTGAGAAAGATGATTACGATCGTGGATCAACTCCCTGCTATGCACTGAAGAACAATCTGCCCTTTGAAGAGCAAAGTTTGGTTGAGGTGGCGGCCTATGAAGATGCATTCCATGCCTGGGACAGGTTGCAAGTTCCAACTTCGGTTATCGATCCCTTCTCCAACCTCGGCGCTGGCGGTGAAGTGAAGATCGTTCCCGATGTTGACAATGCATACAAATCACGCAAAAAAGTTGTCAGGTTTTTCCGCCGTAGTCTATAAATCGATTGATGAAACGTTTATGGATCGCCTCCCGAATCGACAAATTTCGGGAGATATACCGGCTGGTGGTGGGTTGTGCTTCAGACATGCTGACAACCGCTTTGGCCTGACCCGTTTTTCGCTTTGCTCATGAAAAATGGGTCAGGCTAAGCAAAAC